>NZ_JBVHOQ010000003.1:0-327681 GCF_055568375.1 Streptomyces sp. NPDC026062
GTCCGATCTACGCCCAGACCGCCGCCTACGGCCACTTCGGCCGTGAGCTCCCCGACTTCACATGGGAGCGCACCGACCGCGTGGACGCACTGCGCCGGGCCGCAGGCCTGTAGGGGCCGACGGCCGCCCCCGCGGGGGCGTCGTACGTACGCCGGAGCCCGGATGCCGTCACGGTGTCCGGGCTCCGGCGCGTCCGTCTCCGGACTGGGCCGTCCGGCTCCGCGGGTACGCGTGGTCCGGGATCACCGGCGGCCCCGGCTGTCAGTGACGTCTGGTAGGAATTTGGCTGTGAGCAGCGACGACGAGCGGTCCGACGAGCCCGATGCCGGGGCACCGGAGCAGCTTGCGCTGATCCGGGAGACCGTGCGCCGGGCCAAGGTGCCGCGCGCCAAGCCGCGGACCTGGCGAGGGGCCGCGCTCGCCAGGGAGCTTCCCGTCGCGCGCGTGCTGGTGAACAAGGGTGCGCTCCACCTCGACCAGTACTTCGACTACGCCGTGCCCGAGGAGCTCGACGCCGAGGCGCAGCCAGGTGTCCGGGTGCGGGTGCGATTCGGCGCCGGGGGACGCAACGTCCGGGGCGGGCGACGTGAGGGCGGCGGGCTCATCGACGGCTTCCTGGTCGAGCGGCTCGCCGAGTCCGACTACAGCGGGGCGCTGGCCGCCCTCGCCTCCGTCGTCTCGCCCGAACCCGTCCTCGGCCCCGGGCTGCTCGCACTCGCCCGCGCCGTCGCCGACCGGTACGCAGGCAGCCTCGCCGACGTGCTTCAGCTCGCGGTGCCGCCGCGGAACGCCCGGGCCGAGGGCAAGCCGTCGCCCGAGCCGCTGCCGCCGCCCCCGCCGCCTTCGCCCGGTACCTGGCAGCGCTACGCGCAGGGCCCCGCCTTTCTGTCCGCACTGGCCGACGGGGGAGCGCCCCGGGCGGTGTGGACCGCGCTGCCGGGACCGCACTGGCCGCAGGAGATCGCCGTCGCCGTCGCCGCGACGCTCGCGTCGGGCCGTGGCGCGCTGGTCGTCGTCCCCGACGGACGGACCGCGGAGCGCGTCGACGCAGCCCTGACCGCATCACTCGGGGAGGGCCGCCACGCGACTCTGACAGCGGGTTCGGGGCCGGAGAAGCGTTACCGGGAGTGGCTCGCGGTGAGCCGAGGATCTGTCAGGGCGGTCGTCGGGACCCGGGCCGCGATGTTCGCCCCCGTCGCCGACCTCGGCCTGGTCGCGGTCTGGGACGACGGGGACTCCAGCCACAGCGACGACAACGCCCCCTTCCCGCACGTCCGCGAGGTCCTGGAGCTGCGGGCCGCGCACGGCCGCTGCGCCTTCCTGCTCGGCGGGACGAGCTGCACCGTGGAGGCCGCGCAGCTGGTCGAGAGCGGCTGGGCGCTGCCGCTGCGCGCGGACCGGGAACAGCTGCGGATCGCGGCTCCCCTGGTCCGTACCGTCGGTGACGGCGAACTCGCGCGGGACGGCGCAGCCCGCGCGGCCCGGCTGCCGAGTCTGGCCTGGCAGACCGTGCGCGACGGGCTCCGCACCGGACCGGTGCTGGTGCAGGTGCCGCGCCGGGGCTACGCCCCCCGGCTGGCCTGCGAGCGCTGCCGGGAGCCCGCGCGTTGCCGGCACTGCGCAGGGCCACTGGAGGCGCCCGACCAGCAGGACCTGAACTGCGCCTGGTGCGGGAGGGCCGAGACGGCCTGGCACTGCGTCGCCTGCGGCTCCCGCAGGCTGCGGGCACAGATCGTCGGCGCCCGCCGGACCGCGGAGGAGCTGGGGCGGGCCTTTCCCGCCGTGCCGGTCCGCACCTCCGGCCGCGACCACATCCTGGACTCGGTGCCCGGCCTGCCCGCGCTGGTGGTCAGCACCCCGGGCGCCGAGCCGGTCGCCGAGGGCGGGTACGCGGCGGCGTTGCTGCTGGACGGCTGGGCGATGGTCGGCCGCCCCGATCTGCGGGCCGGCGAGGAGGCGCTGCGCCGCTGGACGGCCGCCGCCGCGCTGGTGCGGGGGCAGCCGGAGGGCGGAACGGTGGTGGTCGTCGCGGAGCCGACGCTGCGGCCCGTGCAGGCTCTGGTGCGCTGGGACCCGGTCGGACACGCCCGGCGTGAACTCGCGGAACGGGCCGAACTGGGCTTTCCGCCGGTGTCCCGGATGGCGTCGGTGACGGGGGCGCCGGAGGCGCTCGCCGCGTTCCTGGCGGCTGCCGAGCTGCCGCCCAACGCCCAGGTGCTCGGTCCGGTGCCGGTCCCGGGCGGTGCGCCCGGCCGACCGCGCAGACCCTCCGAGGCACCGGTGGGCGAAGCCTGGGAACGGGCCCTGATCCGGGTGCCGCCGGGAAGCGGGGCAGCGCTGGCGGCCGCGCTGAAAGGGGCGCAGGCCGCACGGATGTCCCGGGGGAGCGGTGGGGGCGGCGCCGGTGGTGCGGTACGGATCCGGGTGGACCCGCCGGACATCGGATGACGCCGGTGGGTCGCCCCGTGCCCCTCCGGGGCGTCTCCTCGAACGACGAACGTTCCGCCGGTACGCGGTGGGACCCGGGTATCTGTTCGTCGTTCCGCGGGGACTCCCCTGCACGGCCCCGAACCGGCCCGCCATGCGTCTGCGACCAGCCGGAGGGCCGGTGCCCTTCTGTCTGCGGGGTCGTCCCACCGGGGTGCAGACGCTGACGAAAGCCGGGTGGGGGCGTGCAGGGGAGTCCCCGCAGGGAATGGCGTACGACCCGGGTTCCACTTACGTTCCCGGGTGCACACGCCATTTCTGAGGAGACGCCCCGGAGGGACCCCACCCCCACCCACCGGACAGAACGCACCCCGCGTAGCACCCGCACCCAGCCCGTCCGGCGATTGAGGACGGAACCCCGCCGCCCCGGACCGGGGCAAGGCCAAAACCCCCGATGCCGCCCGCCCGAGGGCCCCGCACCGAGCCCGTCCGGCGATTGAGGACAAAGACCCCAGCCCCGGACCGGGGCAAGGCCAAAGATCCCGCTGCCGCCCGCCCAAGGGCCCCGCAGGGGAACCGTTCAGACCACCGCGCCGCGCCCGGGGTCGTCACCGTCCTCGTCGTCGTTCTCCATCCGCGCCACCAGCGTCACGAAACCGCCGAGGAAGCCGCCGACACCGACCGTGGTCAGCCACCAGGTCATCTCCCACTGGAGCAGCACCGCCAGCAGCAGGAGGACGGGGCCGCCGACCACCGCGAGCCAGGCGAACTTCGCCGTGACGTCGGCCTCCGGCAGCGGCGGCGGCTCCGGCGGCACGAAGTGCCCCTCGCCGCTGTCGTCGTCGATGTCGCCGTCGGCGGGTTCCGCCGGCTCGTAGTCACGCGGGCCGCCGACCCCGGGGGCGAAGACCACCGAGCTGCCGAGCGGCTTCTCCGGCGGCTTGGGCGGACGCTTGCCGATGCCCTTGTCCGGGTCCAGAGCGGTCGGCGCACCGTCCTCCGGAAGCGCGAGGTCCTCGACGGACCGGAAGGGCCTGGCCCCCGGCGGGTCCGGCGGCTCCTCCCCGTACCCCTCGACGATCGCCTTCCAGACGGCGTCCTCGTCGACCGGGCGTTCGCCGTCCGCCCCCGTGGGCGCGGACGGTGCCTCGGGGGCCGGCGCACCGCCGTCCTCCTCGGGCACGGCCGTCCCCCCGGCGGGGAGCGGCTCGCGCTCCTCCTCGCTGCCTGTGCGCTCCGCGTCGTGCTCAGCCACCGGACCTGCTCCCCTTCTTTCCGACGCTCGGAGCGAGGCGGCCGATGAACGAGTAGCTCTCGTCGAAGATCCGCTCCGCATCGTGGTCCAACGTCGCGACGTGGTAGCTCTGTTCCAGCAGGATCTCCTCGACGTCCGTCGAGGAGATCCTGCTCAGGATCCGGGCGGTGTCGGCCGGCGGCACGACGTGGTCCTGCGGGCTGTGCAGCAGCAGGACCGGCTGAGTCACCTGGGGAAGCTCGGCGTCGACCAGCCGGAAGAACTGCCGCACCGAGTGCGCCGCGTGCAGCGGCACCCGGTCGTAGCCCACCTCGTGGGCGCCCTCCAGGGCGATGTCGCTCGCCAGCCCCTTCGTCGTCGGCACCAGATGACGGACGACGGGCAGCGCGTGCGCCGCCAGACCGTGCACCTTGTTGGCCGGGTTGACCAGCACCAGCCCCCGGACGGCGTCGCCGTGCTTCGCGGCCAGCCGCAGCGACAGCGCACCGCCCATGGAGAGACCGAACACGAAGACCTGCTCGCACCGCTCCAGCAGCGAGCGCAGCTCCCGGTCCACCTCCGCGTACCAGTCCTGCCAGCCGGTCACCTGCATGTCCTGCCAGCGGGTGCCGTGCCCGGGAAGCAGCGGCAGCGACACCGTGAGTCCGCGCTCCGCCAGATAGTCGGCCCAGGGGCGCAGTGACTGCGGGGAACCGGTGAATCCGTGACAGAGGAGGACGCCGACCTCTCCGCCCTCGTGGCGGAACGGCTCGGCTCCAGGAAGGACCGGCACCGGGGTCTCCTGTTCGTGAGGCTCGAAGGGGAGCGAAAGGCGGGGAGTGCGGAAGGATTACTTCACCGTACGCGACCGGGCCGACACCGACCAGGGCCGTCACGGGCCGAGCCCCGGGGCACCCCGTCCGCGCCGGGCGGAAGCACCGGCGGACGCACGGGTTAAGGTCTGTCGGACAGCAGACAGGAGGCACCCGAGATGATCTACGGCGCAATGAAGTTCTCCATCGGCGGGTCCCTGAAGCTCGCCTTCAGGCCGTGGGTGGAGGGCCTGGAGAACATTCCCGCGCACGGACCCGCGATCCTCGCCAGCAACCATCTGTCGTTCTCCGACTCCTTCTTCCTGCCCGCCGTCCTGGACCGCAAGGTCACCTTCATCGCCAAGTCCGAGTACTTCACCGCGCCCGGGGTCAAGGGAAAGCTCACCGCCGCCTTCTTCAAGGGCGTCGGACAGCTCCCGGTCGACCGCTCGGGCGCCCGTGGGGCCGGTGAGGCGGCGATAAAGGCCGGCATCGAGGTCATCGAGAGCGGCGGCCTGTTCGGCATCTACCCGGAGGGCACCCGGTCGCCCGACGGCCGCCTCTACCGGGGCAAGCCCGGTGGTCTCGCCCGGGTGGCGCTGGCCACCGGTGCGCCCGTCATCCCCGTTGCGATGATCGACACGGAGAAGATCCAGCCGCCCGGCCAGGTGGTGCCCAGGCTGATGCGCCCGGGGATCAGGATCGGCAAGCCGCTCGACTTCAGCCGCTACCACGGCATGGAGGGCGACCGCTTCATCCTGCGCTCGGTCACCGACGAGGTCATGTACGAGATCATGAAGCTCTCCGGCCAGGAGTACGTCGACATCTACGCGACCGCCGCCAAGCGGCAGATCGCCGACGAGGCGAAGCACCGGGCGGAAGCCGCTGGGAAGGCCGCGTCCGGTGGCCGGGACGAGCAGGAAACGGACCGCGGCAGCGCCTGAGCCGAGTGCGCGACAGGGTCCGTCCGGGGGTGGGGGAGAAGAAGATGGCCAGACGTGTGCGGGTCGTGAGGATGTCGGTCGAGCAGCCGCTGTGGCGTGCCCTGACCGCGTACCGCCTCCTGACGATGCTCTACGCGATCCTGCTCGCCGTCTTCGGACGCGACAAGTACGAGCGGCCGTGGGTGGCCGTCGCCTTCCTGGCGGTCATGACCCTCTGGACGCTCGCGACCCTGCCGAAGGTCGCCGGCGCCGTGGCCTGCACGAAGCGGTTCCTGGGCGCGGACCTCGCGCTCGCGCTCATCGGCATCCTCGTCACCCCGCTCGCCGACTTCCAGGCCCAGCACATGGACGGGCCGACCCTGCCGTCCATCTGGACCGCCGGCTCCGTCCTGGCCTTCGCCATCAAGGGCGGCTGGCGGTGGGCGGCCTTCGCCTCCACCTTCGTCGCCCTCGCCAACCTGATCGAGCGTGCCGAACCCAGCCGCGACACCCTGCACAACGTCCTGCTGGTCTGGGTCGCCTCCATCGCCATCGGGTACGTCGTCGAGGTCGCCCGCGCCAGTGAGCGCACCCTCGCCCGCGCCCTGGAGATCGAGGCCGCCACCCGGGAGCGCGAACGCCTGGCCCGAGACATCCACGACAGCGTGCTCCAGGTCCTCGCCATGGTGCAGCGCCGGGGCACGGCGCTCGGCGGCGAGGCCGCCGAGCTGGGCAGGATGGCCGGGGAACAGGAGGTCGCCCTGCGCTCCCTGGTCTCCAGCGGTCTGGTGCCTCCCACCCGGGTGTCCGAGGACGCGGCCCAGGGCGCCGTGGTGCGCACCGTCGAGGTGGACGACGACGACCCGGATGCGCCCGGCGACACCGATCTGCGGTCCCTGCTCGCCCCGCACGCCGGATCCCGGGTGACGTTCGCGGAGCCCGGAGCGCCGGTGCTGCTCCCGTCCCCGGCGGCAGGGGAGCTGGCGGCGGCCGTCGGCGCGGCCCTGGACAATGTCCGGGTGCACGCGGGGGAGAGCGCCCAGGCGTGGATCCTGGTCGAGGACTGGCCTGACGAGGTGATCGTCACGGTCCGGGACGACGGACCCGGTATCCCGGAGGGGCGGCTCGCCCAGGCCGAGGGGGAGGGGCGCCTCGGCGTCGCCCTGTCGATCCGGGGGCGGCTGCGCGACCTGGGCGGCACGGCAGAGCTGATCTCGGTGCCCGGCCAGGGCACCGAGGTCGAACTGAAGGTTCCGAAGACGGCACGGGGGAAGGCGGGTTCAGTCCGATGAGCGCAGCACATGACGAGGGTGCCGGGCAGCAGCGGCCCATCAGGGTGATGGTGGTCGACGACCACCCGATGTGGCGCGACGCCGTCGCCCGCGACCTCGCGGAGTCCGGCTTCGACGTGGTGGCGACCGCGGGCGACGGCCCGCAGGCGGTCCGCCGGGCCGGGGCCGTCACCCCCGATGTCCTGGTCCTCGACCTCAACCTGCCCGGGATGCCCGGTGTCCAGGTCTGCAAGGAACTCGTCGGATCCCAGCCCGGACTGCGGGTCCTGGTGCTCTCCGCGAGCGGTGAGCACGCCGACGTCCTGGAGGCGGTCAAGTCCGGCGCCACCGGTTATCTGCTGAAGTCGGCGAGCACCCAGGAGCTGACCGAGGCGGTCCGTTCCACCGCCGCGGGCAACCCGGTCTTCACTCCCGGCCTCGCCGGACTCGTCCTGGGCGAGTACCGCAGGCTGGCCTCCGAACCCGCGCCCGTCGCCCCGGACGAGCCGAAGGCACCGCAGCTCACCGACCGGGAGACCGAGGTGCTGCGGCTGGTGGCCAAGGGGCTCTCGTACAAGCAGATCGCCGAACGGCTGGTCATCTCCCACCGCACGGTCCAGAACCACGTCCAGAACACCCTGGGCAAGCTCCAGCTGCACAACAGGGTGGAGCTGGTGCGGTACGCCATCGAGCGCGGCCTCGACGACGTCTGACGGCGAATTCCGCACCCTGTATGGGAATTGACCGTACGGCCCCTCCCGAAGAGGTCTGCGACCGGCCTCGGTGCGGAGCCGAGCGGGCCCGTCCCGGACAGCTCGCCCCTCCGGCACCGGCGCATGCCCGGCCGGGGAGCCCGGGAGCCGCTGAGCGGCGGACCGGTGGGCCTCGCCGTATATTCGCGATGACCGGCCCCGCGGGGCCCGCTCCCCGAGCGGGCCCCGCACCTCGCCCGCATCCATCACGGGAGACGTCGTGGAAATCCTGGCCTTCGGTGTGCAGTCCGACGAGAAGCCCCTGATCGAGAAGGCCTGCGCCGGGAAGTACGAGGTGCGCTGCCTGGATGTCTTTCTCAACCAGGACACCGCGCCCATCGCGGCGGGCTACGAGATCATCTCCACCAGCGTCAACGCCGACCTGGGCGGCCGGGTCCTGCAGACCCTCGCGGCGGGCGGCACCCAGATGATCGCCCAGCGCTCCACCGGCTTCAACAACATCGACCGGGACGTCGCCGAACGCCTCGCCCTGCGGGTCTCCCGGGTCTCCTGGTACTCGCCCTATTCCGTCGCCGAATTCGCCTGGACCCTCGCCATGGCGGTCAACCGCCGGGTCGTCCGCGCCACGATCCGCACCCGGGACTTCGACTTCCGCCTCGACGGCCTCCTCGGACGGGACATGCACGGCCGCACGGCCGGCGTCATCGGCACCGGGAAGATCGGCGAGGCCTTCACCCGGATCGCCCATGGCTTCGGCATGAATCTGCTCGGCTGGGACATCGACGAGAACCCCGCCTGCGTCGAGCTCGGCATGCGGTACGTCGACAAGGAACAGCTCCTCGCCGAGTCCGACCTGATCAGTCTGCACGTCCCCCTGCTGCCCTCGACCCACCACATCATCGGCAAGGACGCCCTGGCCCACATGAAGGACGACGCGATCCTCGTCAACTCCAGCCGAGGCGGACTCGTCGACACCTCGGCCCTGGTCGAGGTGTTGCGGGCGGGCCGGCTCCTGGGCGTCGGTCTCGACGTGTACGAGGCGGAGGCCGGGCTCTTCTTCCTCGACAAGTCCCTGCAGGGCGTCGACGACGACACCCTGGCCCGCCTCGTCACCTTCCCGAACGTCCTGGTCACCTCGCACCAGGCGTACTACACCGAGGACGCGGTCGGCCAGATCATCGACGCCACCGTCCGCAACATCGACGACTACCTGGCCGGCCGCCGCAGCGAGAACGTCCTGGTCCCCGCGGAGCCCGGAGCCTGAGGGCGCGGGGACCCGACGACGGCTCAGCCGCGTACCGGCAGCCCCGCCAGGAGCTCGCCCACGATCGCCGCCCCGCGCAGCGTCAGCACCGACTCCGGATGGAACTGCACCGAGGCGAAGCCGTCCCCGCGCAGCGCGTGCAGCTCCCCGGCCGCCCCGTCCCGGCTCGCCTCGATGCCGTGCGCGGCGAGCTCGGCCGCTGCCGCCTCGTCGCAGCGCGCGGTGAAGCTGTTGTAGAAACCGACGGTCTCCGGGCGGCCGAACAGCTCGATCCGGGTCTGCGCGCCCTGGTACGGCACCGTCTTGCGGACGATGTCGAGACCCAGCTCCGCCGCGATCAGCTCATGGCCCAGGCACACCCCGAGCAGCCCGTGCCGGTGATCCCGTACGAGCTCCGCGGCGAGGGAGCGCAGCAGCCGCATCTTCGGGTCGGCCGCGTCACCCGGATCGCCCGGCCCGGGGCCCAGCACGACGGGCCCCTCGTGCGCCCGTACGATCTCGCGCAGCCCCGGCTCGTCGTAGCGGCGCACCGACACATCGAGGCCCGAGGCGCGCAGCAGATGCCCCAGCATCGAGGTGAAGGTGTCCTCGCCGTCGATCACCAGCGCATGGCCGGACAGCGCGTCGGTGCGCTCCTGCATCCGCAGCCAGAACGGCGCCAGCCCGTCCCGCCGGGCATCCAGCGCCGCCCGCACCCGGGGATCGTCGGCCAGCCCGGGACGCGCCCCCTCCGCCTGCGGCCGCCCCGGCCGCACCCCCAGCGCGGTCAGCACACCGGCCGCCTTCGCATGGGTCTCGGCGACCTCGCTGTCCGGATCCGAGTGGCGCACCAGTGTCGCCCCGACCGGCACCCGCAGTTCGCCCCGGGCCGAGATGTCGGCGGTCCGGATCAGGATCGGCGAGTCCAGCGTCTGCGCCCCGCCGGGCCCCCGCCGCAACAGGGCCAGCGCGCCCGCGTAGTAGCCGCGCCCGCCGGACTCGTACCGCTCGATGACGCGGCAGGCGTTCTGCACGGGGGAACCGGTGACCGTCGCCGCGAACATGGTCTCCTTCAGCACCTCGCGCACATCCAGCGAGGAGCGGCCGCGCAACTCGTACTCCGTGTGCGCGAGATGGGTCATCTCCTTGAGCCGGGGCCCGATCACCACCCCGCCCATGTCGCCGACCGTGCACATCATCTTGAGCTCCTCGTCGACCACCATGGAGAGCTCCTCGGTCTCCTTGCGGTCACCGAGGAAGGCCAGCAGGCTCTCGGCGGTCGGGCCCTCGGCGGGGTAGCGGTACGTCCCGCTGATCGGATTCATCACGACGGTCCCGCCGGACATCCGCACATGCACCTCGGGGCTGGCACCGACCAGGGTCCTGTCCCCGGTATGGACGACGAACGTCCAGTACGCGCCCCGCTCGCCGGCCAGCAGCCGCCGGAACAGTGCCAGCGCGTCCGCCCTGCCGAAGCCCGGGATCTCGCCCCGGAAGGTCCGCCGGATGACGAAGTTCGCGCCCTCGCCCCGGCCGATCTCGTCCTCGATGACCTGCCGCACCGTCCCCGCGTACTCCTCGTCGGACACGTCGAACGCACCGCCCTCGACCCGCACCGCGTGGGCGGGCAGCGCATCCAGCGTTCCGTCGAGAGGAAGTTCGTACGTCTCGTCCGCGACCAGTACGGCCAGCGGGGTGCCGTCGTCGCGGACGTCGAAGCCACGCTCGGCGATCTGCCGGAACGGCACGAGGGCGAGGGCGGGCCGCTCACCCACGGGGATGTCGGCGAGCCGGGCGGCCTCGTGGACCCGGCCGATCAGTACCTCGACCGTGTCGTGGTCGTGGCCGGGGGTGCGCCTGCGCAGCAGGGCGAAGGGCGGGCAGTCGTCGCCGAGAAGCCTCTGGACGAGCGTGTGCGGTGCGGTGTGCGGTGCCATCTGCGGTGTTCCTTCCACTGGGATCAGCTGGGAGGAACGGCCTCTGGACATGGGAAAGGCCGCCCCTCGGGCGGCCTCTGCGTCGGTGTGTACGCGCGATCAGTGGGCCGCTGGATGAGCGGTCCACCACCAGTTACGGGTCGAGTGCGCGAACATGCCGGTACCTTAACCCATGACCGGGACGGGCAGTGGCCCGTTCTGCGCGACCGGGGGCGGGAGCGTCTTCGTGCCCCCGGCCGGGAAGTGCCTCGTCTTCCGTGCGACGGGGCGGAACGCGTGCCGTCTTCCGTGCGACGGGGCGGGACGTGCGCCGTCTCATCCGTTGAGCACCCGGAAAACCACTGGACGAGACCCCGTAATGTGGAGGCTGTGACCGTGAACGCCAATACCCCCGTCGCCGGTGGCAACACCTGGCGAGACCTTCCCGCGGCGCAGCAGCCCGAGTACCCCGACTCCGAGGCCCTGCGCGATGTACTCGCGGACCTCGCGTCGTATCCGCCGCTCGTTTTTGCCGGCGAGTGCGACCAGCTGCGCGCCCGCATGGGAGCCGTCGCCAAGGGCGAGGCGTTCCTGCTGCAGGGCGGTGACTGTGCCGAGGCATTCGACGCCGTGTCCGCCGAGCACATCCGGGCCAAGCTGAAGACGCTGCTCCAGATGAGCGCCGTCCTCACCTACGCGGCCTCCGTGCCCGTCGTCAAGGTGGGCCGGATCGCCGGTCAGTACTCCAAGCCGCGCTCCAAGCCGACCGAGACCCGCGACGGCGTGACGCTGCCGACCTACCGGGGCGACTCCGTCAACGGCTTCGCCTTCACCGAGGCCGAGCGCGTCCCGGACCCGGAGCGGCTGAAGCGGATGTACCACGCGTCCGCCTCCACGCTGAACCTCGTCCGTGCCTTCACCACCGGTGGTTACGCCGACCTGCGCCAGGTGCACGCCTGGAACCAGGACTTCGTGAAGTCGTCCCCGTCCGGCCAGCGCTACGAGGCCCTGGCCCGCGAGATCGACAACGCGCTGAACTTCATGAAGGCGTGCGGCACGGACCCGGCCGAGTTCAAGGCCGTCGAGTTCTACGCCTCGCACGAGGCGCTGCTGCTGGACTACGAGTCGTCGCTGACCCGCGTCGACTCGCGGACCGGTCAGCTGTACGACACCTCGGCCCACATGGTCTGGATCGGTGAGCGCACCCGCCAGATGGACGGTGCGCACATCGAGTTCGCCTCGAAGATCCGCAACCCCATCGGCATCAAGCTCGGCCCGACGTCCACCGTCGACGAGGCCCTCGGCTACATCGACCGCCTCGACCCCGAGCGCGAGCCCGGCCGGCTGACCTTCGTCGTCCGGATGGGCGCCGACAAGGTCCGCGACAAGCTCCCCGAGCTGGTCGAGAAGGTCACCGCCTCGGGCGCGACCGTGGCCTGGGTGACCGACCCGATGCACGGCAACACCTTCGAGGCCGCGTCCGGCCACAAGACCCGCCGCTTCGACGACGTCCTGGACGAGGTCAAGGGCTTCTTCGAGGTGCACAAGGGCCTCGGCACGCACCCGGGCGGCATCCATGTCGAGCTCACCGGTGACGATGTCACCGAGTGTGTCGGCGGCGGCCACGAGATCTTCGTGGACGACCTCCACCAGCGTTACGAGACCGCCTGCGACCCGAGGCTCAACCGCAGCCAGTCGCTGGACCTCGCGTTCCTGGTCGCCGAGATGTACCGGGACCAGTAAGGCGTCACCGCGCGCAGCGCACGCACGACTGTGGGGCACGGATCGATGTGATCCGTGCCCCACAGGGCGTTCCGGGGCTTTTGCGGGCCTTGGGCGGCGGGTAAGGTTAGGTTAGCCTCACCGATTATCGGGAGTGGCAGTCACGATCCATCCCGCCGGGAGGTGAACCGCGTGTACGTCTGCTCGTGCTTCGGCGTTACGGAGAAGCAGGTCAAGGAACATGCGGAAGCGGGCGCCTGCACGCCCCGCCAGATAGCCTCGGCCTGCAAGGCGGGGACCGACTGCGGCGGCTGTGTCCGTACGATCCAGGCGATGCTCGGCCGCGGCGCATGTCCGCGGCGTGAGCTGCTGGACCAGAAGCGGACGCCCGGCACCGCTGACCGTCTCACGGCCGGCGCCGCTCCCGATGCCGATCGGAGCATCGTCCCCGGCACCGGCCCCGGCGTCGTCCCGGGCACCGGCCCCGGCGTCGTCCCGGGCACCGGCCCCGGCGTCGTCCCGGGCACCGGCCCCGGCGTCGTCCCGGGCACCGGCCCCGGCCTCGTTCCCGCGCCGGCGGCGCTTCCCGACGCGGCCTGACACCCGCGCCCGGCGTCCGGCCCCTGATGCCGCCCGGCGTCCGCCGTCGGTCGGCCACCGGACCCCGGTCGGCCGAACCCGATGCCCTGTGCCGCGTGTCGCGGCCGGTCAGCTCTCCGGCTGCTCGATCAGCTGCGCGATGTACAGCGGCTCCCCGAGCTTCTCGACCAGTTCCAGCTGGGTGTCGAGATAGTCGATGTGGTGCTCTTCGTCGGCCAGGATCGACTCAAAGATATTTGCGGACGTGATGTCACCCTTGGCGCGCATCAGCTCGATGCCGCGCTTGAGGCGGTCGATCGCCTCCACCTCGACCTGGCGGTCGGCCTGGAACATCTCGGTGACCGTCTGGCCCACTCGTACATGGAAAAGCCGCTGGTAGTTCGGCAGTCCGTCGAGGAAGAGGATGCGGTCGGTCAGGATCTCGGCGTGCTTCATCTCGTCGAAGGACTCGGAGCGCGTGTACTTCGCGAGCTTCGTCCAGCCGAAGTTGTCCTGCATCTTTGCATGCAGGAAGTACTGATTGATAGCAGTCAATTCGGCGGTCAGCTGTTCGTTCAGGAACTCGAGGACCTCGGGGTCGCCCTGCATCGCAGAGGCTCCTTCCACCGGTGAACTGGGCAAGTTGGCCGCATCCTCGCATCGCACCCGATGGTCGTCCAGTAAGTGCATGCTTAGTACGAGTTGTCCGAAACGCCTCTGCCCTGGTCATGACCACCCCTGCCTGTCTGTCACCATGGAGACATGGGTCAGCCGGAAAGCCGGGAACGCCGCGCATCAGAGCAGTCCGAGCTTCCGCCGGGCCAGCGACTGCAGCGTGGCTGGCCGGTCACCCACTACGGGCCGGTGCCCAAGTTCAAGCCCGAACGCTGGGAGTTCCGCGTCTTCGGGGCCACGGCCGACGGCGAGAAGCACTGCTGGAACCATCAGGAGTTCTCCGCGCTGCCGTTCTCCTCGGTCGTCGCCGATCTGCACTGCGTGACCAAGTTCAGCATGCTCGGTGCCGAGTGGGGCGGAGTGCTCGCCCGTGATGTCGTGGCGCTCGCGCCGCCCGCGCCGCAGGTCACCCATGTGATGGTCTGGGCCGAGTACGGCTTCAGCTCGAACCTCCGGCTCGAAGACTTCACCTCCGAACGAGCCCTGTTCGCCACCCACAAGGGCGGCGAACTGCTCACCGCCGAACACGGCTTCCCGCTCCGGCTCGTCGTGCCGCACCTGTACGCCTGGAAGGGCCCCAAGTGGGTCCGGGGCATCGAGTACATGAGCGCCGACCGCCGCGGCTTCTGGGAGGAGCGCGGGTACCACAACATCGGCGATCCCTGGAAGGAACAGCGCTACTCCTACCAGGAGGAGCCCGGGGACGGCCCCGAGCTCTGACCCTGCCACGCCTTCCTCGCCGCCTCAGTGGTGGTAGCGGTGCACCACCGCGTGCCCCTTGCCCCGCCCGATCATCCACTTGTTCACCGGTGTGGTGACGACGAAGGCGACGGCGAGCGAGATCGCGAGCGCTCCCCAGAACAGCACGTCGGAGAGCATGGCGTCCATGGCGCCCGGCCACAGGGCGATCACCCCGTTGTCGATCAGCTCCATCACCGCGATCGAGAGCGTGTCGGCCGCGAGGGCGACCCGGAACGCCGCCCTGAAGCCGACGCCCGCCTTCAGGACGGACCGCAGCGTCAGGGTGTAGCCGAAGAAGAACGCCAGGACGATCGCGAGGATCATCGTCGGCACGTTGCCCCAGCCGAACGCGGTGCCGATCACCATGCCGAGAATCTCGCCGATGGCGCATCCGGTGAGGCAGTGGAGTGTCGCCTGCGCTGCCATCGCCCAGCTGACGCCCCCGGAGCCGTGGCCGGAGTGGTCGGTGTGGTCGGCTGAGTGGCCGGCATGGCCAGTGCGGACGGTGTGACCGGTGTGGTCCGGGTGAGAGGTGTGGCCTGCGTGGTCTGTGTGCCGGGTGCGGTCCTGCATCGTGTTCCCCCAATGCCGAGGAGCGGTTCCTGCCGACAGGAGGAACCATATACCCCCCTGGGGTATTCCCGGGCAGGGCTCGCCGTCAGCTCCGGTCGCGCAGCTCCTTCAGCCGGGCCACGTCCGCCGCATGGCCCTCCTTGCCGCCGGGTGTCTCGATGACCAGGGGTACGCCCGCGGTGGCGGGGTGGGAGAACAGCTCCCGGAACGGCTCCTGGCCGATGTGGCCCGACCCGATGTTCTCGTGCCGGTCCTTGTGCGCCCCGGCCACGTCCTTGGAGTCATTGGCGTGGATCAGCTTCAGCCGGCCCTCGCCGACCGTCTCCACCAGCAGGTCCAGCGTCTCCTTCATACCGCCCGGACCGGCCAGGTCGTGTCCGGCCGCGTAGATGTGACAGGTGTCGAGGCAGATACCGAGCTTCGGGTGGGCGTCCAGGGCGTCGAAGTACGGGCCGAAGTCCCAGGTCCGTGAGCAGAGCGAGAAACCCTGCCCGGCGGTCGACTCCAGCAGCAGGAACGGGTCGTCGTCGTGGGTCAGCTCGTCCAGCAGCGGCCGCATATGGGTGCGGACCTGCGCCAGCGCCTCCTCGCGCGGCCGGCCGTTGGTCGCCGAACCGGTGTGCACCACGACGCCCAGGGCGCCGATCTCGCGGGCCCTGCGCAGCGAATGGCGCAGGGAATCCACGGATTTCTCGACGGTGGCCGGGGTGTGCGAGCCGAAGTTGATCAGATACGGGGCATGGACGTACGCCGGTATGGCCTCGGCGGCGCACTCGGCGCGGAACTGTTCGTCCTGCGCCGGACTCCCGGCCGGGGTCGCCCAGCCGCGCGGATTGGCGACGAAGACCTGGACAGCCTCCGCGCCCATCTCGCGGGCGTAGGGCAGGCCGACCTTGGCGAGGCCGCCGGCCACCGGAACATGGCCGCCGACAGGGTTGCGCATACGGATCTACAGTCCCTTGGTCTTGATGGTGATGGTGCTGCCCTCGGGGGCCTGGTCGCCGCCGTCGACGGACTGGCTCGCGATGGTGTCGCTGAAGGAGAGGAACGGGCGGTCGACCTTGACCTCGAAGCCCGCGTCCTCCAGCGTGCTGCGGGCGTCGTCGACGTCCTTGCCGGTGACGTCCGGGACGTCGATCATCCGAGGGCCCTCGGAGACCGTGAGCGTGATGGTGTCGCCCTCGGCGGCCTCCTCGCCCTCGGCCGGTGACTGCTCGGCGATGTCGCCCGCGACCTCCGGCGAGTTCACCCGGTCCGGCAGCACCTTGGCCTTCAGGCCTTCGTCCTCCAGCGCGGCGGTGGCGTCCTCGACGGAGAGGCCGGTGACATCGGGGACGTCGACCGGACTGCCCTTGGAGACGACGATCGCGACCGCTGAGTCCGGGTGGCGCTCGGCGCCCGCCCCTGGTTCCGTACGCACCACCTCACCGGCGGACACGTCGTCGCTGAACTCCTTGGTGATCATGCCGGGCACGAGGCCCTTCTTCTCCAGCCGGCGTCTGGCCTCGGAGAGTCCGACACCCTGGACGTCGGGCACGGTCACGATCTCGGGACCGCGCGAGACGACCAGTGACACCGCGCCGTTGCCCCGGATCCGGGCGCCCGGCTTCGGATCGCTGCTGATCACCGTGTTGCGCTCGACGGTGTCGCTGTACGCCCGCCGCACGCCCTTCAGTTCGAGACCCGCCTTCGAGAGCCGTTCCTTGGCCTCCTTCTCGCTCTGGCCCAGCAGCGAGGGGACCTGAGTGAACTGCCCCGAGTTGATGTACCAGACGCCCCCGCCGATCCCCAGGACGAGCAGTACGGCGAGGACCGCCACGATGACGCCGCGCCGAGGTGTCCCGCGGAGCCCCGCGCGGCGGCCCTGAGGCCGCGGGGGCAGCGGCGGGGGCATCTCCAGCCGGCTGGTGTGATGGGCGGTGCCCTGGCCGGGCGGCAGCGCCCGGGGGATCACGCTCGTGCGGTCCTCGCCGCCGTCGTGGTCCTCGGCCAGGGCCTGCGGCGGCACGGCGTCCAGCTGTGCGTCGGTCAGGCCGGACCGGGCCTGGCGGGACTCGGCGAGCAGCGCCACCGCGTCGAACGGGCGGACCTCGGGCTGCCGGGCGGTGGCGCTCGCCACCAGCGCGTCGAGCTCGGCCGGGAGACCCGGGACGACGGCGGAGGGTGCCGGGACGTCCTCGTTGAGGTGCTGGTAGATGACCTGGGCGGCGGAATCACCGGTGTGCGGCTTGGTGCCCGTGAGCATCTCGTAGAGCACGACGCCGCACGCGTACACATCGGCGCGGGTGTCCGCGGTGCCGTGCTCGATCTGCTCGGGGGCGAGGTAGGAGACCGTCCCCAGGATGGACCCGGTGGTGTTCGTGACCGAGCCCACGGCCCGGACCAGGCCGAAGTCGGCGACCTTGACCCGGCCGTCGTCGCCTATGAGTACGTTCTCCGGCTTCATGTCCCGGTGGACGAAGCCCGCCCGGTGCGCGGCCCCCAGGGCGGCGAGCACCGGCTCCAGGATGTCCAGCGCGGCCCTCGGCTGCAGGGCGCCCCGCTCACGCAGCACATCGCGCAGCGTGCACCCCGCGACGTACTCCATCGCGAGGTAGACGTACTGCCCCTGGGCGCCCTGGTCGAAGACCGCGACCACGTTGGGGTGCGCGAGCCTGGCCACCGACTTGGCCTCGCGGATGAAGCGCTCGACGAACGAGGCGTCGGTCGCGAGCGCCGGGTGCATCACCTTGAGGGCGAGCACCCGGTCGAGCCGGGTGTCCATGGCCCGGTAGACCGTGGCCATGCCGCCCACGGCGATGCGGGCATCGACGCGGTAGCGGCCGTCGAGCAGCTGCCCGACGAGAGGGTCCTGGAGGGTCGTATCCACGCAGCCGAGTCTACGAGCCACCGCCGACACGACCGACGTGCGGAGCGGTCCCGGCGCCGTACTGCAGCCGAGCCGTGACAGGGACATGCGATTCCCTGCCGTCGAACGGGCCGGGAGCGGGGACCGGGAGGCCCCGCTCCCGGGGCGTGAGATCCACCACGAGGGCCGTCCGTGCCCGGGAGCGGAACGCCGGACCCGCTCGTGCGCCGGGGTCAGAACGCCGGACGTTCCGGATCCAGCACCGCCCGCCCCGCCGTCGGGGACGACGCCTCGGCGAAGTGGCGGCGGGGGATCCGCCCCGCGCGGTACGCGAGCCGCCCGCCCGCCACCGCGTGGCGCATCGCGGTGGCCATCAGCTCGGGTTCCTGGGCCCGGGTCACCGCCGACGCCAGCATCACGGCCGCACACCCGAGCTCCATGGCGAGCGCCGCGTCCGACGCCGTGCCCGCCCCCGCGTCCAGGATCACGGGGACCCGCGCCTGTTCGACGATCAACTGGAAGTTGTGCGGATTGCGGATGCCCAGACCCGAGCCGATGGGGGAGCCGAGCGGCATGATCGCCGCACACCCCACGTCCTCCAGCTTGCGGGCCAGCACCGGGTCGTCGTTCGTGTAGGGCAGCACGGTGAAGCCGTCGTCCACCAGCGTCTCCGCGGCGTCCAGCAGCTCGATGGGATCGGGCAGCAGGGTGCGCTCGTCCGCCACCACCTCCAGCTTGACCCAGTCGGTGCCGAGCGCCTCGCGGGCGAGCCGGGCGGTGAGCACGGCCTCGCCCGCGGTGAAGCAGCCGGCCGTGTTCGGCAGCACGCGGATGGAGAGCCGCTCCAGTACGGAGAGCACGGAGCCCTGCACGGTCGGGTCGAGGCGGCGCATCGCCACGGTCGTCAGCTCGGTGCCGGACGCGGTCAGGGAGCGCTCCAGTACGTCGAGGCTGGGCGCCCCGCCCGTCCCCATGATCAGCCGGGAGCCGAGGACGGTGCCGCCGAGCGGGAAGAGGTCGTCGGACACGGTCAGCCTCCCTGGACCGCGGTGAGGACCTCGACCCGGTCGCCGTCGCCGAGTGCGACGCCGGGCCACTGGCCGCGCGGTACGACGGTCTCGTTCAGGGCCGCCGCGACGCCCGACGGCGCACGGGTCAGCGACGCGACCAGGACGTCCAGGGTGGTACCCGGCGCGACGGCGCGTGCCTCGCCGTTCACGGAGACGCGAAGGGAGGCGGGAGGCGGGGCGGCAGGGGAAGCGGGGAGAGGGGCGGAAGGGGAGGCGGAACGCGGGGTGGGCTCGGTCATGCGGGCTGCTCCTGAGGTAGGGCGGCGGCGGGCGAGAAGCGGCCGGGGGAGAAGGGGCGGGCCACCTCGGGCAGCTCGCCGCCCGTCAGCAGCCGCGCCATGGCGTCCCCGGTGACGGGGGTGAGCAGCACCCCGTTGCGGTGGTGGCCGGTGGCGAGATGGAGGCCGCGCAGCGCGGTCCGGCCGAGCAGCGGGGCGTTGTCGGGGGAGGCGGGGCGCAGACCGGCGCGCGTCTCGGTGAGCGGCAGCTCGGTGATGCCCGGCACCAGTTCGTGCGCGTCGCGCAGCAGCTCGTACACACCGCCCGCCGTGACGGTGGTGTCCCAGCCCATCTCCTCGCTGGTGGCGCCGATGACGAGCTCCCCGTTCTCACGCGGCACGAGATAGACATGGCTGCCCCGGACCACCGCCCGCACGGTGCGGGAGAGGAAGGGGGCGTACGCGGTGGGCATGGTCAGCCGCAGCACCTGGCCCTTCACCGGGCGGACCGGAGGCAGGACATGCTCCGGCACCCCCGCGAGCCGGCCGCTGAGGCTGCCCGCGGCGAGCACGACCTGGTCGGCGGCCACCTCCGTCCCGTCGGCCAGTACGGCTCCGGCGGCCCGGTCGCCCGTCACCGAGAGCCGCTCGGCCCGTTGGCGGTGGAGGACGACCCCGGCCCGTTCGCACGCCGTCAGCAGCGCGGCGGCCAGCCGTCGGGGGTCGACCTGGTGGTCGCCGTCGACCCGCAGCCCGCCGCGTACCCCCGGTGCGAGCATCGGTTCGAGGCGACGGCACTCCCGGCCGGTGAGCCACTCCGACTCCAGGCCCGAGCGGCGTTGCAGGGCGTGGAGCTCCCGCAGATGAGCGCGGTCGTCGGCATCGAGTGCGACGGCCAGCGTGCCACAGGCGCGGAAGCCGATGTCCCGTCCGCTCGCCTCCTCCAGCTCGGCGGCGAACGCCGGATAGCGTGCGGCGGACTCGACGTTGAGACCGAGCAGCATCTCCTCGCCGTAGTGGAGTTCGGTGACGGCGGCCAGCATCCCCGCCGCGACCTGGGCCGCGCCGCCGCCCGGTTCGGGATCGGCGACCGAGGTGGCCAGGCCGCGCTGCGCGGCCCGCCAGGCGATCACCAGGCCGATGATGCCGCCGCCGATGACGAGGACGTCGGACCCGTTCGTACGGTGTGCGCGCATGGCGTCCAGCCCCTCCCTTCGCCGGCATGACCCGGATCAGGTTCGTACGGTCGGAGGCCGTCCAGCCTCCCTCTCAGCCCGGTACGTCCGGGCTCCCGCGAGTGATGTGCACGGCCACCCTAGACCGTTGGCCCGCGCCCCTCGCAAGGGAGCGGGCACGGGCGCGGGGAAGCTGATCCGGCGGGCACACCGGAGATCCGGCGGGGCCATCACGGGAACCGGCTTACTGACGATCCGTCAGGTGTTTAAGGTGGGCGGGTGGACGAGCAGACCGGACAGCAGCAGACAGAGCCGCGGCAGCGCCGCCGCGTGGTGATCGCCGGAGCGGGCATGGCGGGCGTGCAGACCGCGGTGGCCCTGCGCGAACAGGGCTTCGCCGGCCCCGTCACGCTGATCGGCGCCGAGCCGCACCAGCCGTACGACCGGCCCCCGCTGTCGAAGGCGGTCCTGCTCGGCAAGGCCGAGGGCTCGGCCTTCGACATCGACTTCGAGGAGCTGGACATCACCCTGCGGCTCGGTGTCGACGTGACCGCGCTGCGTGCCGCCGACCACGAACTGGACACCCCGGACGGGCCCGTCCCCTACGACGTCCTGGTCATCGCCACCGGTGCCGAGCCCATGGTGCTGCCCGGCACCGAGGGCATCCCGGGCGTCCACCTGCTGCGCACGCTGGACGACGCCGCACGGCTGCGCCCCGTCCTCGAACAGCGCCATGACGTGGTGGTCGTCGGCGCCGGCTGGATCGGCGCCGAGTTCGCCACCGCTGCCCGCGCGGCCGGCTGCGCGGTCACCGTCGTCGAGGCGGCCGAACGCCCGCTCGCCGGGGCCCTGCCCGCCGAGGTCGCCGCGCCCATGGCCGGCTGGTACGCGGACAGCGGCGCCGTACTCCTCACCGGCGCCCGGGTCGACCGCGTCGAAGCCGGCCGCGTGGTCCTGGCGGACGGCCGCGAGATCCCGGCGGACGCGGTCGTGGTCGGCATCGGGGCCCGGCCCGCGACCGGCTGGCTGACCGGATCGGGGATCGAACTCGGCCCGGACGGGTCGGTGACCGCCGACGCCTCCCTGCGCACCTCGCTCCCCGATGTGTACGCGGTCGGCGACTGCGCCTCGTTCCCCTCCGCCCGGTACGGGGCGCGGCTGCTCGTCCACCACTGGGACAACGCCCTCCAGGGGCCCCGGACCGTCGCCGCCACCGTCACCGCTCCGGAGGGCGGGGGGCAGCCGCCGGTCTACGACCCCGTGCCCTACTTCTGGTCCGAGCAGTTCGGCCGCTTCGTCCAGTACGCGGGCCATCACGCGGGGGCCGACACGCTGGTGTGGCGCGGCGATCCGGCCGAACCGGCGTGGACGGTGTGCTGGCTGCGCGCCGGAGCGCTCGTCGCCGTACTGGCGGTCGGCCGTCCGCGCGATCTGGCGCAGGGCCGCAGGCTCGTCGAATCGGGTGCCGAGCTGGTCCCCGAGCAGGTCGCCGACCCCTCCGTGCCCCTGAAGTCGGCCACGCTCTGACGGCGCGTCCGGCCCCCGTACGGTCGGCCCGGGTACCGACTGTCGGTCCGGGATGGCACGCTTGTCCCCGTGACCGAGATTGACGCAAAGACCGATGCTCTCGTACCCGCCTGGCTCCACCTTCCCGACATCGCCGAAATGCTCGGTGTCGAGGTGACGCGTGTGCGCCAGCTGGTCAAGGAAGGCCAGCTCATCGCCGTACGACGTGGTGAGAACCGGGCGCTCCAGGTGCCTGCCGCTTTCATCGACGCGGACAAGGTGGTCAAGGGCCTTTCGGGGACCCTGACGCTCCTGAAGGACGACGGCTACTCCGACGCGGAGATGCTGGAATGGCTCTTCACACCCGACCCGACCCTGCCGGGCACGCCCGCGCAGGCGCTGAGTGAGAATCGCGGCACGGAGGTGAAGCGCCGGGCCCAGGCGCTCGCCGTCTGACCCACTGCCGCACGGAGGACGCGGGCCGCATGCCGCGGCCCGCGTTCCGCGCGGCAGCACCGAACCGCCGCCATCGCCTTCCCCGGGGGGAACCGCACCATGTCCACACCTCGCGCGCAGCTGTCCGACGCCCGGCTCTACCTGTGCACGGACGCGCGTCGGCGCCAGGGGGACCTTCCCGCGTTCCTCGACGCGGTCCTCTCCAGCGGTGTGGACGTCATCCAGCTGCGCGACAAGGGCATGGAGGCGGCCGAGGAGCTCGAACATCTGGCGCTCTTCGCCGATGCCTGCAAGCGCCACGGCAAGCTCCTCGCGGTCAACGACCGGGCCGATGTCGCCCACGCCATCGGTTCCGACGTGCTGCACCTGGGCCAGGGCGACCTGCCGGTCCCGGCTGCCCGCGCGATCATCGGCGGTGACGTGGTCATCGGCCGCTCCACACACGCCGAGGCCGAGGTCGACGCCGCCGTCGCCGAGTCCGGCGTGGACTACTTCTGCACCGGCCCCTGCTGGCCCACCCCGACGAAGCCCGGACGGCACGCCCCCGGTCTGGACCTCGTCCGCTATGCCGCCTCGCTCGCCCCGGCCCGTCCGTGGTTCGCCATCGGCGGGATCGACGCCGGCAACCTCGACGAGGTGCTGGACGCCGGAGCCCGCCGGGTCGTCGTCGTGCGGGCCGTGACCGAGGCATCCGATCCGGCGGCGGCCGCCGCCGGGCTGGCGCGGAGAATCCGGGACCGCGCCGGCGAGTGACCGGGCGAGCCATGGGCCGTTTCGGGACAGGAGTGTCCGAAGCGTGGACAAAGAATCGGGCAATCAAGGCAAATATCCCGAGTTCGGTTGGGAGCCCGCCTCACCCTGGTTAACCTGCCGGTATGGCCCTTGGCACACCCTCCACCAGGACAGATCACGCGCGCACGGTGCGTGAGATGCTTGAGACCGGCAAGACCTCGTACTCCTTCGAGTTCTGGGCGCCCAAGACCGAGAAGGGCGAGCGTAACCTCTGGAACGCGCTGCGCCGGGTCGAGGCGGTGGGACCGAGCTTCGTCTCCGTGACGTACGGAGCCGGCGGATCCACCCGGGCCGGGACAGTGAAGGCGACTCAGGACATCGCCGCCGAGTCCACGCTCACTCCGGTCGCGCACCTCACGGCGGTCAACCACTCCGTCGCCGAGCTGCGCAACATGATCGGCCAGTACGCGGACGCCGGAATCCGGAACATCCTCGCCGTGCGCGGAGACCCGCCGGGTGACCCGATGGGCCCGTGGGTCGAGCACCCGCAGGGTGTGCGGTATGCGGCGGATCTCGTCCGGCTGATCAAGGAATCCGGCGATTTCTGTGTCGGCGTCGCGGCGTTCCCCGAGATGCATCCGCGCTCTGCCGACTGGGATACCGACATCCGGCATTTCGTGGACAAGTGCCACGCCGGTGCGGACTATGCGATCACGCAGATGTTCTTCGACCCCGAGGATTATCTGCGTATGCGTGACCGGGTGGTCGCTGCGGGTTGCGACACCCCGATCATTCCTGAAGTGATGCCTCTCACGAGTGTTCGGCAATTGGAGAGATTCGCGCAGCTCAGCAACGCGACTCTGCCCGCGGAGCTGAAAGAACGCATCCTCGCCGCCACGGACGATCCCGCCGCTGTACGCTCCATTGGCATCGACTTCGCAACGCGGTTCTGCGCGAAGCTGCTTTCCGAGGGTGTGCCCGGGCTGCACTTCATCACGTTGAACAACTCGACAGCGACGCTCGAGATCTACGAAAATCTCGGACTGCACAAGCAGTCGTGACCGGCCGTACCCGCCACGATCCGGGGCGGTGGCCGTAGAAGGGGGCGGGCATGGGCTGGACGGTCCTCTACATCGCGTTCGGCATCGTTGCGCTCTGGCTGCTCGGTGAGGTGCTGCTGCAGTACAAGGCGCGTCTGCGCTGGCGTCTGCTCGCCTTCACCGGCTTCCTCGGTGTCGTCGTCGGTGTCCTGATGCCCTCCGTGTTCGTCATCGCCGTCGGAGCGATCGCCTTCGCGACGGGGCAGACGTACGTCACGCTCTCCTTCCGCCGGGGCTTCTCGACCGGCTGGGCCATAGGGGGAAACCCCGGGGCGAGCCGGCGCCGCCGCGGCGCGGGCGACCGCGAACCCACCCTCCAGGTCTCGGACCTGGAGACGGAGTACGACCCGGGAACACCGGCCCGGCCGGAGGCCGCACCGCAGACCGCGCCGGCCGAGGTCTACGCGCCGGAGCCGCTGCCCGAGGACACCGGGCAGTACGGCGTCTACACCGATCACCGCCCGCAGCAGGGGCACCAGCAGGATCCGCACCAGCAGCCGCAGTACGCCGCGTACACCGACTACTCGGTCTTCCCGCCGCAGAGCCAGGAACCCCCTTACACGGGCGGCGGCCAGGACAGCTACGCGGGCGCAGGCCAGGACACCTACGCGGGCGCCGGGCAGTACGACTACGGCACGGACCAGCAGCAGTACGCCGCGTACTCCGACCCGTACATCGGCACCACCACGAGCACCCCGCAGTACGGCGCGTACGGGAACGACGGGAACGACGGGAGCTACGACAGCTACGGCGGCGGCCGGCAGTTCGCCGACCCGTATGCCCAGTCCGACCCCTACGCCCAGTCCGCCCCGTACGGCCAGTCCCAGCCGTACGCCCCCGAGACTCCGCCGGGTGGCGTCTGGGTGCCGCAGCAGCGCGAGGGTGAGCAGTACCCGCAGACGCCCCCGGAGCGGCCCGCCCAGCCGACGCCGTACCCCAACGGCTACGACACGGGCTACAACGAGCAGTACCGCTACTGATCGCAGGGCCCACCGGCCGTACTGCCGGCGGCGATCCCAGGGCTTGACGGGCCGCCCGTACGGAGGGCAGGCCCCGCGGTCGGGCGGCCGGGCGACGGGGTGCCTCGCCCCGCCGCGGGCGGCGGAAGCCGTCCCCCTCGCCTCACTGCGAGCCGCGGAAGCCGTCCCCCTCGACGACGATCCCCGCGACGAGCGCGCCGGACATGCCCGCGTGTGCCGGACCGCCGCCCGGATGCGACCAGCCGCCCGCCAGGAGCAGTCCCGGCAGCCGGGTGCGGTTGGCCGCGTGGAGGTGGCCGCCCCCGGCGCCGGCCAGCGCGGGGGCCGGAACCGCGCCGCCCTCCGCACCGGTCTCGGCCTCGGTCTCGGCGGGCGTCCGCACCTCCACCCGGAGCACCCGGTCCCGCAGGCCCGGCACGGCCGCGCTCGCCGTGTCGATCAGGGTGTCCGCGTACCGCGCCCGCAGCGCCTCGTCCGTCCAGTCCACCGGTCCGTGCGGGGCCACTGTCGCCGACAGCGTCACGGCCTCGTGGGCCTCGTCGGGACGGGTGGCCGGATCGTCGGGGCGCAGCACCGTCACCGTGGGGTGCGTGGCGAGCCGGCCGCCGAACACCGCCTCGCGCTCGGCCGCCCCGTCCGCCGGATGCACCAGCGTCCGGTGCGCGGTGTCCGAGGGCCGTGCGCCGCGCAACGAGAGCAGGACCAGGAACCTGCCGGTCGGGCCCGAGCCCTCCGGCCGGGGCTGCACCGTCACATCGCCGTCCCGCCACAGCTCCTGAGCGGGCATCAGGCCCGGGTGCGGGCGCGCGCCCAGCACCACATGAGCCGCCTCCGCGACCGTGCCGTCCGCCAGCTCCACGCCCGCCGCCCGGCCATCCTTCTCCAGGACCCGGGCCACCTCGGCGCCGAAGACGAACTCCACCTTCCGGGCCAGGCACCGCTCGTACACCGCCTGCGCAAGCCCGCGCATGCCGCCCCGGACGTACCAACTGCCGAACGTCTCCTCCATGTACGGCAGAAGCGCCGTGCTCGCCGGGGCGTGCAGCGGATCGAGGCCGTACGACAGCGCGTATCCGTCCAGCAGGGCGGCCAGCCGGGGATCCGCCAGCTCCCAGGAGCCGATCTCCGCCACCGTGCCGGCCCGGCGGGCGGGGCGCAGCATCCGCCGCCGGACGGTCGCCGGATACGGATCGCGGGTCAGCACCTGCCAGTCGGGGCGCAGGGGCTCCTCCAGCAGGGGCCGCCGGGACCGGTCCCACGCTTGTGCGGCCCGGTCGAGGAAGGCACCCCAGCTCCCGCCCGCGCCGGCCCCGAGCGCGGCGTCCAGGGCCGCGACGACGCCGGCCCGCGAGGCGTTCGGCAGGGCCACCTCGGTGCCGTCCGCGAAGACATGACGGCTCGCCGGATCGACCTGGGCCAGGGTGACGCACCGCTCCAGCGGCTCCTTGCCGGTCTTCACGAACAGGTCGCGGTAGACGGCGGGCAGATGCAGCAGGCCGGGGCCCGTGTCGAAGGTGAAGCCGTCCAGGGCGTAGCGGCCGACCGATCCGCCGAATGTCTCCGAACGCTCGTACACCGTCACCCGGTGGCCTGCCACGGCCAGCCGGGCCGCCGCCGACATCGCGCCCAACCCGGCGCCGATCACCGCAATACGTGCCATGGCTGCGACTCTAGAGCATCCGGAAAACGGGGCGGCGGCGCGGGACCGGCCATGCTCACCTGCGGTGTTGTCGTCATTCACCAGGGATCGGCGACGGCTCTGTTCGCAGCCGCGCAGCCGCACGCACGCACCCGGTCCGGCTCCGTCGTCCGCCCCCGTCGTCCGCCCCCGGTGGCCGGCCACGCTCAACGGCCGCCGCCGACAGCTCAGCCGTCAGGCTGGTGGGCAGCGGGAACGGTCAGCCGCTTCTCCTCGCGGCGTTGCGCCCTGCGGCGCAGGAACCGACGGATCCGGGAGACCAGGAAGGCCACGGTCACCAGGCCGAGGATCAGCAGGGCCGCGGCGATGGAGGCCGCGATCCACGGATGGAACAGGGCGAAGGCGACGATTCCGGCGACGCCCAGGTCCTCGGCCGTGCTCACGGCGATGTTGCTGAACGGCTCGGGGGAGGTGTTGACCGCCATCCTGGTGCCCGCCTTCACCAGATGACTCATCAGCGCGGCGGAACCGCCGACGGCTCCCGCCGCGACCTCCGGAAGCGAACCGCTGTCGCCCGCCAGCAGCGCCGCCACGACCGCCCCGGCGACCGGCCTGATGACGGTGTGCACCGTGTCCCAGACCGAGTCCACGTACGGGATCTTGTCCGCCACCATCTCGCAGAGGAAGAGCACACCGGCCACGATCAGGACATCGGTGCGCTGCAGCGGATCCGGCACCTCGTCGGCCGCTCCGGTCGCGCCGAAGACGCCGAGCAGGAGGACCACCGCGTAGGCGTTGATCCCGCTCGCCCAGCCGCTTGTGAACACCAGGGGGAGTACGGACACGGGGGCGATCGTAACCAGTCGGCGTACCGGAGCGGGAGGGCGCGTGTGCGCACGTCTGAGTACCCGTACCTAGAGCGTGAGATGAGTAGGGACGCGGATGGGGCGCGACCTGCGAGGACGGCAGAGTGGGGACCACGGAAGGGGCGCTGCGCCGGTACCGCCGGCACGGGGCGGCGGAACGGGCGCGGCACTCTTTTCCGAACGGGGGTGCGCGGCGGAGGACTTGGGGCCACGGGGGACACGGGGTCACGGGGGAAGGTTCTCCGGCAGCACGGAAACGCCGGTCGGACGGGGCCCGGGGGGACCGGGCCCCGTCGGGCCGGCGTCTTCATGTGTCCCGGGGTGCCGGGAGGAGCCGGGCCGGCGCTCCGTGCGGACGGGGCCGGCGGGTGCCGGGCGGGGCCGGGGTCAGCGTCCGCTGACCCGCCCGTGCAGCAGCAGCGACAGCGCCGAGTGCACGTCGTCGATCGACCGCTCCGGCTGGAACGCCTGCCAGTCCAGTGCCGCCACCAGGACCATGCCGACCAGCGCGGCCGCCGTCAGCGGGATGTCGATCTCCTTGCTGAGCTCGCCGCCCTCCACGCCCTCCCTGAGCACACCCTCGACCACGGCGACGGCCTCCTGGCGCACCACCAGAAGGGTGGCCTGCCAGGCGCGGTTGGTGCGCCACAGCTCGGCCACGTACAGCTGGGTGAAGGCCGGGTAGCGGTCGATGAAGACCAGACCGGCCCGGATCATCGAGTCCAGCGCCTCGACCCGGCTGCCGCCGCGCCCGTCGGTCTCCTCCGCCGCCGTGCGCAGCGAGGCGGTGAGCAGCCCGACACCGTGGCGCAGCAGTTCCTCGAAGAGTTCGGTCTTGCTCTTGAAGTTGTAGTACACCGTGCCCTTGGCGACCCCGGCGCGCTCGGCGATCTCGTCCACCGTGGTGGCGGAGAAGCCCTTCTCGGCGATGAGGGTCACGGCCGCTTCGTAGAGCTTCTGCCGGGTGGCCTGGCGGCGGGTGGCGCTACTGCTTTCCATGCCTGTGATTCTCACAGGTCCCGGCGCGCTCACAGACTCAGCTCCGGATGCAGCCGGTCCAGCGTCCACATCTGCTTGCGGCGCGCGGAGACGGCGGTCAGCGCGAGCGCCCCGGCGGTGAAGGCCAGCAGCACCGCACAGCCCTGCCAGACCGGGCCGAGTCCGCCGCCGGTGATCAGTCTGCGCAGGCCTTCGACGATGTAGCTCATCGGCAGGTACGGATGGATCGCGTTGAAGAAGCCCGGACTGGTCTGTACGGGGTACGTACCGCCGGCCGAGGTCAGCTGGAGCATCAGCACCGCGAGGACCAGGATGCGGCCCGCCGCCCCGAAACGGGCGTTCAGCCACTGCACGATCGCGCCGAAGCAGCAGGTGACCAGAGCGAGGAAGCCGATGGTTCCGGCGGCGTGTGCCATCCGCAGACCGAGCCCCCAGTGCAGTACGGACATCAGCGCGGCCACCTGGAGCAGACCGATCGCCGCCACCGGCAGCCAGCCCGCGAAGGCGGTCCGCCAGGCAGGTGCCCCGGCGGCCAGCGCACGCCGGTTGAGCGGCTGGATCAGCATGTACGCCACCATCGCGCCGACCCAGAGGGAGAGCGGGATGAAGTAGGGCGCGAAGCCGGTGCCGTAGTTCGGGGCCGTGTGCAGTGACTGGGAGGCCAGCTGCACGGGATCGGCCATGACCCCCGTACGCGCTTCGCGGTCCTTCTTGTCGTAGTCGGGGATCTTGTCCACGCCGTCGGTGAGCCCCTGGGCGAGCGTCGCCGAACCGTCGCCGAGCCGGATGAGGCCGCTGTCCAGGCTCGTCGCCCCCTTCTTGAGGTTGCCGACCCCGGTGTTCAGGTCGGCGGAGCCCGACTTGGCCGTGGTCAGACCGGTGTGCAGCAGGCCGGCGCCCTTGGCGACCTTGTGGGCCCCGGTGTTGAGCGCGTTGATCTTCTTGACGGCGCTCTCCAGGTCCTCGTCCAGGTGCGGCGCCCGCTCGGCGAGGGCGTTCGCCCGCTGCTGCAGGGTGGTCAGCTGGGTGCGCAGTTTCCTGAGGTCCCCGTTCTGGTCCTTGACCAGGACGTTCACGTCGTCGGCCACGGCGGCGACGTCCGCCGCCGCCGTCACGGCCCGTTTCAAGGGGGCGCAGACCGTGGGGTCGGGGAGGGGCTGTTCCACGCACCGGGTGCGGTGGACATCGGCGAGGTCGTCGGAGGCCGTGTGGGCGGCGGTGGCCGCGGTGGGCGCCGCCTTCACGAGCAGGCCGAGGTTGTCCCGTACGGTCTGCGAGGAGTCGGCGACGAGCCGGGCCGCGTCGCCGATGGCCCTGCCGTTGTCCTTCAGGTACGGGCGGACGTCCTCGGCCACGCCGTTGACCTTGTCGGCGAGCAGCTGGGTGCCGTCCGCGACCTGGCGCGATCCGGTCTCCAGGTCGTCCGCGCCCTTGTTCAGCCGGACGATTCCGGTGGCCAGCCGGCTGCTTCCGGCCTTCGCGTCCTTCAGCCCGTCCGCGAGGTCCTTCGAGCCCTTCTTCGCCATGCCGATCCCGCCCTCCAGGTCGGCGGCGCCCCTGGCCGCCTTCGCCGTCGCGTCGTGGAGACCGGAGAAGCTGATGAAGATCCGGTCGAGGAAGCTCCGGGAGGCGTTGGTGGAGGCGGCGGTGCGGACCTCGGAGAAGACCGTCCGGGAGATCTGGCCGACGATGTAGTTGTTCGCGTCATTGGTGCGCACCTGGAGCGCGCCGGTCTCGGGGGATTCGCCCGCACTGGAGGCGATGCGCTCGCTGAAGTCCGACGGCATGGTCAGCGAGAGGTAGTACGTACCGTCCTCGACTCCCTTGTCCGCCTCGGCGGCGTTCACCTCGTGCCACTCGAAGACCTTGGAGTCGAGCAGCCTGCCGGTGATCTCGTCCCCGGCCGAGAGACGCCTGCCCCCGGTCGTGGCGCCCTTGTCGTCGTTGACCAGCGCGACGGGGATGCGGTCCAGGCGTCCGTACGGGTCCCAGAAGGACCACAGGTACAGGGCGCCGTAGAGCAGCGGAAGCAGCAGGAGCGCGGCCAGCGCGGCACGCGGCAGCCTCCCCCTGCCGAAGCGCCGGAGCTCAAGCGCGGCCAGTCTCGGCGAACGCATCGGCCGTCCCTTCGTCGTGTGCCGGAGTGGCCCGCGACGCGGGCTCCCCGGTGAGGTGGGTGGGATCCGCCGCACCGGTGGTGCCGGTACGCACGGTGACCGCGTCCTCGGGAGCCTGGCTGCACACCGCCAGCACGGTCGTGCCGTCGGCCGCGAGGCCGCGCAGCAGCGCCCAGGCCTCGGAGCGTTCCGTGTCGGAGAGCCCCAGATCGGCGTCGTCCACCGCGAGGAGCCCCGGCCGGCCGATCAGCGCGAGGGCGACGGAGAGCCGCAGCGCTTCCAGCCTCTTCAGATCCCTTACGGAGGTCCGCTCGGCCTTGGGCAGCGTGGCGGGGTCGAGCCCGGCCGCCTCCAGGGCGGCGTCGATGCGGGCACGGGCCGCCGCGACGCGCTCGCGGCGGGGTCGAAGCAGGGTGCGCAGCGAGCCGTCGAAGCGGCGCTGCAGCAGGGCGCGCTCGCGCAGGTGCTCGGTGACGGTGAACGCCGGGTCGAGTTCGCTGACCCCGGGCACCGGGCCCAGCGCCGCGATCCGGCGCACGGCGGCGGCCCGGCGCGGCAGGCGCAGGCCGCCGGTCGCGGCCTCGCCCCCGGTGGGGCGCATCCGGCCGGTGAGGGCGAGCAGCAGGCAGGTGCGGCCTGATCCGGACGGGCCTTCGATCGCGATCAGGGACCCGGGCGCGGCGCTGAACGTCACGTCCCGGAAGGCCCATCCGCGCGGCCCCCTGAGGCCGAGACCGTCGGCTGTGACGGCTGCCCCGTGCGGATTCTCCAGGCTGTCCACTGACCCTCCCGAGTGTTTGCACTGACCAGTCAGTTCAAAAAGATAGCCTGAACGCGAGATGGAGACAAAGGGCCAGGTCGGGGACGGATTCGGGGGGATTGTCAGTGGGGGCCGTCACGATGGATACAGACGGCCACGAAGCCGTTACGAGACAGGAGGTTCTGTCATGGCCCACTCGTCCGCAGCAGCCGCTCCGCGACGCCGCGCAGACGGCCCTGCCCCCTCACCGACCGGTCCGGCGCACGACGTCCACCCCGTAATCCGGCGCGCCACCGCGCCGCCCGCCGCTCTCGATCTCCTCGCCCAGGCCCGCGCCGGCCTCGAAGAGGCAGCTGTTCTCGACGTGCCCAACGAGCGCTATGCCACCGCCCACCTCGCCGCGCTGCGCACCGCCGCCGCGGTGCTCGCCGTCCGGGGGCGGCCCGAGACCTCCCTCCGGCGCCGGGAGAGGATCCGCAGCGCCTGGGAGGTCCTGCCGGAAATCGCCCCCGAGCTCACCGAGTGGAGTGCCTTGTTCGCCTCCGGTGCCCGCCGCCGGGCGCGGGCTGAAGCGGGCATACCCGGAGCCGCCTGCCGGAGGGACGCGGACGACCTGCTGCGCGATGCGTCGATGTTCCTTCGCCTGGTGGAGAGGCTGCTGGTGCTCCAGCCGGTCCTTCCGCAGCCCCGGGCGGAAGGGACGGATGCGGGATGACGGCGGCGGCGGTGCGAGGCAATAGGGTGGAAGCGACCCATCGCCTGCCGTCGTTCACGCTCCGCCGTCAGTGACGGCACCGTGCCGAGGAGACAACTGCCGTGTCGGACCAGCTGCGCCCCCGTGCCTCCCTTCGTACCGCCGTGGTCTGGGAGGTCCTCAAGGACGCTCTCGACCGCCAGGTCAAGGCGACCGGCAGGGACGTCCTGGACGTACTGGACACCGGTGGCGGTACGGGCAACTTCGCTGTGCCCGTCGCGCGCCTGGGCCACCGGGTCACCGTCGTCGATCCCAGCCCCAACGCGCTGTTCGCGCTGGAGCGCCGCGCAGCGGAGGCCGGGGTCGCCGACCGGGTCCACGGGGTCCAGGGCGACATCCTCGGCCTGTTCGACGTGGTCGGGCGCGCGGGATACGACGCGGTGCTCTGCCACGGAGTCCTGGAGTACGTGGACGACCCCGCCGAGGGCGTGCGGCACGCGGTCGAGGCGCTCCGTCCGGCCGGTGCGCTCAGCCTGCTCGCCTCCGGGCTCGGCGGTGCGGTTCTGGCACGGGCCCTCGCCGGTCACTTCACCGAGGCCCGGCACGCGCTCGGTGACCCGGCCGGCCGCTGGGGCGAGGGCGACCCGGTGCCTCGGCGGTACACGGCCGATCAGCTCACCGCGCTTGTCGAGGGTGCGGACGTCGAGGTCGGCGCCGTCCACGGGGTACGCGTCTTCGCCGACCTGGTGCCGGGCGTCCTGGTGGACACCGAGCCGGGTGCCATGGAGGCCCTGCTCAAGCTGGAGGCGGCGGCGGCCGAGCTGCCGGCGTTCCACTCGGTGGCGACCCAGCTGCACATCCTGGGCACCAAGCGGGCCTGAGAGGTGGCCGGATCGCGATCGCGGCGCGGCTGATCAGCAACGCAGCTGCAGACGGAGTACGCCCCAGCAGCCCCGATCAGGGCCTTGGCCCCGTATGATCGGGGGACACCATCCGGCATGACGGATCGGAGGTTGGGGAATCAACGCCTCAGCAGCTGAGCCGTCGTGGCGGCCCGGACTGGCTGATTGGCAATGAGGGCGGGTTTCACGGGGACGATTCCCTGCCTATCCTGGAAGGGCCGCATACCGGCCGCCCCCCGGCGGCCGACGACGAGGAGGACTCCGTGCCGCTCTCGGAGCACGAGCAGCGAATGCTCGAGCAAATGGAGCGAGCGCTGTACGCCGAAGATCCCAAGTTCGCGACAGCGCTCGAGGGAAGTGGGCTGCGTACATATACCCGGCGACGGGTCTACCAGGCAGTTGCTGGCTTCCTGGTGGGAATCGCGCTCCTCATGGCCGGAATGGTCGCCCAGCAGATCTGGATCAGCGTGGTGGGGTTCCTCGTCATGCTGGGCTGCGCGGTGCTCGCGGTCACCGGTTGGCGCAAGGCGCCGAAGCCGGGCGAACAACAGGCAGTCCGCGCGGGTGGTACGGCCACACGGCGTCAGCCCAAGCAGCGCCGGTCCGTGATGAACCGGATCGAACAACGGTGGCAGCGCCGCCGCGATGAGCAGGGCCAGTAAGCGCTCGGAAACACTGATGGGTGAGGGGCGGTCGCGTTTCTGCGACCGCCCCTCATTCGTGTGCCTCACATGTGTGCCTGACCGGCATGCCTGAAGGGAGAAGGCCCCGGCCTCGGGCGGGACCTGGGCTTTGAGCGGGCCCCCGGGCCTCGGGCGGGATCTGAGCCCCGGCCCCGGTCCTCCCGGGGCCGGGGCCTGCTCGCCCGGGCCCCGGGGCGTCAGCCCTGCTGGCGGGACGGGCGCCGCAACCACGTCGGCCGCTGTGGTGCCCGCAACCTGCCGGTCAGGGCCGCCCAGCGCTCCGACGCCGCCCACATCACCCGTACGGCCGATCGCGGTGCCACGACCGCACGGAACCGGGCGAACCGGTCGGCAGAGTTCCGGAGGCCCGTCCGCACCGCCTGCGCGTCCTCCGCGAGCCCCGACGCCGGCTGCGGTTCCGGCGCGTAGAGCACCTGCTCCACCGCGCCCGCCACCCGGTGCACCGCCTCGGCCGCCTCCGTGTCCAGCCGGCCCATCCGGACCACCCGGGCGGCCGCCTTGCGCGGGGTCCGGGACTCGTCCGGTTCGATTCCGTGGTCCCACGCGGTGTCGGTGATCTCCTGCCAGGCCGCCAGCGTTCTCGCGGTCGCGTCCGCCGGGGTGCGCCCGGTGGAGGAGCCCAGCCTGCGGGCACGTACCCGGGTCCGCCAGATCATGGGCAGCAACGGGAGCAGCAGGACGAGCACCGCCGCCAGTACCACCGCGAGCACCGTCCCCGCAGGCGTCCCCGTGTCCGTGGGCGTCACCGCTCCCGGGAGCGCCGAGCTGCCGCACTCGCCCTGCCTGCGCATCTGGGCGGGGCAGCTGTCCGACGGGGACGGCGTGACCGGCGCCGCCGCCGAGGCATCCGTCTCGGGCCGGGCCGGGTCGGCGGAGTCGCCGGAGGGAGCGTCCGGCAGGGTGTACGACGGAGTGGAACCGCGCGTCGGCGTGGGCTCGAAACGCGTCCATCCGACGCCCTCGAAATACAGCTCGGGCCAGGCATGCGCATCGCGCAGACCGACCGACATCGAACCGTCCGACTGTGCGGTGCCGGGTGTGAAGCCCACGGCGACGCGGGCCGGGATGCCCAGCGTCCGTGCCATCGCGGCCATGGTGAACGAGAAGTGGACGCAGAAGCCCCGCCGGTCTCTGAGGAACCGGCCGATCGCCGCGCTGCCGGTACCCGAGTTCACCGAGGTGTCGTAGGTGAAGCCGCCTTCGGACGCGAAGTAGTTCTGCAGCTTCACCGCCTGCTCGTAGGCGTTGGCGGACCCCTTCGTCACCTCGACGGCCGTCTTCCTGACCACCTCCGGCAGGGATCCGGGCACCTTGGTGTACTCGCGGCGCAGGGCCGCCGGGACCGTGCCCGCACCCGCGAGCTGGCCGGCGGTCGGCTGCACGGCCAGGCTGGAGACCTCGTACTGCGCACCGCCGGTGTTCTCCCCGTCGTCCCCGACGAGGGTGCGTCCCTCGGGCTCGTACCGCCAGCGCCCGCCCACCCTCACCTCGGTCGCCGGGTAGGGGAGCGGCAGATAGGTCTGCTGGTAGGAACCGGACGCGGAGATGTTCGTGCTGATCTCCGTCACCGCGACGTCCGGCGACAGGCCCGTCGGGTCCGGGAGCCGCTTCGGTACGTCCTTCAGACGGCGGGTGGAGGCCCGCCATTCGTTTCCGTTGAACTGGTCCAGGGCCAGGATGCGGAGGTAGAAGTCCTGCGCACCGGACGCGTTGGTGCGGTACGACATCACCTCCCGGTTCTCCGGCTGGTTGAGGTTGTTCTGCAGGGAGACCAGCGGGTTCACCGCGGAGATGGTGCCGCCGCCTCCGCCCTTGCCGTTGCCGCCCGCCGTGCCGGCCAGCAGTCCGCTGTCCAGCGCGGGCAGGGCGGCGGGCACGACCAGCGCGATTCCCAGTGCGAGCGCGCCGATGCGCCGCCCGGTGCGGACCGGGGCGAGAGGGCCGCCCCGGGAGCCGATGCCGGAGGCGGAGCCGCCCCGGGGCCTGGCCGCACCGGCGAAGACCCGCCCCCACTGGGAGAGCCGGTCACGCCCCTCGGCCAGCAGAAGGAGCAGATAGCCGCAGGCGGCCAGCAGGAACCACAGCCAGTCCGCGCTGCCGTTGGAGAGCCCTGCGGCGACGGAGTACAGGGCCAGCAGGGGCAGCCCGGCCGGAGCGGCGCTGCGGAACGTGACCGCCAGCGCGTCCACCGCGAGCCCGATCAGCAGCACCCCGCCCACCATCATCAGCCGGATGCCCGGGGTGTCGGGTGCCGGGATCGCGTACCGGCCGACATCGTCCGCGCCCACGGTCAGCAGATCCGCGATCCGCTGCACGGCCTGCGGGCCGGGCAGGAACCCTGCCAGGGCCTCCTCCCGGGCGAACGCCACGGTCAGCAGCACCACCAGGGCGACCGCCTGCACGCCGACGGTCAGCAGCCGGGGCAGCGGCACTCGCCGGCCGAGCGCCCCCACGCCGCACTGGACGGCCAGCAGGAACGAGGCCTCCAGGAACCAGGTGACCGGGTCGACCAGCGGCAGCATCGAACAAGCCGCCATCAGCGTCGCCGCAAAGGCGCACAGCGCCAGCCGACCACGACCGCTCATGACCGTCCCCTCATGACCAACCACCGGAGAAATCTGTCGTACCGCCCGCGGAACCGCCCACCGACGCGGACTGGTTCAGCGAACCGTGCCGGCTCGCCCGAAGCCACAGCGGGGCGAGATCCGTGCCGGGCCGGACCGGCACCGCCGTCCACCCCGACTCGCGCAGCAGCCGGAGCCGCTGCTCGCAGGCCGCGTCGGAGGCGGACGACCGGCCGTGCACCCAGGCGGTGCTGTCCAGGACGAACGCGACGGCCCCGCCGCTGCGCTGCCGCATCCGGGCCGCGACCGCGGCCTGCTCCTCGTCCAGCTCACCGAGGAAGGCGATCAGCAGGCCCTCATCGCCACCGCGCAGTACGTCGTACGCGCGCGACAGGCCGCCCCCGTCGGAGTGGTCGACCACCGCGAGGGCGTCCATCATCAGCCCGGCCGACTCCGCCGAGTCATGGGCGAAACCGCTCTCGCCCTCGCCCGGCACCGCCGTGCCGTCGTCCGTCAGCAGCCGGACCGAGAAGCCCCGCTCCACCATGTGCACCAGCGTGGACGCGGCTCCGGAGACGGCCCACTCGAACGCCGAGTCGGGCCCCGTGCCCTGGTAGGCGGTGCGGCGTGTGTCCAGCAGCACCGTGCACCTGGCCCGCTGCGGCTGCTCCTCGCGGCGCACCATCAGCTCGCCGTAGCGTGCGGTGGAGCGCCAGTGGACACGGCGCAGATCGTCGCCGTGCCGGTAACCGCGCGGGATGACGTCGTCCTCGCCCGCCAGCGCGAGCGACCGCTGCCGTCCCTCGCCGTAACCGGTGGCCTCGCCCGCCAGCCGCACGGGGGGCAGCGGCTCGGTCCTGGGGATGACGACGAGCGTGTCGTACGCGCTGAACGAACGGGTCAGCTCGCACATCCCGAACGGATCGCTCAGCCGCAGTTGCAGGGGGCCGAGCGGGTAGCACCCCCGCAGGTCCGACCGCACCCGGTAGGACACCTCGCGCCGGCCGCCCGCCTCCACCCGGTCCAGGACGAAACGCGGCCGGGGGCCGAGCACGTACGGCACCCGGTCCTGGAGCATGAGCAGACCGGTGGGCAGCCGCGAGACGTTGTCCATCCGCAGATGGACCCGTGCCTCGGTGCCCGCGGGCACCCGGGACGGCGAGAGCCGCCGGGTGCCCGCGACCCGGTAACGGGTCCGGAAGAGCACCGTCACACAGACCAGCGGCAGCACGGCGAGCAGCAGGCCGACCCGCAGCAGATCCCCCTGGCCCAGCACATAGGCGCAGACCGCGGCGGCGACACCGGCCGCCAGGAAGGACCTTCCGCGCGTGGTCAGCCCGCCCAGGGCGGCGCGCAGCCCGCCCTTGTCGTCGCTGTCGTCCATCGCGGTCGGCCCCCCGGCGGCCATCAGATCCGCCGCGTGCCGGGCTGCTGCCGGCCGTCGTACACCGTGCCCGCCCGGTGCGGGGGCACCGCGGTGGCCGCGGTGGTCGCGGTGGTCGACGCCGTCGGCACGGGGGTCTGCTGAAGGATCTCCAGCACCACCTGTTCGGCGGTGCGGCGGTTCAGCTGGGCCTGTGCCGTGGGAAGCAGCCGGTGGGCGAGCACGGCGGCGGCAAGGGACTGCACATCGTCCGGCAGGCAGTAGTCGCGACCGTTCAGCGCGGCGGAGGCCTTGGCGGCACGCAGCAGGTGCAGGGTGGCGCGCGGCGAGGCACCGAGCCTGAGATCGGGGTGGCTGCGGGTGGCCCCGACGAGCTGTACCGCGTACCGCCGGACGGCCTCGGCGACGTGGACCGAGCGCACTGCCTCGATCAGCTTGACGATGTCGTGGGCGTGCGCCACCGGCTGGAGGTCGTCGAGCGGTGAGAGGCCGCCGTGCACGTCGAGCATCCGCAGTTCGGCCTCGGCGCTGGGATAGCCGATCGACACCCTGGCCATGAACCGGTCGCGCTGGGCCTCGGGCAGCGGATACGTGCCCTCCATCTCCACCGGGTTCTGCGTGGCCACGACCATGAACGGATCGGGCAGCTCGTAGCTGTGGCCGTCGATGGTGACCTGGCGCTCCTCCATCGACTCCAGGAGCGCGGACTGGGTCTTGGGCGACGCGCGGTTGATCTCGTCGCCGATCACGATCTGGGCGAAGATCGCGCCCGGTTTGAACTCGAAGTCGCGGCGCTGCTGATCGAAGATGGACACACCGGTGATGTCCGAGGGCAGCAGATCCGGTGTGAACTGGATACGCCGCACCGAGCAGTCGATGGACCGGGCCAGCGCCTTGGCCAGCATGGTCTTGCCCACTCCGGGCACGTCCTCGATCAGCAGATGGCCCTCCGCGAGCAGCACGGTCAGCGAAAGGCGTACGACCTCGGGCTTGCCCTCGATCACACGCTCCACCGACCCGCGTACCCGCTCCACTGTGGTGGTCAGATCTGTGAGGCTCGCTCGATCGTCATAGGTCGTCACCCGGCCCTCCTCGGCCCTGCCCCACGCTCCCCAGGAGCAGCGGGGGTTCCCCAGTCACGGGCCGGTGCTCTCGTGCGGCCCGGCCCACCCCGAAACACGGACACCACGTCGGACGGGGTCCGACGGGGTGTCACACCCGCATTCTTGTTGCCGTTACCGCTTCGTGTCACTCGCCTGTGGATAACTGAGGGAGGTATGTCGGGTTCAGTGGGATTTTCGCTGCCGGAATGTGTCCGTCCGAAACCCCCGTGCGAGGAATCCGGAAAGATCTGGGCCCCGGTGTCAGGAAGCCGGAAGGATCTCGCGCAGCAGGCCGGTGGTCACGTCGAAGACGAAGCCGCGCACGTCGTCGGTGTGCAGCAGGAACGGCGAGGTGCGGACGCGCTGCATCGACTGCCGTACGTCCTGGTCCGCGTCGCTGTAGGCCTCCACCGCCCAGGCGGGCCGCTGGCCGACCTCCATCTCCAGATCCCGGCGGAACTCCTCGGTGATCGACTCCATGCCGCAGTTCGTGTGGTGGATCAGGACCACGCTGCGCGTGCCGAGGGCCCGCTGGCTGATCGACAGCGAACGGATCACGTCATCGGTGACCACGCCGCCCGCGTTGCGGATGGTGTGACAGTCGCCGAGCGCCAGACCGAGCGCCTTGTGAAGGTCGAGACGGGCGTCCATGCAGGCGACCACGGCGACGCGCAGCACGGGCTTCGCGTCCATTCCGGGGTCGGTGAACGCGGAGGCGTACTGGACGTTCGCATCGACCAGCCGGTCGGTGACGGTGCCGTCGGTACGGGCCTGGCCTGCGGCGGGAGTGGTGGGCTCGGCGGTGGAGTGCGCGGAAGTCGACATGGACAAGACGTTAGCCCGCGCCGGCCGTACCGGCGTGGTGTTGAAGCGGACAAAGAACGTCAATGGCGTTTGTTGTGAGGTAACCCACAAGTCTCACACTCGGTCACCCGGCCGGGTGAACAAAGCGAGGGCCGACGCGCTGTCGGGTTGATTGATCGGGAATCGATCGAATGGCAGGGTGGACTAAAGTGACGGGAAGTTACCGACACCCTGCACATTCCGATGTATTCCCCGTGTGCGCGGCGTACGTACGGCCCGGCCCTCTCCCGCTCGCCGGTCGGCTGACGCCCCTTCCCCGGCGCCGGCGGACCTCCCCTTCGCGAGCGGGCGGGGACCAGGCCGTACGTCCGCGCCCCGGGACCTGAGCCTGAGAGGGCGCATGAGCCAGACCCGACACGTCCCGGTGATGCTCCAGCGGTGCCTGGACCTGTTGGCCCCGGCTCTGGAGGCACCGAGCCCCCAGCCGCCCGTGGTCGTCGACTGCACCCTGGGGCTCGGCGGACACAGCGAGGCGCTGCTCTCCGCCTTCCCCACCGCCCGGCTGATCGCGCTCGACCGGGACAAGGAGGCGCTGCGGCTCTCCGGCGAGCGGCTCGCCCCCTACGGCGACCGCTGCACGCTGGTGCACGCCGTCTACGACGAACTGCCCGAGGTGCTCGCCCGGCTCGGCATCCCCAAGGTCCAGGGCGTTCTGTTCGACCTCGGCGTCTCCTCCATGCAACTGGACGAGGCGGACCGGGGATTCGCGTACGCCCAGGACGCCCCGCTCGACATGCGCATGGACCAGACGACCGGTATCGGCGCGGCCGAGGTGCTCAACACCTACCCGCCGGGCGAGCTGGTCCGGATCCTGCGCGCGTACGGCGAGGAGAAGCAGGCCAAGCGGATCGTCTCCGCCGTCGTGCGCGAGCGCGAGAAGGAGCCCTTCAGCAACAGCGCCCGGCTCGTCGAACTGATCCGTGACTCGCTGCCGCAGGCCGCCAAGCGCACCGGAGGCAACCCGGCCAAGCGCACCTTCCAGGCCCTGCGCATCGAGGTCAACGGCGAACTCACCGTGCTGGAGCGGGCGATCCCCGCCGCGGTGGCGAGCCTCGCCGTGGGCGGGCGCATCGCCGTCCTCTCGTACCACTCGCTGGAGGACCGCCTGGTCAAGCAGGTGTTCGCGGCGGGTGCGGCCAACACCGCACCGCCCGGCCTGCCGGTCGTCCCCGAGCGTTACCAGCCCCGGCTCAAGCTGCTGACCCGAGGCGCCGAGCTGCCCACCGAGGAGGAGGTCGCCGAGAACCGGCGCGCCGCCCCCGCCCGGCTGCGCGGGGCCCAGCGGATCCGCGAGGAGGAGCGATGAGCAGGGGGAGCCCGGGGACTTCGCGGGCCCGGCACGGGGACGGAGCGGCGCGGTGAGCAAGCCGGCCGGCCAGCTGAAAGGGCGCGCCGCGCGGCTCGGCCGGCTGATGCCGTCCGGGCCGGGCAACGCGGCCAGGACCCCCTTCGTCCTGCTGGTCGTCCTGCTCCTGGGCGGCGGCCTGATCACCCTGCTGCTGCTCAACTCCGCGCTCAACGAAGGATCGTTCCGGCTGAGTGAGCTGAAGAAGCGCACCACCGGCCTCACCGACGATCAGCAGGCGCTCCAGCGCGACGTGGACAACGCCTCCGAACCCGACGCCCTGGCAAGGCGGGCACGGGAACTGGGTATGGTCCCCGGCGGCAGCCCCGCCTTCCTCGACCCGAACGGCAAGGTGCGCGGCGTCCCCTCCGCCGCCAGTTCCCCGTCGGCCACCACGGCGCCGAAGCCCGGCATCCCCGAGCGCCCCGCCCCGGACACCTCGGCCACCGCCACTTCCCGCTCCACCCCTTCGCCCACCGTGCCGGGCACCACCGCGGCCGCCCCGAGCACGCCCTCGGCCAAGCCCGGCGCGCCGGCGTCCGCGACCGGCACCGCCCCGGCGGAGCCGAGCGCCTCCGCGAACGCGCGTACCCCGGCAGCACAGCCCTCCATGACCCCCGGCAGGTGACGCAGTGCCCTCCCAGGAACCCCCGCGCCGCCGGGTCCCCGGCCCCGCGCGCCCGCGCAACGCGGCGTCCCGCTCCGCCGGCCGCCCCCGGCCCTCGGCCCGCCCCCAGCCGAGGCGACGGCCCTCCTCCGCGGCCCCGCGCGGACGGACCCCGCGCCGCCCCGGCCGTCCGCTGCGCCTGGGCAGCCCACGGCCGCGACTGCGGCTGGTCAGCCTGGCCCTGGCCCTCGTCATGATCGCGTTCGTCGTACGGCTCCTCCAGGTCCAGGCCATCGACGCCAACGCGTACGCGGCCAAGGCCGAGAAGAACCGCTACCTGAGCTACACCGTCGCGGCCGAGCGCGGCGAGATCACCGACCGGAGCGGCATCGCGCTGGCCACCAGCGTCGACGCGTACGACATCACCGCCGACCCCAAGATGTTCACGCCGGCCGACAGCAAGGCGCCCGACGCTCCCCAGCAGGCCGCCGCGCTTCTCGCGCCCATCCTCGGTGTCGAGGCGTCCGAACTGACGAAGAAGCTGTCGAAGCCGAAGAGCCGCTACACCGTCCTGGCCCGCAGGCAGACCCCGCAGGTCTGGACGCAGATCAAGGACCTCAAGTCCGTCTTCGCCGAGAAGGCCGCGAAGGACAGGGCGGCCGGCGGCAGCGGGGCCAATGTGCTGGCAGGCGTCTTCCAGGAGTCGACCACCAAGCGCGTCTATCCCAACGGCGGTCTGGCCGCCGGGATACTGGGTTACGTCAACGCCGAGGGCAAGGGCGCGGGCGGCCTCGAATCCCAGCTGGACAAGGAGCTCGCGGGCGAGGACGGCACGATCAAGTACGCCCAGTCCGGCGGCCGCCGGGTGCCCACCGCGGGCACCAAGGAGGTCCCCGCCGTCGCCGGCTCCGACATCGAGCTGACCATCGACCGCGACATCCAGTGGGCGGCCCAGAAGGCCATCTCCGACCAGGTGAAGAAGTCGAAGGCCGACCGCGGCTACGTCGTCGTGCAGAACACCCGCACCGGTGAGGTCCTCGCCATGGCGAACGCTCCGGGCTTCGACCCCAACGACCTCTCGCAGGCCGACGCCGCCTCACTGGGCAACGCGGCACTCCAGGACGTGTACGAGCCCGGTTCCACCAGCAAGGTCATGTCGATGGCCGCCGTGCTGGAGGAGGGCGTCGCCACGCCCGGCACCCATGTCACGGTCCCCAACCGCCTGCACCGGGGCGACCGGCTCTTCAAGGACGACATCGACCACCCGACCTGGTACCTCACCCTCAACGGCGTACTGGCCAAGTCCAGCAACATCGGCACCATCCTGGCCACCGGACAGCTGGGGAAGACCCAGGCCGAGTCGAACAAGGTCCTCCACTCCTACCTGCGCAAGTTCGGCATCGGTTCACCGACCGGACTGGGCTACCCGGGTGAGACCGCCGGCATCCTCGCCGAGCCGCAGGACTGGTCCACCTCGCAGCAGTACACGATCCCGTTCGGCCAGGGCCTCTCGCTCAACGCCATGCAGGCCGCCTCGATCTACTCCACGATCGCCAACGGCGGGGTCCGGATCGAACCGACCCTCGTCCGGGGCACCCGGGGCGCCGACGGTCGCTTCACCGCCGCCGAGGCCCCCGAGCAGACCCGGGTGGTCAGCAAGAAGACCGCCAGTACGCTCGCGAGCATGCTGGAGTCGGTCGTCGGCGACGAGGAGGGCACCGGAACGAAGGCCAAGATCCCCGGCTACCGCGTCGCGGGCAAGACCGGTACGGCCAACCGAGTCGATCCGGTGCGTGGCGGCTACCACGGCTACACCGCCTCCTTCGCCGGGTTCGCCCCCGCCGACAACCCACAGATCACCGTCTACTGCGCCATCCAGAACCCCACCAAGGGCAGCTACTTCGGCGGCCAGATCTGCGGCCCCATCTACAAGCAGGTCATGGAATTCGCGCTGAAGACGCTGCAGACCGCACCCACCGGCAACGAGCCGGCCCGGCTGCCGGTGTCCTTCACACCCGGCGAGTGAACTCGGGGAGACCCTCAGTGACAACCATCACCCCCGATCCAGGGAACCGGAACGGGAACCACCGCACCCCCGCCCCCTCACTTCGCGAGAGGCCGGGTGCGCCCGGTACGCTCACCGCCGTGCCCCACGCTGAACAGTCCCGAACCACCCAGAAGGACGCCCCTGTGAACTACCCGGGAGCGCCCCGCCCGGATCGGCTGCGGCCGACCTCCCTGGTGACGCTGGCAGCCCGGCTGGGAGTCGAACCACCGGGCAGCGGCGAAGTCACCGGCATCACGCACGACTCCCGGGCCGTACGCCCCGGGGACGTGTACGCGGCGCTGCCGGGTGCCCGTCTGCACGGTGCCGACTTCACCGCCCAGGCCGCCGGTCTCGGCGCCGCCGCGATCCTCACCGACCCGGCGGGCGCCGAACGCGCCTCGGCCACCGGACTCCCGGTCCTGGTCATCCAGGACCCGCGCGGCCGGATGGGCGAACTCGCCGCCGAGATCTACGGAAACCCCGGCGCCGACCTGCTCCAGATCGGCATCACCGGAACATCCGGCAAGACCACGACCGCCTACCTCGTCGAGGGCGGCTTCCGCGGCGCCGGACGCGACACCGGCCTCATCGGCACCGTGGAGATGCGGATCGGCGACGAACGCATCAAGTCCGAGCGCACCACCCCCGAAGCCACCGATCTGCAGGCCCTGTTCGCCGTCATGCGCGAACGCGGCGTGGACGCGGTGACGATGGAGGTCTCCAGCCACGCCCTGGTGCTCGGCCGGGTCGACGGCTGCGTCTTCGACGTCGCGGTCTTCAACAACCTCAGCCCGGAACACATGGAGTTCCACTCCGGCATGGAGGACTACTTCCAGGCCAAGGCGCGGCTGTTCACCCCGCAGCGCAGCAGGCAGGGCGTCGTCAACTACGACGACGAGTACGGCCGCAGGCTCATCACCGAGGCATCCGTCCCCGTCACCACCTTCTCCGCCGAGGGCCATCCGGACGCCGACTGGCGCGCCGAGGACGTCGAGGTGGGGCAGCTCGGCTCCACCTTCACCGTCGTCGGGCCCAAGGGCGAGCGGGCCGCCGCCAAGGCCCCGCTGCCCGGCCCGTTCAACGTGGCCAACACCCTGGCCGCGATCGTCACCCTCGCCGTCGCGGGCATCGACCCGCAGATCGCGGCCGACGGTGTCGCCGTCGTGCCCGGAGTGCCCGGCAGGCTGGAGCGGGTCGACGCCGGGCAGCCGTACCTCGCACTCGTCGACTACGCGCACAAGACCGACGCCGTCGAGTCGGTACTGCGCTCCCTGCGCAAGGTCACCGAGGGCAGGCTGCACATCGTCCTCGGCTGCGGCGGCGACCGCGACACCACCAAACGCGCCCCGATGGGCGCGGCAGCGGCCCGGCTCGCCGACACCGCCGTACTGACCTCCGACAACCCCCGCTCCGAGGACCCCCTCGGCATCCTCGCCGCCATGCTCGCGGGCGCCGCCGCCGTGCCCGTGCACGAACGCGGTGACGTCCTGGTCGACGCCGACCGCGCCGCCGCCATCGCCGCCGCCGTCGCCCGTGCCGCACCCGGCGACACCGTGCTGATCGCGGGCAAGGGCCACGAGCAGGGCCAGGACGTCCACGGAGTGGTGCGCCCCTTCGACGACCGGGTGGTCCTGCGAACGGCCATCGAGCGGTCCCTGGGGCACGAGAACACCACCCACCGTGCCTCCACCCACGAGAACAACAGTCAGGGATGACCAAGTGATCGCCCTTTCCCTCGCCGAGATCACCGAAATCGTCGGCGGGCAGTCGTACGACATACCGGATCCGGCGGTAACCGTCAGCGGGCCCGTCGTCATCGACTCCCGGGAGGTGAAGCAAGGCAGCCTCTTCGCCGCGTTCACCGGCGAACGCGTCGACGGCCACGACTACGCGCGGCGCGCCGTCGAGGCGGGCGCGGCAGTCGTCCTGGCCGCCCGCCCCGTCGGCGTCCCCGCGATCGTCGTCGACGACGTGGTGGCGGCGCTCGGCGCGCTCGCCCGTAACGTCGTCGGCCGTCTCGGCACCGTCGTCGTCGCCCTCACCGGGTCCGCCGGCAAGACCTCCACCAAGGACCTGATCGCCCAGCTCCTGGAGCGCAAGGGCCCCACCGTCTACCCGGCGGGCAACCTCAACAACGAGATCGGTCTGCCGCTCACCGCGCTGCGCGCCACCGAGGAGACCCAGCACCTGGTCCTCGAAATGGGTGCTCGCTACATCGGCGACATCCGTTACCTCACCGGGCTCGTCCCGCCCCGTATCGGCCTCGTCCTCAACGTCGGCTCCGCGCACATCGGCGAGTTCGGCGGCCGGGAACAGATCGCCCAGGCCAAGGGCGAGATGGTCGAGTCGCTCCCCGAGGACGGTGTCGCCGTACTCAACGCCGACGACCCGCTCGTCCGTGCCATGACCACCCGGACCAAGGCCCGGGTGCTGCTCTTCGGCGAAGCCGCGGATGCGGACGTACGGGGTGAGAACGTCCGGCTCACCGAGGACGGCCGCCCCGCGTTCAGGCTCCACACACCCACCGGGTGCAGCGATGTGACCATGCGCCTGTACGGTGAGCACCACGTGTCGAACGCGCTCGCCGCGGCCGCCGTCGCCCATGAGCTGGGCCTGTCCGCAGACGAGATCGCCGAGGCGCTCTCCGAGGCGGGCACCCTCTCCCGCTGGCGCATGGAGGTCACCGAGCGTCCGGACGGCGTGACGTTCGTCAATGACGCCTACAACGCCAACCCCGAATCCATGAAGGCCGCGCTGCGCGCGCTGGTCGCCATGGGGAAGGGGCGCCGCACGTGGGCGGTGCTCGGCCAGATGGCCGAGCTCGGCGACGCCTCGCTCACCGAGCACGACGCGGTCGGACGGCTTGCCGTCCGACTCAACGTCAGCAAGCTCGTCGCAGTCGGGGGCAGAGAGGCCTCCTGGCTGCAACTGGGCGCATACAACGAGGGTTCGTGGGGTGAGGAGTCGGTGCATGTGTCCGACGCGCAGGCTGCCGTCGACCTGTTGCGCAGTGAACTGCGCCCGGGAGACGTCGTGCTGGTGAAGGCGTCCCGGTCGGTCGGCCTGGAGCAGGTCGCCATGGCACTGCTGGACAGCGCGACCGAGGGCGAGGTCTCCGGCCGATGAGGCAGATCCTCTTCGCGGGGGCCATAGGGCTCTTCCTGACACTGGTCGGTACCCCGCTGCTGATCAAACTGCTGGCCCGCAAGGGATACGGGCAGTTCATCCGGGACGACGGGCCGCGCAGCCACGGATCGAAGAAGGGCACGCCCACGATGGGCGGCATCGCCTTCATCCTGGCGACGATCCTGGCGTACATCCTGGCCAAGGTGATCACCGGCGAGGACATGCGCTTCTCCGGTGTACTGGTCCTCTTCCTGATGACCGGGATGGGCCTCGTCGGCTTCCTCGACGACTACATCAAGATCGTCAAGCAGCGTTCGCTGGGTCTGCGGGCCAAGGCCAAGATGGCCGGCCAGCTGATCGTCGGCATCGCCTTCGCGGTGCTCTCGCTCCAGTTCGCCGACGCCCGGGGCAACACCCCCGCCTCGACCAAGCTCTCGTTCGTCGAGGACTTCGGCTGGTCGATCGGACCGGTGCTGTTCGTGGTCTGGGCGCTCTTCATGATTCTCGCCATGTCCAACGGCGTGAACCTGACGGACGGTCTGGACGGCCTGGCCACCGGTGCGTCGGTGATGGTCTTCGGCGCGTACACGTTCATCGGGCTCTGGCAGTTCCAGGAGTCCTGCGCCAACGCGGCGACCCTCACCAACCCGAGCGCCTGCTTCGTGGTGCGAGATCCGCTCGACCTGGCGGTCGTGGCCTCCGCGCTGATGGGCTCCTGCTTCGGCTTCCTGTGGTGGAACACCTCGCCCGCCAAGATCTTCATGGGCGACACCGGTTCCCTCGCCCTCGGCGGGGCGCTCGCCGGACTGGCGATCTGCTCCCGCACCGAGTTCCTGATGGCGGTGCTCGGCGGCCTCTTCGTGATGATCACGATGTCCGTCGTCATCCAGGTCGGCTCGTTCAAGATGACCGGCAAGCGCGTCTTCCGGATGGCACCGCTCCAGCACCACTTCGAACTCAAGGGGTGGTCCGAAGTCCTTGTCGTGGTCCGCTTCTGGATCATCCAGGGCATGTGTGTGATCGTCGGCCTCGGCCTCTTCTACGCAGGATGGGCAGCCAAGAAGTGAGCAATGTGGACTGGCAGGGCAAGCACGTCACGGTCGCCGGACTCGGGGTCTCCGGGATCCCGGCGGCCCGGGTGCTGCACGGCCTCGGCGCCGTCGTCACCGTGGTCAACGACGGTGACGACGAACGCTCCCGCGGCCAGGCCGCGGAGCTGGAGGCGCAGGGCATCACCGTGCGCCTCGGCGACGGGGCCACCCTGCCCGAGTCCACCGAGCTCATCGTCACCACCCCGGGCTGGAAGCCCGACAAGCCGCTCTTCGCCGCAGCCGCCGAGGCGGGCGTCCCGGTCTGGGGCGACGTCGAACTCGCCTGGCGGCTACGCGGACCCGGTGCCGCGCCCTGGCTCGCGGTCACCGGCACCAACGGCAAGACCACGACCGTACGGATGCTCGCCTCGATCCTGGAAGCCGCCGGACTGCGCACCGCGGCCGTCGGCAACATCGGGGTCTCGCTCCTGGACGCGGTACTCGGCGAGGAGACGTACGACGTACTCGCCGTCGAGCTCTCCAGCTACCAGCTGCACTGGTCGCCCTCGCTGCGCGCCCACTCGGCCGCCGTGCTCAACCTGGCCCCGGACCACCTCGACTGGCACGGCTCGATGGAGGCGTACGCCGCCGACAAGGGCCGGATCTACGAGGGCAACACCGTCGCCTGCGTCTACAACGTGGCGGACAGCGGCACCGAGGACCTGGTGCGCGAGGCGGATGTCGAGGAGGGCTGCCGGGCGATCGGCTTCACCCTCGGCACCCCCGGGCCCTCCCAGGTCGGGGTCGTCGACGGCATCCTCGTCGACCGCGCCTTCGTGACGAACCGGCAGAAGCAGGCCCAGGAGCTCGCCGAGGTCGCGGACGTCAACCCGCCGGCCCCGCACAACGTCGCCAACGCGCTGGCCGCCGCGGCGCTGGCCCGCGCCTTCGGCGTGGAGCCCGCCGCCGTGCGTGACGGGCTGCGGGCCTTCCGCCCCGACCCGCACCGCATCGAGCACGTCGCGGACGTCGCCGGGGTCACGTACATCGACGACTCCAAGGCCACCAACACCCACGCCGCCGAGGCCTCCCTGGCGGCCTACGACCCGATCGTCTGGATCGCCGGAGGCCTGGCCAAGGGAGCCACCTTCGACGAGCTGGTGACCGGGTGCGCGAAGCGTCTGCGGGGCGTCGTACTGATGGGCGCGGACCGGTCCCTGATCCGTGAAGCCCTCGCGCGACACGCGCCCGAGGTCCCGGTGACCGACCTCGACCGGACCGACACTGGGGCGATGTCCGAGGCGGTCCGCGAGGCCGCACGGCTCGCCCGGCCGGGAGACACCGTACTGATGGCCCCGGCCTGCGCCTCGATGGACATGTTCGTCAATTACAACAAGCGGGGCGAGGCCTTCGCGGACGCCGTCCGCGCACTCGCCGCCGAGAACGCCTGACGGGCCCGGCCTCCGCGCCGTACGGTCCCGGAGCACCCGGGCGCGTACAGCTGTGCCGGGGCCCGGTCCCCGGCGCCGAAGCCCCGGGCACGAGCAGTGGAGGGGACAGGGACCATGCCGGCCGAAGAGAGCTCTGCCGCACGCGGCAGGGACCGCTCACGGGCGACCTCGGCGATCAGCCGGGCGCTCCATCCGCCCCTCCTCGCGGCCGGGGGCGCACCGCTCCCCGCCGGCCTCGCCCTGCGCGTCCGCCCCGCCGCCGGCACCCGGCGGCCTCCCGCGGCACGCCTCAGGACCTCCGGCGGCCCCCGCTCCCCCCGGGGCGGGGGAGTGCGGCGGCTCTACGAGCAGGCACGCCGGGCCTGGGACCGCCCGCTGACCGCGTACTACCTGATCCTGGGCGCCGGCCTGCTCATCACCGTGCTCGGCCTCGTGATGGTCTACTCCGCCTCGATGATCAAGGCGCTGGAGCTCGGCAAGCCCGGCACGTACTTCTTCCGCAAACAGTTCCTCGCCGCCGTCATCGGGGCCGGGCTGATGGCGGCCGCCGCCCGGATGCCCGTCAAGCTGCACCGGGCCCTGTCCTACCCGCTGCTGATGGGCGCCGTCTTCCTGATGGTGCTGGTCCAGGTGCCGGGCATAGGGATGTCGGTCAACGGCAACCGGAACTGGCTCTATCTGGGCGGCCCCTTCCAGCTCCAGCCCAGTGAGTTCGGCAAGCTGGCCCTCGTCCTGTGGGGCGCCGATCTGCTCGCCCGCAAGCAGGACAAACGGCTGCTGAACCAGTGGAAGCACATGCTCGTGCCGCTGGTCCCGGTCGCCTTCATGCTGCTCGGGCTGATCATGCTCGGCGGTGACATGGGCACTGCGATCATTCTCACTGCCATCCTGTTCGGACTGCTCTGGCTGGCCGGGGCGCCCACCCGGCTGTTCGCCGGAGTCCTGGCCGCCGCCGGTCTGATCGCCTTTCTGCTGATCAAGACCAGTCCGAACCGGATGTCCAGGCTCGACTGCATGGGGGCCAGCGAACCGGGCCCCGGCGGCTCGTGCTGGCAGGCCGTACACGGGATCTATGCTCTGGCGTCCGGCGGATGGTTCGGATCGGGGCTCGGCGCAAGTGTGGAAAAATGGGGCCAACTGCCCGAACCGCACACCGACTTCATCTTCGCCATCACCGGGGAGGAACTGGGGTTGGCGGGGACGCTGTCGGTACTCGCCCTCTTCGCGGCTCTAGGCTATGCGGGTATCCGCGTGGCCGGACGCACGGAGGACCCCTTCGTGAGGTACGCAGCGGGAGGTGTGACCACCTGGATCACGGCGCAGGCCGTGATCAACATCGGTGCGGTGCTCGGCCTGCTGCCGATCGCCGGCGTCCCGCTCCCGCTGTTCTCCTACGGGGGTTCGGCCCTGCTGCCGACCATGTTCGCTGTCGGGCTGCTGATCGCGTTCGCGCGAGCGGATCCCGCAGCGAAGGCGGCCCTGGCCATGCGGAGGCCCGGGGTGAGATGGAAGACGATGAGACGGCGCGTCAAGAAGCGTCCGTCCGGAGAGCGGTGAATTTCGGTGCATGTCGTACTCGCCGGCGGGGGGACCGCCGGCCACATCGAGCCCGCGCTCGCCCTGGCCGACGCACTGCGGAGGCAGGACCCGAGCGTGGGGATCACCGCTCTCGGTACGGAGCGTGGACTCGAAACCAGGCTCGTACCCGAGCGGGGGTACGAACTCGCCCTGATCCCGGCCGTACCGCTGCCGCGTAAACCCACCCCTGAGCTCATCACCGTCCCGGGTCGGCTGCGCGGCACCATCAAGGCCGCCGAGCAGATCCTGGAGCGCACCAAGGCGGACTGCGTGGTCGGCTTCGGCGGCTATGTGGCGCTGCCCGGCTACCTCGCCGCCAAGCGCGCCGGAGTGCCGATCGTGGTGCACGAGGCCAACGCCCGGCCGGGCCTGGCCAACAAGATCGGTTCGCGGTACGCGCACGGGGTCGCCGTCTCCACCCCCGACAGCAAGCTGCGCGGTGCCCGCTACATCGGCATCCCGCTGCGCCGCACCATCGCCACCCTGGACCGGGCCCGGGTCCGCCCCGAGGCGCGTGCCGCCTTCGGGCTCGACCCCAACCTGCCGACCCTGCTGGTCTCCGGCGGCTCGCAGGGCGCCCGCCATCTCAACGAGGTGGTCCAGCGGGTCGCGCCGCTGCTCCAGCGTTCCGGGATCCAGATCCTGCATGTGGTGGGTCCGAAGAACGAAATGCCGCGCGTCGACAACATGCCCGGGATGCCGCCCTACATCCCGGTACCGTACGTGGACCGGATGGATCTCGCGTACGCCGCGGCCGACATGATGCTCTGCCGTGCGGGTGCGATGACCGTCGCCGAACTCTCCGCCGTCGGGCTGCCCGCCGCCTACGTCCCGTTGCCCATCGGCAACGGCGAACAGCGGCTCAACGCCCAGCCGGTGGTCAACGCCGGTGGCGGCCTGCTGGTGGACGACGCGGCGCTCACCCCCGAGTGGGTGCAGGGCAACGTCCTGCCGGTGCTGTCGGATCCGCACCGGCTGTACGAAATGTCCCGCGCCGCCGCCGAGTTCGGCCGCCGGGACGCCGACGATCTGCTGGTCGGCATGGTGTACGAGGCGATCGCCGCACGCCGAGGCGCGTGAGGCGGACGGGTCCGGGGGCGGCGCCCCCGGACCCGGCATAAGGAGCGAGCGTGGCCGGACCGACGACCGCCCAGCGCGGCACAGGGCAGCAGAAGGACACCCGGGACGGCCCGCCGCGCGCGCGTCCGGAGGGGCGCGGGATGTCCCGGCGCACGCTGGTGATCGTGATTGCCGCAGTCGTGCTGCTGCTCGGCTCCGGCGCCGTCTGGGCGCTCTACGGTTCCTCCTGGCTCCGCGCCGAAGAGGTCCGGATCACCGGTGTCGACGTCCTGGCACCGGCCGAGGTGGAGGCCGCTGCCGCGGTGCCCATGGGTGCCCCGCTGATCTCCGTCGACACGGACGCCGTGGCCGAGAGGTTGCGCCAGAAGTTGCCTCGTATCGACTCGGTGGATGTCGTACGGTCATGGCCGCACGAAATCGGACTTAAGGTGACCGAACGACAGCCGGTCCTGCTGGTGAAGAAGGGGGCGAAGTTCATCGAAGTGGACGCCGAAGGCGTGCGTTTCGCCACGGTGGACAGGGCTCCCGGGCGCGTACCCCTGCTGGAACTGACCCCTGGTCGGTCCGCGAGCCTGCGCCGATTCGGCAGCGACCGGCTGGTGCGGGAAGCGGTCCGGGTCGCGGGCGGTCTTCCGGACGGGGTCGCCAGGGAGACGCGGGCCGTACGGGTCAGCTCGTACGATTCCATCTCCCTGGAGCTCACCGGGGACCGCACGGTGGTCTGGGGAAGCAGTGAAGAAGGCGCGGTGAAGGCGAAAGTCCTCGCCGCCCTGATGAAAGCCGCCCCCAAAGCGGGACACTTCGACGTGAGTGCACCCACCGCTCCGGCGGTGTCGGGTAGTTGACGCACATTTGGCCTGGCCAGCACCCTGGTTGGTCAGCGCTACGGGTGATCACATAGGGTGAAAAGAAAAACGGGAGGTTCGGCGTGTTCGTTGAACGTGCGCCACTTGTCGACTTAGTGTCCTGTTCGGAAGAGTCCATGAAGCAGACACACTGGTAACCCTAAACTTCAACGTTAGGGTTTGGGTCGGCGTTCGGACCGTCCCAATCGGCATCCGTCGTCGCGGCGGGACTACCGCCAAGCGACGACACGTAACTCGAGGCGAGAGGCCTTCGACGTGGCAGCACCGCAGAACTACCTCGCAGTCATCAAGGTCATCGGTGTCGGCGGCGGTGGTGTCAATGCCATCAACCGAATGATCGAGGTCGGCCTCAAGGGCGTCGAGTTCATCGCGATCAACACGGATGCGCAAGCCCTGTTGATGAGCGACGCCGACGTCAAGCTCGACGTCGGCCGTGAACTCACCCGCGGCCTCGGCGCCGGGGCGAACCCGGCCGTCGGTCGTAAGGCGGCAGAGGACCACCGTGAGGAGATCGAGGAGGTCCTCAAGGGGGCCGACATGGTCTTCGTCACCGCAGGAGAAGGCGGCGGCACCGGCACCGGTGGCGCACCCGTCGTCGCCAACATCGCGCGCTCGCTCGGCGCCCTGACGATCGGCGTGGTCACCCGCCCGTTCACCTTCGAGGGCCGGCGTCGCGCGAACCAGGCGGAGGACGGCATCGCCGAACTCCGCGAAGAGGTCGACACCCTCATCGTCATTCCCAACGACCGGCTGCTGTCCATCTCGGACCGCCAGGTCAGCGTGCTCGACGCGTTCAAGTCGGCCGACCAGGTGCTGCTCTCGGGTGTCCAGGGCATCACCGACCTCATCACCACCCCGGGGCTGATCAACCTCGACTTCGCCGACGTCAAGTCGGTCATGTCCGAGGCCGGGTCGGCGCTCATGGGCATCGGCTCGGCCCGCGGCGACGACCGCGCGGTGGCCGCGGCGGAGATGGCGATCTCCTCGCCGCTCCTGGAGGCGTCCATCGACGGCGCCCGCGGTGTCCTGCTCTCCATCTCCGGCGGCAGCGACCTCGGTCTCTTCGAGATCAACGAGGCCGCCCAGCTGGTGAGCGAGGCGGCGCACCCCGAGGCCAACATCATCTTCGGTGCGGTCATCGACGACGCACTGGGCGACGAGGTGCGGGTCACCGTGATCGCGGCGGGCTTCGACGGCGGACAGCCGCCGGCCCGGCGGGAGAACGTCCTGGGCGCGAGCTCGGCCAAGCGTGAGGAGCCGGCTCCGCCGGTCCGGGCCGCCGAGCCCGTGCGCCAGAGCAGCGGTCTGGGTTCCGTGCCTGCGCGCGAGGAGCCCCCGGTCCAGGCCGAGCCGGTTGCGGTGGTCCATGAGAGCCACTTGCCGCCGGTCACCCCGCCGCACGTCCCGCCGGCCCGTCCCTACCAGGACTCCCAGGCCGAAGAGCTGGACGTTCCGGACTTCTTGAAGTGATAGGTCCGCATCACTCGGTGAACCACAGGGATTCTGTTTCTTCGGACGGCGGCGCTCACTTCTCCTTCACCGACAGGTGGGGCGGGGTGAGCGCCGCTCCGTACGCGGAGCTCAACCTCGGTGGCGCGGTCGGCGACGACCCCGCCGCCGTTCTCGCCAACCGCGAGCGGGCGGCACGGGCCCGCGGGCTCGATCCGGCGCGGGTCGTCTGGATGAACCAGGTGCACGGGCGGGATGTCGCCGTGGTCGACGGACCCTGGGGGGAGGGCCGCGAGATTCCCGCCGTGGACGCGGTGGTGACCGCGCGACGCGGGCTCCCGCTCGCCGTCCTCACCGCCGACTGCACCCCCGTACTGCTCGCCGACCCGGTCGCCGGGATCGTCGCAGCAGCACACGCTGGCCGTCCCGGGCTGGTCGCCGGAGTCGTCCCCGCCGCTGTCGGGGCCATGGTGGAACTCGGCGCGGATCCCTCCCGGATCACCGCCCGCACCGGGCCGGCCGTCTGCGGCCGGTGCTACGAGGTGCCGGCCGGAATGCGGGACGAGGTCGCGGCGGTCGTCCCCGCCTCGTGGTCCGAGACCAGCTGGGGCACCCCGGCGTTGGACATCACCGCCGGAGTCCACTCGCAGCTGGCGGACCTCGGGGTCACCGACCGGCACAAGTCGCCCTTCTGCACCCTCGAATCGGGCGACCACTTCTCGTACCGACGCGACCACGCCACTGGGCGGCTCGCCGGATATGTCTGGTTGGACTGATAGGGCATGACGGACCGTAAGGAACAACTCGGAGCGAATCTGGCACAGGTGGAGGAACGTATCGCTTCCGCCTGTGTCGCAGTCGGTCGCGAAAGGGAAGAGGTGACCCTCATCGTGGTCACCAAGACCTACCCCGCCAGTGATGTGCGGATCCTGCACGAACTCGGTGTGCGTCATGTCGCGGAGAATCGTGACCAGGATGCGGCTCCGAAAGCCACCGAATGTGCGGATCTATCCCTTACCTGGCACTTCGTTGGTCAATTGCAGACGAACAAGGTCCGATCGGTGGCAAGTTATGCCGATGTTGTGCAGTCGGTGGATCGTACGAAGCTGGTGACCGCGCTCTCCGCCGCGGCCGGACGTGGCGGACGTGAACTCGGTTGTCTCATCCAGGTCGCGCTCGACGCGGAGAGCGGTGAGCGGGGCGAGCGCGGCGGTGTCGCACCCGACGGGATCGAGGAGTTGGCCGACGCGGTCGCGTCCGCGCCCGGACTGCGGCTGGACGGTCTGATGACCGTCGCCCCGCTCGCCGGGCCGTTCGCCGGAAGGCAACGTGCCGCGTTCGACCGGCTGATGGAATTCTCATCCCGGCTGCGCGGGAACCATCCGGCTGCGAACATGGTCTCTGCAGGGATGAGTGCGGATCTCGAGGACGCGGTTGCGGCCGGGGCGACACATGTGCGCGTCGGTACTGCGGTACTCGGAGTCCGACCCGGGCTCGGGTAACGTCGCCAAGCAGTCGGACCACAGCAGAAAATATGGTCATTACCGCCTTTGGCGGGCAGGCCACAGTGGATCGCGGGCACTTGGTGACAGATGCCGATCCACCACAGAGCGGAGGACTCAGAGCATGGCCGGCGCGATGCGCAAGATGGCGGTCTACCTCGGCCTCGTGGAGGACGATGGGTACGACGGTCCGGGGTTCGACCCCGACGACGAATTCGAACCCGAGCCGGAGCCCGAGCGCGACCGGCGTCGGCACCAGCCCGCGCATCAGGTGGAGCGGGAGCGGGACGAACCGGTACGAGCGGTGCAGCCGCCGGCGCAGCGGGAGCCGGTTCAGATTCCGCCGGAGAGAGAACGACCCGCCCGAATCGCCCCCGTGGCATCCATCACACCTGAACGCCCGAACATGGAGAAGAACGCACCGGTGATCATGCCCAAGGTCGTGTCCGAGCGGGAGCCGTACCGCATCACCACGCTGCACCCCAGGACCTACAACGAGGCCCGTACCATCGGGGAACACTTCCGTGAGGGCACTCCGGTGATCATGAATCTCACGGAGATGGACGATACGGACGCGAAGCGACTTGTCGACTTTGCCGCAGGACTCGTCTTCGGTCTCCATGGCAGCATTGAGCGAGTGACACAGAAGGTGTTCCTGTTGTCGCCTGCTAACGTCGATGTCACGGCGGAGGACAAGGCCCGCATCGCAGAGGGCGGATTCTTCAACCAGAGCTGAGAACACGACACCGGGAACAACCCGGCCGCAAGGCCGGAGCTACGAGAGCCAGGGGAGAGGGAAACGCGGGGATGGGCGTCGCACAAAGTGTTGTCTACATCGCGTTGATGTGTTTCCTCATCGTGCTGATCTTCCGGCTGGTCATGGACTACGTCTTCCAGTTCGCACGTTCATGGCAGCCGGGCAAGCCGATGGTGGTCGTCCTTGAGGCCACTTACACGGTCACCGATCCACCGCTGAAGCTCCTGCGGCGGTTCATTCCGCCGCTGCGTCTCGGGGGCGTGGCACTCGACCTGTCCTTCTTCGTTCTGATGATCATCGTTTCCATCCTGATCAGCATCGTGATCAGGCTGTGAGCGATACGGTCCTGCCGACTGCCGACGACTACGTAGAGGTGAAGAAGAGATGCCGCTGACCCCCGAGGACGTGCGGAACAAGCAGTTCACGACGGTCCGTCTCCGAGAAGGCTATGACGAGGACGAGGTCGATGCCTTCCTCGACGAGGTCGAGTCCGAGCTGACCCGCCTGCTCCGTGAGAACGAGGACCTGCGCGCCAAGCTGGCCGCCGCCACGCGTGCCGCCGCGCAGAACCAGCAGCAGCAAGGTATGCGCAAGCCGGAGCCGCAGGACCGGCCCGGTGCACCGGTGCCCGCCGCCATATCTGGTCCGCCGGTCCAGCAGCAGCCCCCGCAGATGGGTCCGCCCCAGCTGCCCGGTGGAGCTCCTCAGCTGCCGGCCGGTCCCAGTGGCCACGGACCCCAGGGTCCGCACGGCCCCGGTCCGCAGGGCCCGCACGGCCCCGGCCCGATGCAGGGCGGTCCCATGGGCGGACCGATGGGTGGCCCGATGGGCGGCCACAACCCGCAGCAGCAGATGCAGCAGATGCAGCAGCCGCCGCAGATGCAGCAGCAGGGACCCGGTGGCGACAGCGCCGCCCGTGTTCTCTCCCTGGCGCAGCAGACGGCCGACCAGGCGATCGCGGAGGCCCGTTCCGAGGCCAACAAGATCGTCGGCGAGGCGCGCAGCCGTGCCGAGGGCCTGGAGCGCGACGCGCGTGCCAAGGCGGACGCGCTGGAGCGGGACGCGCAGGAGAAGCACCGCGTGGCGATGGGCTCCCTGGAGTCGGCCCGCGCGACGCTGGAGCGCAAGGTCGAGGACCTGCGCGGATTCGAGCGCGAGTACCGGACCCGTCTGAAGTCCTACCTGGAGAGCCAGCTGCGTCAGCTGGAGACCCAGGCCGACGACTCGCTGGCTCCGCCGCGGACGCCGGCTGCCGCTTCGCTGCCGCCGTCGCCCTCGCTGGCCCCGGCCGGTGCGGGTGCCATGGGCCACACCATGGGCGGCAACCACGGCGGTCACGGCAACCAGCAGATGGGCGGCAACCCGTCCATGGGCGGTGCCCCCTCGTACGGCGGCCAGCAGCAGATGTCGCCCGCGATGACGCAGCCGATGGCGCCGGTGCGGCCGCAGGCGCCGCAGCCGATGCAGCAGGCACCTTCGCCGATGCGCGGGTTCCTGATCGACGAGGACGACAACTGAGCGGTGCGCGCTCGCTGAGCGCGTAGCCGTCGGCAGGCTGAGGGCCGGGCCCCGGGGTTTCCCCGGGGCCCGGCCCTTTTGCCGTGGGCGGGGCGGGCGGGAGGGGTGCGGGGGATGTTCCCCTGCCCGTCCCTTCCCGTAACCGAGGGCTCCGCCCGGGACCCCCGCGCCGCAAACGCCGGCGGGGCTGGGGCGTGGGGTACGTCGTCCCTGGGGCCCTGGGTCTCCATGGCGGCCGGCCGAAATGCAGAGGGGCCCGGCCGGAGCGTGGAGCGTGTCCGGCCGGGCCCCTCTGTGATGCGGGCTACTGCTCCGTCTTGCGGAGGCGGAACGTCAGGGACAGGCCCTCGTCCTCGAAGGGCTCGCCGTACGCCGCGTCCGCCTCGCCCTCGGCGTAGTCCAGGGCCAGGACCTCGTCCGCGATCAGGTTCGCGTGCTCGGCCAGGGCCTCGGCCGTGGCGGGCGACGTGGACGTCCAGCGGACGGCGATGCGGTCCGCCACGTCCAGGCCACTGTTCTTGCGGGCCTCCTGGATCAGCCGGATCGCGTCACGGGCCAGGCCCGCGCGACGCAGCTCCGGGGTGATCTCCAGGTCGAGGGCGACCGTGGCGCCGGAGTCGGACGCGACCGACCAGCCCTCGCGCGGGGTCTCCGTGATGATGACCTCGTCGGGGGCCAGGGTGATCTGCTCCCCGTCGACCTCGACCGACGCCGTGCCCTCGCGCAGGGCCAGCGAGAGCGCTGCCGCGTCCGCGTTCGCGACGGCCTTGGCCACCGCCTGGACGCCCTTGCCGAACCGCTTGCCGAGCGCCCGGAAGTTCGCCTTCGCCGTCGTGTCGACCAGCGAGCCCCCCACCTCGGACAGCGAGGCCAGCGAGGAGACGTTCAGCTCCTCCGTGATCTGGGCGTGGAGCTCGGGGGAGAGGGTCTCGAAGCCCGAGGCCGCGACCAGGGCGCGGGAGAGCGGCTGACGGGTCTTGACGCCCGACTCGGCGCGCGTGGCCCGTCCCAGCTCGACCAGGCGGCGCACCAGCGCCATCTGCGTGGAGAGGCCCGGGTCGATCGCCGACAGGTCCGCCTGCGGCCAGGTGGCGAGGTGGACCGACGCGGGTGCGTCCGGGGCCACCGGTGCGACCAGGTCCTGCCACACCCGCTCGGTGATGAACGGGGTCAGCGGGGCCATCAGCCGGGTGACCGTCTCGACGACCTCGTGCAGGGTGCGCAGCGCCGCCTTGTCGCCCTGCCAGAAGCGACGCCGGGAGCGGCGTACGTACCAGTTGGACAGGTCGTCGACGAACGCGGACAGCAGCTTGCCGGCGCGCTGGGTGTCGTACCCCTCCAGCGCCCGCGTCACCTGGTCCACCAGGGCGTTCAGCTCGCTGAGCAGCCAGCGGTCCAGGACCGTGCGGTCGGCCGGTGCCGGGTCGGCGGCCGAGGGCGCCCAGTCCGACGTACGGGCGTACAGGGCCTGGAAGGCGACCGTGTTCCAGTACGTGAGGAGCGTCTTGCGGACGACCTCCTGAATCGTGCCGTGGCCGACGCGGCGGGCCGCCCAGGGCGAGCCGCCGGCCGCCATGAACCAGCGGACCGCGTCGGCGCCGTGCTGGTCCATCAACGGGACCGGCTCAAGGGTGTTGCCCAGGTGCTTGGACATCTTCCGGCCGTCCTCGGCGAGGATGTGGCCCAGACACACCACGTTCTCGTAGGACGACTTGTCGAAGACCAGGGTGCCGATCGCCATCAGCGTGTAGAACCACCCGCGCGTCTGGTCGATGGCCTCCGAGATGAACTGCGCCGGGTAGCGGCTCTCGAAGATCTCCTTGTTCTTGTGCGGGTAGCCCCACTGCGCGAACGGCATCGAGCCCGAGTCGTACCAGGCGTCGATGACCTCGGGGACGCGGTACGCCTCCAGCTGGCAGTTCTCGTGCGAGCAGGTGAACGTGATCTCGTCGATGAACGGCCGGTGCGGGTCCAGGCCGGAGAGGTCGGTGCCGGTGAGCTCGGTCAGCTCGGCGCGCGAGCCGACGCAGGTGAGGTGGTCGTCCTCGCAGCGCCAGATCGGCAGCGGGGTGCCCCAGTAGCGGTTGCGGGACAGGGCCCAGTCGACGTTGTTGTTCAGCCAGTCACCGAAGCGGCCGTTCTTGACCGACTCGGGGAACCAGTTGGTCTTCTCGTTCTCTTCGAGGAGACGGTCCTTGACCGCGGTCGTGCGGATGTACCAGGACGGCTGCGCGTAGTAGAGCAGCGCCGTGTGGCAGCGCCAGCAGTGCGGGTAGCTGTGCTCGTAGGGGACGTGCCGGAAGAGCTTGCCCCGGGCGGCCAGGTCCTCGGTGAGCGCCTCGTCGGCCTTCTTGAAGAAGACGCCGCCGACCAGCGGCACGTCCTCCTCGAAGGTGCCGTCGGGGCGGACCGGGTTGACCACCGGCAGGCCGTACGCCTTGCAGACCAGGAGGTCGTCGGCGCCGAAGGCGGGGGACTGGTGGACCAGACCCGTACCGTCCTCGGTGGTCACGTACTCGGCGTTGACGACATAGTGCGCCTCGGCCGGGAAGTCGATCAGTGCGAACGGGCGCTCGTAGGTCCAGCGCTCCATCTCGCGGCCCGTGAACGACTGGCCGGTGAGCTCCCAGCCCTCGCCGAGCGCCTTCTCGACCAGCGGGCGGGCGACGACGAGCTTCTCCTCGCCGTTCGTCGCGACGACGTACTCGACCTCCGGGTGCGCGGCGACGGCCGTGTTGGAGACCAGGGTCCAGGGGGTCGTCGTCCAGACCAGGAGGGCGGCGTCGCCGGCCAGCGGGCCCGAGGTCAGCGGGAAGCGCACGAAGACCGAGGGGTCGACGACCGTCTCGTACCCCTGGGCCAGCTCGTGGTCGGAGAGCCCGGTTCCGCAGCGCGGGCACCAGGGGGCGACGCGGTGGTCCTGGACGAGCAGGCCCTTGTTGAAGATCTCCTTCAGGGACCACCACACGGACTCGACGTACTCGGGGTCCATCGTGCGGTACGCGTCGTCGAGGTCGACCCAGTAACCCATCCGGGTCGTGAGCTCGGTGAAGGCGTCGGTGTGCCTGGTCACGGACTCGCGGCACTTGGCGTTGAACTCGGCGATGCCGTACGCCTCGATGTCCTTCTTGCCGTTGAAGCCCAGCTCCTTCTCGACCGCGAGCTCGACCGGCAGGCCGTGACAGTCCCAGCCGGCCTTCCGGCCCACGTGGTAGCCCTGCATGGTGCGGAAGCGCGGGAAGACGTCCTTGAAGACGCGGGCCTCGATGTGGTGGGCGCCGGGCATGCCGTTGGCGGTCGGCGGGCCCTCGTAGAAGACCCACTCGGGGCGGCCCTCGGACTGTTCGAGGCTCTGGCTGAAGACCTTGTTCTCGCGCCAGAAGTCGAGCACGGCGTGCTCGAGCGCGGGCAGGTCGACCTGGGCGGGTACCTGGCGGTACTGCGGCGATGTCATGTGCGGGCTTCCTCCGGCGGACGTCTTCCACTTCCGTCGGAGGGACGAGAACCGTTGCCGGATCCCGCGGTACCACCCTCCTTGGCCCCGGGCGTGCCGCCCGCGGCCCCCTCATTGGGGTGCGATGCCGGTTCTACTGGCCCTGCGGCCGTGGGCGGAACCCACGGTCCAGGGCTTTCTTCCGGCGGCTCCGGGGTGATCTTCACGGCGCGCTCGCCCCCGGGCTCCCACCGTCCCCGGGTCGCTCTGGGCTGCGTACGACGCTACTCGTCCCGTCCATGCCTCTCGCTGACGCCAGTGTACGGGCCCCGGGGTGCGGCGGCCGACCGGATTTCCGGTGGCCCCGGCGTGACCCGAATGGCCAGTCGGCGCCGACCGGGTCCCGGCGACGCCCGGCGGGCGGTGCGAAGGCGGATTACCGGGCGGTGAGCTGGGCACAACGGTTTCAGGCGCGCGGTGATCCGGACTCGGGGAGGGGCGATGCGGCGGCGTGCCCCGTTGCCGCGGGGCTGGGGTCGACTTATCGTCCCAGCACGACTCGCGAGCAAGATCACAATGCGTGAAGGGGCCGCGGCCATGGTGGCGAAGAAGACCGCCGCAGAGAAGACGGCGTCAGCGAGATCCACGGGCGCGGCAGCCGGGGAGACGACTGGAGAGACCGGCCGGGAGCGCACTCCGGACGCGTCCGCGCACAGCGCGACGGACACCGGGCCGGAGCCGCAGGGCGAGGCCGCCGAAAGCGCGGAAGCCGGCATGACAGCGGAGAAGGCCGTCAGGAAGGCGGCGAAGAAGAGCGTGGCCAAGAAGGCCGCGGCGAAGAAGAGCGCGGCCAAGAAGACGACGAAGAAGGCCGCGGCGAAGAAGAGCGCGGCCGGGAAGCCCACGGCCGAGAAGGCTTCGGAGAAGGCCGCCGAGGCGGCCACGGAGGCGGCCGAGGCCGCCGAGCAGACGGGAGCCCACACGGTGGTAGCCAAGAAGAGCGCGGCCAGGACCCGGCCGGCCGGCCGCGGCGCGGCACCCGTACCCCCGGCGCGGGCTGCGGCGACGGCCCCGGGTGAGCTGGCCGTACGGCCGGGAGAGGACCCCTGGACGCCCGAGGAGGTCGAGGCCGCCCGCACCGAGCTGACCGGCGAGATCGCGCGCCTGCGCAACGAGCTGGAGGCCTCGGGTCTGGCCCTGGCCGGGCTCATGCGGGACTCCGGCGACGGGGCGGGCGACGACGAGGCGGACACCGGCACCAAGAACATCACCCGCGAGCACGAGATGTCGCTCGCCGCCAACGCCCAGGAGATGCTGGAGCAGACCGAACGGGCACTGGCCCGGCTCGACGCCGGCACGTACGGGCTCTGCGAGATCTGCGGCAACCCGATCGGCAAGGCGCGGATGCAGGCGTTCCCCCGGGCCACCCTCTGCGTCGAGGACAAACAGAAGCAGGAGCGACGCGCCTGATCCCCACCGGTGTGTCGTACCCTCGTCCCCAGAGGCTGTCGGGTGATCCGCGATCGGGCGGCCAGGTCCTGGCACGCACGCTTCCCGCGATGCCGAGATGTCCTGGTAGCTCCGCTACGAGGACCATTCCGGCGCCCTGGAATCGCACGCACCGGACCGCGTCCGCGCTCCGATCGCAGATCACCCGACAACCTCTCCGTCGGGAACTAGGCTGAGGGACTCACGTGGCAGAGGCGGAGCGCATCATCGGTACGCCGGACATCCCCGAGGCTGAGGGACACGAAGGAGCCGAGCCGGAGCGGGCCGGCACGAGCGGGTCTCCGGACGCCGTCGGGCCGGACGGGCGGGACGCCGGTCCGGAGGTTCAGGACGCTGACGGGGCGGACACGGTCGACCGTTCGCCGGCCACCCGGCGGCGCCGGATCATCCTGCTCTTCTGCGTGGCCGTCCTCGCCTACTTGCTCGACCTCGGCAGCAAGATGCTCGTCGTGGCGAAGCTGGAGCACCAGGAGCCGATCGAGATCTTCGGCGACTGGCTCAAGCTCGACGCGATCCGCAACGCGGGAGCCGCGTTCGGTATCGGCGAGGCCTTCACGGTCATCTTCACGATCATCGCGGCGACCGTCATCGTGGTGATCGCCCGGCTGTCGCGCAAGCTCTACAGCCTGCCGTGGGCGATCGCGCTCGGCCTGCTGCTGGGCGGGGCGCTCGGCAACCTCACCGACCGCGTCTTCCGCGCACCCGGTGCCTTCCAGGGCGCGGTGGTGGACTTCATCGCCCCCGCGCACTTCGCCGTCTTCAATCTCGCGGACTCGGCGATCGTCTGCGGAGGCATCCTGATCGTGCTGCTCTCCTTCAAGGGCCTGGACCCCGACGGGACCGTCCACAAGGACTAGGGCGAGCAAGGGAGACCCGGCCGGGAAATCCCGGCCGCTCCGCGTACGCACCGGACGAGGCTGCCCATGGGGCGGACATCGCCGGTCGTCGGCACGGGGCCACGCAAGGCATACTCGACAGGTGAGTACGCAACCCGAGGTCCGCACCCTGCCCGTACCCGATGGTCTGGAAGGCGAGCGTGTCGACGCCGCCATTTCCCGCATGTTCGGTTTCTCCCGCACCAAGGCCGCAGAGCTGGCCGCCGCCGGGAAGGTGCAGGTGGACGGTTCGGTGGTCGGGAAGTCCGAACGGGTGCGGGGCGGTGCCTGGCTGGAGGTCGAGATGCCGCAGGCGCCCGCTCCCGTGCAGATCGTCGCCGAGCCCGTCGAGGGCATGGAGATCGTCCACGACGACGACGACATCGTCGTGATCATGAAGCCGGTCGGCGTCGCCGCGCACCCGAGCCCCGGCTGGACCGGCACCACTGTCATCGGCGGTCTCGCCGCGGCCGGATACCGGATCTCGACCTCGGGCGCCGCCGAGCGCCAGGGCATCGTGCACCGGCTCGATGTCGGCACCTCCGGGCTGATGGTCGTCGCCAAGTCCGAGCGCGCCTACACCCTGCTGAAGGCCCAGTTCCGCGACCGGGTCGTCGACAAGAGGTACCACGCGCTGGTCCAGGGCCACCCGGACCCGATGAGCGGCACCATCGACGCCCCCATCGGCCGCCACCCCACCCACGACTACAAGTGGGCCGTGGTCGCCGAGGGCAAGCCCTCCGTGACGCACTACGACCTGATCGAGGCGTACCGCGCGGCCAGCCTCCTGGACATCAAGCTGGAGACGGGCCGTACGCACCAGATCCGGGTGCACATGTCCGCCCACCGCCACCCCTGCGTCGGCGACCTGACCTACGGCGCCGACCCGACCATGGCCAAGCGGCTGGGCCTGACCCGGCAGTGGCTGCACGCGGTGCGGCTCGGCTTCGAGCACCCCTCGGACGGCAGCTGGGTACAGTTCTCGAGCACCTACCCGGACGACCTCCAGCAGGCCCTCGACAGGATCGCGGCAGAGAGCGAATGACCACCTACACCACCCGCACGGTCACCGACGAGCAGGACCGCGCCGCCTGCTTCCAGATCCGCAAGGACGTCTTCGTCGGCGAGCAGAACGTGCCCGAGGAGATCGAGTACGACGCCTACGACGCGGACGCGGTGCACGTCATCGCCGTCGCCGCGGACGGGACGGCACTCGGCACCGGACGGCTGCTGCACGGTCCCGGCACGGAGGCGAAGACCGGCGCGGACCCCACGGTCGGCTCGCTCGGCCGGCTCGCGGTGGCCGGTGAGGCACGCGGCCTCGGGGTCGGCGCGGCGCTGGTGCGGGCCATCGAGGACGCCGCCCGCGAACTCGGCCTGGCCGCCGTCGACCTGCATGCCCAGACGCATGCGCTCGGCTTCTACGAGCGGCTCGGCTACGTCGCCTACGGCCCCGAGTTCCCGGACGCGGGCATTCCGCACCGGGCGATGCGTCGGACGGTCTGACACCCCGGCGCACCCCCTGGCCTCGCGGTACACGGGGCGCATGGCAGGCTGAGAGTCTTGGCCGTGCCGAGACCGGGCCCGGCCGGAGCGCTCCGGAAGGCACCTCGTGGATCAAATGGCTCTGCTGCTCCTGTTGTTGCTCGGAGCTGTGGTCACCGTGCCACTGGGGGACCGGCTGGGGCTTCCCGCGCCGGTGCTGATGACACTCATGGGCGTCGTGATGGCCTTCCTCAGCTTCGTACCGAACGTGGACATCCCGCCGGAGATCATTCTTCCCGCGCTGCTGCCGCCCCTGCTCTACGCCTCCGTGCAGCGGACCTCCTGGCGGCAGTTCGCCGCCAACAAACGGCCGATCTTCCTGCTGGCCGTCGCCCTGGTCTTCCTGACGACGGCGGCCGTCGCCGCCGTGGCCAACGCGGTCATCCCCGGACTGCCCCTCGCCGCGGCCGTCGCGCTCGGCGCGCTCGTCGCCCCGCCCGACCCGGTCGCGGCCACCGCCGTCGCCGGATCGGTCGGGCTGCCCCGCCGGCTCATCTCGATCCTGGAGGGCGAGGGGCTGTTCAACGACGTGACCGCGATCGTGCTCTACCACGTGGCGATCGCCGCGGCGGTCAGCGGCACCTTCTCACTGCCCGAGGCGTTCGGGCTGCTGGTCCTGTCCGCCGTCGTCGCCGTGGCGGTGGGCGCCGCGCTCGGCTGGCTCACCATCAAACTCATGGGCCTGCTCGGCGATGCCACCCTCCAGGTCGGGCTCACCCTGCTGGTGCCGTTCGTCAGCTATGTCCTCGCCGAGGAGCTGATGGGCTCCGGCGTGCTCGCGGTCCTGACCACCGCGCTCTTCCTCGCCGAGCACACCGCCGACGCCGACGACGTCCTCGGCCGGCTCACCGGCCGAACCTTCTGGGAGATCGTCGACACGCTCGTCACCGGTGTCGCCTTCGGGCTGATCGGCCTCGAACTGCACAACGTCTTCGGGACCGCCGACGGGCACCGGCTGGAGATGACCGGCTGGGCGCTGGCGGTCGTCGCCGTCGTCGTCGGCGTACGGCTGCTCTATCTGCTGCCCGCGACCTGGCTGGCCAAGCGGCTGCACACCCGCCGCGACGTCAGCGAGGACATCCCGACCAGCTGGCGGGAGACCGTGATCATGTGGTGGGCCGGGATGCGCGGCGTGGCCTCGGTCGCCCTCGCGCTCGCCATCCCGCTGAAGACGGACGACGGGAAGCCGTTCCCCGGCCGCGACGAGATCGTCTTCATCGCGTTCGCCGTGATCATGGTCACGCTGGTCTTCCAGGGCCTCACGCTTCCCTGGCTGGTGCGCCGGCTGGGGGTGCGCGCGGACACCGACGCCGAGGCCGCGCTGGAGCGGGACCTCGCGATCCGGGCCGCCAAGGCGGCCAGGCAGCGGCTCAAGGAGATCCAGGAGGTCGAGGAGTTCCCCGAGGACCTTGTGGAGCGCCTCCAGCGGCTGGCCTACGACGTGGGTGCGCGGATCAGCCCCGACATGGTCGACGACGAACGGCGCGAGGCGTACGCCCAGCGCGCCGAGCGGTTCAAGGCGGTCAGCCGCATCCAGCGCGAGATGATGTCGGCCGCCCGCCACGCCGTCCTCTCCGCGCGCAGCGAGGCGGGCGCGGACCCCGAGGTGGTCGACCGGGTCCTGCGGCAGCTGGACGTACGCAGCCTGCGCTGACCGCTGACCGCTGGCCGCTGACCGCTGGCCGCTGGCCGCTGGCCGCTGGCCGCTGGCCGCTGAGCGGCGGGCTGCTGACCGACTCTGACCGCCGACCGCTCACCGACGGGCGCGGGTGGCCGGGCTCAGCCGCGTCCCGTGCGCGGCGCCTTGCCCCAGCCCGCCGGCTTCTCGTCCGCGTCGTTCCCCGTCGGCCACGCGTCACCGGGCGGCAGCGTCGCGGGAGCCGTGGCGATCCTCGGCAGCGCGTACGGATGGTGGTCGCGCAGCCAGCCGATCAGCTGCTCCCGCACCGCGCAGCGCACCGTCCAGATGTCGTCCGCGTCCTTCGCCGTGACCACCGCGCGCACCTGGATCGTGGAGGGAGTGGTGTCGGTGACCGCCAGCGACCAGTCCCGGCCGTCCCAGGCGGCGCACTCGCCCAGGATGTCCCGCAGCTGATCGCGCATCGCGGCCACCGGTGCCGCGTGGTCGAGATGGAAGAAGACCGAACCGGTCATCTGGACCCCGCCGCGCGACCAGTTCTCGAAGGGCTTGCTGGTGAAGTACGAGACCGGCATCGTGATCCGCCGCTCGTCCCAGGTCCGGACCGCGAGGAAGGTCAGGGTGATCTCCTCGATCGTGCCCCACTCCCCGTCCACGACCACCGTGTCGCCGATCCGCACCATGTCGCCGAAGGCGATCTGCAGACCGGCGAAGAGATTGCCGAGCGTGGACTGGGCGGCGACGCCCGCGACGATGCCGAGAACTCCGGCCGAGGCCAGCATCGAGGTGCCGACCGTCTGCATGGCGGGGAACGTCAGCAGCATCGCGGCGACGGCGACGGTCGTCACGATCGCGATGACCACCCGCTGGATCAGCGTCACCTGGGTCCGGACCCGCCTGACCCGCGCCGGATCCCGGGTGGTCGCCGCGTAGCGCGCGTACACGGAGTCGACCACGGCCACGGCGATCCGCACCACCAGCCAGGCCGACGCCCCGATCAGGACCAGTGTCAGCACCTGTCCGATGCCCGTGCGGTGGTCGCGGACCAGGGCGAGCCGCGTGTGCGTGTACGTGGCCCGCAGCAGTGCCGTGCAGAGAGTCAGCTGGAACGGGATCCGGCAGCGTCGCAGCAGACCCCACAGCGGAGTCTCGTGGTGCCGGCCGTCGGCACGCCTGAGCAGCAGGTCGAGGAGCCAGCCCGCCGCCAGAGTGATCACGGCCGTACCGCCGAGGACGATCAGCGGACGCAGTACGTTCTCCATGCCGTCGCTCTCCAAGCTCTCGACCGTAACTGGCACCATTGACCCCATGAACATCATGCTTTTCCACTCGACGTACGGGCTGCGCCCCGCGGTGCACGCGGCCGCCGACCGGCTGCGCGCCGCCGGGCATGAGGTGCACGTGCCCGATCTCTTCGGGGGACACACCTTCGAATCCGTCGAGGAAGGGCTGGCCTTCAAGGAGGAGACGGGCAAGGAGGAGCTGCTCAGGCGGGCCGTGCTCGCCGCGGCGCCCTACTCCGACCGCGGGCTGGTCTACGTGGGTTTCTCGCTCGGCGCGTCCGTCGCCCAGACGCTGGCCCTCGGGGACGCGAAGGCCCGCGGGCTGCTGCTGTTCCACGGCACTTCGGACATCGCCGAGAACGCCTCCGTGGACGAGCTGCCCGTACAGCTGCACGTCGCCGACCCGGACCCGTTCGAGACGCACGACTGGCTGAACTCCTGGTATCTGCAGATGCAGCGGACCGGGGCCGACGTCGAGGTCTACCGGTACCCCGGCGCGGGGCACCTGTTCACCGACGCGGAACTGCCGGACTTCGACCAGGCGTCGGCCGAGCTGGCCTGGAAGGTCGCGATCGGCTTCCTCGCCACGCTGTGAGGACGCCGAAGGGCCCCGCGCACGCGCGAGGCCCTTCGGGCGCTACGGAGCGGAATCAGCCCCGGTAGGCGGTCCAGCTGTCGCTCATCCGCTGCACCTGGCCGGCGGTGAACTGGTACATGCAGGAGTCGTACGTGTAGTCCATGAAGTTGTGGATCGGGTCGACGCCCGTCTTGCTGGTGCAGGAGTCGCGCCCGGTCGGGCACTCGTACGCGGGGCTCGACTCCGCGGGGGTGTCGGAGACGTAGTCACCGTTTCCATTGCAGCCGCCCTGGAAGGTGTGGTAGAGGCCCATCCAGTGGCCGACCTCGTGCGTGGCGGTGTCGCCCTCGTCGTAGTTGGTGGCGGAGCCGCCGGGCAGCGAGGCGTCCAGGATCACCACGCCGTCCATGGACGGGCTGGAGCTGTAGGAGCTCGGGAAGGTGGCCCAGCCGAGCAGTCCGCCGCCGAGGTTGGCGGTGTAGACGTTGAGCGCGTTCTTGCCGCCCTTGCGCAGCGCCGTCTTCATGGACCTCTCGGCGGACGTGCCGTCGGAGAGGTTGTACCAGGAGGCGTTGTCCGTGTAGTCGGTGCCGGCCAGGGAGAACTGGAAGCCGGTGGCGGTGTTGCCGGTGCCCTGGCCGCTGTACGCGGCGTTCAGCACGCTCATCTGGCTGCTGATCTGGGCCGAGGTGAGCTTGCCCGTGGTGCCGGAGTGGATGACGTGGAAGTAGACGGGGATGGTCGCTCCGGCGGCGAGCGCGGAGCCGGTGAGCCGGCGCTCGGCGACTCTCTGCTTCAGCTGCTTGTCGATGGCCGCGGCCTGCGCGGTGGTGAGCTCGTTGGGGTCCGAGGCGTGCTGCGGGCCCGTGGGGCGGGACTGGCGGGCGGCTGCGCCGGCCGGGGTGTCGGCGCAGGCCTCGGCCGAGGCGGCCGCGGTGGCCCTGCCGGAATCGGCGGTGGCGCCGGAGGAGACGGTGAGGGGTGCCAGGGCCAGGGTTCCGGCCAGGACGGCGGTGCCGATCGCACGGTGACGCATACGTGGTGATATACGAGCAAGAGTGCGCACAGGGACTCCTCGCGGATGTGTGGGGGAGGTATTTCCTCACCCGCCGCCGGGGAGATTACGTGGGCATGTCATGCGTGGACGAGAATTGATCCGGCCCAATCATCCATGGTGCAAAACGGTGCATCGGTAAGAAAATCTTCTGCCCGCTCCGGAGTTTGAGACACGAACGTCATCTACCGGGACGTACTCATGGCCGGTGTGTCCCCATTGGCTCCCTGAGTGAAGCCGCCCGGAACGCGGCCGTCATCTGCCGTCAACACGGGGAGCTTTGGCCGGATCCGGACTGACCGAACGCACGACGGACGTGAACGGGCAGGTGAACCCGGTCGGTTCACCTGCCCGTTCACGTCGGGGCCGGGCGGATCAGCCCTTCAGCGCGGCGGTGATCGCGGTGTTGAAGTCCGCCACGGTCATCGGGGCGTTCTTGTTGTCCGAACCGGTCAGCGCCTTGCCGTCCATCTTCAGCGTCGGAGTGCCCTGGACGCCGCTCTTGTCGAAGGTGGCGGACATCTTCATCGCCCAGGCGTCGTACGTGCCGTCCTTGACGTTCTTCCGGAAGGCGTCATTGCCCTTCAGCGCGTCCACCGTGTCGGCGACCTTGATCAGGTACGAGTCGTCCTTGAACTTGTCGTCCGTCTCGTCCGGGTGGTACTTCGCGGAGTAGAGCGCGTACTTGTAGTCGAGGAAGGCCTCGGGGCTCACGTCCAGCGCGGCGCCCAGCGCGCTCAGGGCGTTCTTCGAGCCCTCGCCGCCGTTGCTGTCGAGGAACGTGGCACCGATGTACTTGACCTTGTACTTGCCCGCGTCGACGTCCTTGTGGACGGTCTCCCCGACGGTCTGCTCGAACTGGGCGCAGACCGGGCAGCGGGAGTCCTCGTACAGCTCCAGGGTCTTCTTGGCGGTCGACTTGCCGATCACCACGGTCGTGCCGTTCGTGCCCGAGGTGTTCTTCGGCGCGCTGACGTTCTTCGCGTCCTTCGCGGCGTCCCAGTGGTCCGGCTTGTTCAGCTGCATCACGCCGTAGGCGACACCTCCGGCGATCGCCAGGACGGCGACGACCGAGACGCCGACGACCACCTGCCGGCGGGTCTTGTCCTTCTTGGCCTGGCGCTCGCGCTCCGCGCGCAGCCGCTCACGGGCGGCGGACTTGCTGGCCTGGCTGTTGCGCTTGCTCATGGTGGGGTTCTCCGTGGGTGCGTGGTCGTACGTCATCAGGGACTTGTGTGCTCAGGCGGTGGCGCGGGCCGAGCACGGTGGTCCCCTCCGTCCCACGGAGTGCACCAGGAAGCGGGCGTGGACGAGCAGATGCGGACCGGGACCGACGGTGCGGACCTTGAGGCGTACGGAGCGGCGGACCGCCCCCGCCACGGCCACCGCGATCAGCAGCGGCCGGAACGCCATCAGGGCGAACGCGCCCAGCAGCCCGGCGAGCGCCAGCTCGCCCCGGTGCAGCCAGGCGGCGGCGAGCAGCCCGACCGTCACATGCGCGGCCAGCAGCAGCCACGGCACCAGCGGGCCGGGCGACGCCAGCAGCGCGGCCGTGCCGTCACCGCCCGACGTCACCGAGGCCAGCGGAGTACCCACCGCACCGACGCCGCCGAGCCCCGCCGCGCCCGCACCGACGTCACCGCCGCCGCACAGCACGTCGACGCCGACCGACCGCAGCGGCCCCGCGATCGGGCCGCCCGCCGCGCCGTAACAGAGATGCTGGCCGGTGGTGAAGACGGTGTCGGCGGCCAGCTCCAGCGGCACCAGCAGTCCGGCGATGGCCCCGAAGCCACGCTCCCGCCCGGCCAGCGCGTACGCCACGGCGAAGACCGCGCCGGCCAGCACGGCGACGAGGGTCAGCGGCAGGGGGACCCGGGAGAGCAGCACATGGGAGGCAGCGGAGAGCGTCACGACGAGCGCTGTGAAAAGCGCCGCGCGTACGACTCTGAGCTGCGTCCCGGAGATGTCCATCGTCAGGGAGTGTCGCATGCGAACCTGTAAGCGATCCCTAAAGGACCGGGGTCCTGTGGGAAGACTTACAGCGTCCCGCGGCCGTTCTGGAGTCCCGGGATGCGGCCGTTGCGGAACAGGTCCACGAAGATCTGGTGGTCCGCGCGGGCCCGGGCGCCGTAGCTGTGGGCGAACTCCACCAGCAGGTCCCCGAAGCCTTCCTCGTCCGCCGCGATCGCCGCGTCGATCGCCCGCTCGGTGGAGAACGGCACCAGCGAGTGGCCGCTCTCGTCGTCCGCCGCGGAGTGCATCGTGGCCGTCGCCCGGCCGAGGTCGGCGACGACCGCCGCGATCTCCTCGGGCTCGTCGATGTCCGACCAGTCCAGATCGACCGCGTACGGCGACACCTCGGCGACCAGCTGCCCGGCGCCGTCCAGCTCGGTCCAGCCCAGCCACGGGTCGGCGTGCGCCTGCAGGGCACGCTGGGAGATCACCGTGCGGTGGCCCTCGTGCTGGAAGTAGCCGCGCACCGCCGCATCCGTGATGTGCCGGGAGACGGCAGGGGTCTGGGCCTGCTTGAGATAGATCACGACATCGTTCTCCAGGGCGTCGCTGTTGCCCTCCAGGAGGATGTTGTACGAGGGCAGCCCGGCCGACCCGATACCGATCCCGCGACGGCCGACGACATCCTTGACCCGGTAGGAGTCCGGCCGGGTCAGGCTCGAATCCGGCAGCGTCTCCAGATAGCCGTCGAACGCGGCCAGGACCTTGTACCGCGTCGCCGCGTCCAGGTCGATCGCACCGCCGCCCTCCGCGAACCTGCGCTCGAAGTCACGGATCTCGGTCATCGAGTCGAGCAGCGAGAACCGGGTCAGCGACCGGGCGTCACGCAGCGCGCCCAGGAGCGGACCCTCGGCGGTGTCCAGGGTGAAGGGCGGCACCTCGTCGTTCTTCGCGCCCGTCGCCAGCGCGTGGATCCGCTCGCGGTAGGCCGCCGCGTAGACCCGGACGAGCTCGGTGATCTGGTCGTCGCCCAGCGCCTTCGCGTAACCGATCAGGGCGACGGAGGCGGCGAAGCGCTTGAGGTCCCAGGTGAAGGGGCCCACATACGCTTCGTCGAAGTCGTTCACGTTGAAGACCAGCCGGCCGTTGGCGTCCATGTACGTGCCGAAATTCTCGGCGTGCAGATCGCCGTGGATCCACACCCGGCCGGTGCGCTCGTCCAGGTACGGCCCGCCGTTCCGCTCCCGCGCCAGGTCGTCGTAGAAGAGGCACGCCGTGCCCCGGTAGAAGGCGAAGGCCGAGCCTGCCATCTTGCGGAACTTCACGCGGAAGGCGGCCGGATCCGCGGCCAGCAGCTCGCCGAAAGCGGTGTCGAAGACCTCAAGGATCTGCTCCCCGCGCTGGGCTGCGACGGTCTGCGTTTCCGACATTTCTGGGTGCCTCCCGGTACCTGGCCTGCATGACGACGTACATGACAAAACGGACGGGCTTCCTCGCTCCTCCAACGCGCGACCGTATCCCGGAGTGCCCGTCGTTCGTCACCTCGGAGACGTAGACTTCCACGCTGTCCCCCCAGCCCGTCATCCCTCGTTCCCCGGAGGCACAGCGCCGTGACCAAGCCGCCCTTCACGCACCTTCACGTCCACACCCAGTACTCGCTGCTGGACGGTGCCGCGCGGCTCAAGGACATGTTCGAGGCCTGCAACGAGATGGGCATGTCCCACATCGCGATGACGGACCACGGCAACCTGCACGGGGCGTACGACTTCTTCCACTCGGCCGCCAAGGCGAATGTGACGCCGATCATCGGGATCGAGGCGTACGTCGCCCCCGAGTCGCGCAAGCACAAGCGGAAGATCCAGTGGGGCCAGCCGCACCAGAAGCGCGACGACGTCTCCGGTTCGGGTGGTTACACCCACAAGACGATCTGGGCGTCGAACGCGAAGGGGCTGCACAACCTCTTCAAGCTGTCGTCGGACGCCTACGCCGAGGGCTGGCTGCAGAAGTGGCCGCGTATGGACAAGGAGACCATCTCCCAGTGGTCCGAGGGCCTGATCGCGTCCACCGGCTGCCCCTCGGGCGAGGTGCAGACCCGGCTGCGGCTCGGACAGTTCGACGAGGCGGTCCAGGCCGCCTCCGACTACAAGGACATCTTCGGCGAGGGCAAGTACTTCCTGGAGCTGATGGACCACGGCATCGAGATCGAGCGCCGCGTCCGTGACGGGCTCCTCGAAATCGGCAAGAAGCTGAACATCCCGCCGCTCGTGACGAACGACTCGCACTACACCTACGCCAGCGAGGCGACCGCGCACGACGCGCTGCTCTGCATCCAGACCGGCAAGAACCTCTCCGACCCGGACCGCTTCCGCTTCGACGGCACCGGCTACTACCTCAAGACGACGGACGAGATGTACGGCGTCGACTCCTCGGACGCCTGGCAGGAGGGCTGCGCCAACACCCTGCTGGTCGCGCAGCAGATCGACACCACCGGGATGTTCGAGAAGCGCGACCTGATGCCGAAGTTCGACATCCCCGAGGGCTTCACGGAGATCACCTGGTTCCAGGAGGAGGTCCGTGTCGGGATGAACCGCCGCTTCCCCGGCGGGGTCCCCGAGGACCGGCAGAAGCAGGTCGAGTACGAGATGGACATCATCATCCAGATGGGGTTCCCGGGGTACTTCCTGGTCGTCGCCGACTTCATCATGTGGGCCAAGAACAACGGCATCGCCGTGGGCCCCGGCCGAGGCTCCGCCGCCGGTTCGATCGTCTCGTACGCGATGGGCATCACCGACCTCGACCCGATCGAGCACGGACTGATCTTCGAGCGGTTCCTCAACCCCGAGCGCGTCTCCATGCCCGATGTCGACATCGACTTCGACGAGCGCAGGCGCGTCGAGGTGATCCGGTACGTGACCGAGAAGTACGGCGCCGACAAGGTCGCCATGATCGGCACCTACGGCAAGATCAAGGCCAAGAACGCGATCAAGGACTCCGCCCGCGTCCTCGGCTACCCGTACGCGATGGGCGACCGGCTCACCAAGGCCATGCCCGCCGACGTCCTCGGCAAGGGCATCGACCTCAACGGCATCACCGACCCCAAGCACCCGCGCTACAGCGAGGCCGGCGAGATCCGGGGGATGTACGAGAACGAGCCGGACGTCCAGAAGGTCATCGACACCGCCAAGGGCGTCGAGGGCCTGGTCCGGCAGATGGGCGTGCACGCCGCCGGCGTCATCATGTCCAGCGAGCCGATCGTCGACCACGCACCGATCTGGGTGCGGCACACCGACGGCGTGACGATCACGCAGTGGGACTACCCCCAGTGCGAGTCGCTCGGCCTGCTGAAGATGGACTTCCTGGGCCTGCGCAACCTGACGATCATGGACGACGCCATCAAGATGGTGAAGGCCAACAAGGGCATCGACCTGGAGATGCTGGCGCTGCCGCTGGACGACCCCAAGACGTACGAGCTGCTCTGCCGGGGCGACACGCTCGGGGTGTTCCAGTTCGACGGCGGGCCGATGCGCTCGCTGCTGCGCCAGATGCAGCCGGACAACTTCGAGGACATCTCCGCCGTCTCGGCCCTGTACCGGCCGGGCCCGATGGGCATGAACTCGCACACGAACTACGCCGAGCGCAAGAACGGCCGCCAGGAGATCACTCCGATCCACCCGGAGCTGGAGGAGCCGCTCAAGGAGGTCCTCGGCCTCACCTACGGCCTGATCGTGTACCAGGAGCAGGTGCAGAAGGCCGCCCAGATCGTCGCCGGGTACTCGCTCGGCGAGGCCGACATCCTGCGCCGCGTGATGGGCAAGAAGAAGGCCGACGAGCTGGCGAAGAACTTCGTCCTGTTCGAGGCCGGTGCCAAGAAGAACGGCTTCTCCGACGCCGCGATCAAGGCGCTGTGGGACGTGCTGGTCCCGTTCGCCGGGTACGCCTTCAACAAGGCGCACTCCTCCGCGTACGGCCTGGTCACCTACTGGACCGGCTACCTCAAGGCCAACTACCCCGCCGAGTACATGGCGGCGCTGCTCACCTCGGTCAAGGACGACAAGGACAAGTCGGCCGTCTACCTCAACGAGTGCCGCCGCATGGGCATCAAGGTGCTCCCGCCGAACGTCAACGAGTCCGAGTCGAACTTCGCCGCACAGGGTGACGACGTCATCCTCTTCGGATTGACGGCCATCCGTAACGTCGGCCAGAACGTCGTCGACTCGATCATCCGGTGCCGCAAGGCGAAGGGGAAGTACAGCACCTTCCCCGACTTCCTCGACAAGGTCGAGGCGGTCGTCTGCAACAAGCGGACCGTGGAGTCGCTCATCAAGGCCGGCGCCTTCGACGAGATGGGCCACACCCGCAAGGGCCTCGTCGCCCACCACGAGCCCATGATCGACAACGTGGTGCAGGTCAAGCGCAAGGAGGCCGAGGGACAGTTCGACCTCTTCGGTGGCGGCGAGGAGGACAGCGACGAGCCGGGCTTCGGGCTCGACGTCGAGTTCTCCGACATCGAGTGGGAGAAGTCCTACCTGCTGGCCCAGGAGCGCGAGATGCTCGGGCTCTACGTCTCCGACCACCCGCTCTTCGGCATCGAGCACGTGCTGAGCGACAAGGCCGACGCCGCGATCGCCCAGCTCATGGGCGGCGAGCACAGCGACGGCGCGATCGTCACCGTGGGTGGCATCATCTCCGGCCTCCAGCGCAAGATGACCAAGCAGGGCAACGCCTGGGCCATCGCCACCGTGGAGGATCTGGCCGGTTCCATCGAGTGCATGTTCTTCCCGGCCACCTACCAGCTGGTCTCCACCCAGCTCGTCGAGGACACCGTCGTCTTCGTCAAGGGCCGGCTCGACAAGCGCGAGGACGTGCCCCGCCTCGTCGCCATGGAGATGCAGGTTCCCGACATCTCGAACGCGGGCACCAACGCCCCCGTGGTGCTCACCATCCCCACGGTCAAGATCACCCCGCCCATGGTCAGCCGGCTCGGCGAGGTGCTCAACAGCCACCGCGGAGACACCGAGGTACGGATCAGGCTCCAGGGCCCCCGCAAGACCACGGTGCTCCGGCTCGACCGGCACCGGGTGAAGGCGGACCCGGCGCTCTTCGGTGACCTGAAGGTGCTCCTCGGCCCGTCCTGCCTGGCCGGCTGAGGTTTCGGACCGTTCCGAGGGCACGGCCGGACCGTTCCGCACGCACGAGAGGGGCGCCCCGCGAAAGCGGGTGCGCCCCTCTCGGCTACCGGCCTGTGGCCGTACCGGAGAAGTCCGGTCAGTTGTGGCCGAAGCGCCGCTGATGCTTACGAGCAACATCGGCAGGGCTGCCCTGGGACTGGGCCTGGGGCTGGTTCTGCGACTCGAAAGCCGTGGACCGTGCCTCCTGCGCGCCGCGCTCCGACTCGGACGCGCGGTTCTGCTGGCTGCCCTGCTTGCGGTTCTTGTTCTTGGCCATGGTGTTCCTCCTAGGGGGACTCTCGGGGCCAGGACCGCTGTCAGATTCACATAATCGGATAAACATCGCATGTTGGATCATTACCGTGCGTAGCGAGGGGGTAAGATGCGCCGTTTTCCGGATCCGCCACGCCGATGATCGAGTTCCGGCCGTCAACCCCTGTGCGGTCGGGCAGACTCGACGGAAACCCTGAGTAAGCGGATCCGATCCTTTCCCGGAGACCGGACCCGTTGGAGTCGTTCCCGAATTCCTGGAAGAGGGTGGAACGCGTGGACCGTTGCGTCGTCCTGGTGGATGCCGGATACCTGCTGGGCGCGGCCGCGAGCCTGCTGGCCGGGGAGCCCGCCCGATCCCGCATCACCGTCGACCACGCGGCTCTGATCCAGGGCCTGCGGGAGCTGGCCGAGGCGGACACCGAACAGCCGCTGCTGCGGATCTACTGGTTCGACGGCGCCCCCGACCGCCTGCCGCAGCCCGAACACCGCAGGCTGCGCGTCATGCCGCGGGTGACGGTACGGCTCGGCGCCCTGACCCGCAGCGACGGGCGGTGGGCGCAGAAGGGTGTCGACGCGGCGATGCACGCCGAGCTCACCGAACTCGCCAGGAACAGGGCCTGCTCCGACGTCGTCCTGGTGACCGGTGACGGCGACCTGCTGCCCGGCCTGATGTCCGCCAAGGAGCACGGAGTCGCCGTCCACCTCTGGGCCGTCCAGGCCTCCGGCGGCGACTACAACCAGTCCGAGGACCTGGTCGCGGAGGCCGACGAGCGGCGCGTGCTGGACCGGGCCTGGATCACCCGGGCCGTACGGGCCAAGGAGACCGCCGGCGCCTGCCCCCCGCCTCCCGTACCGGGGCCCGAGATCGCCGCGATCCTCTCCGCGCCCCTGCCCGAGGCCGCCCTCTCCGCCTCCGCCGAGCGGGGCTCCCGGTCCCGGGCCGACGCCGACGCCGACGGCACGTCCGCGCGGCCCGGCGAGAACACCGGCCCCACCACGCACGGCCACGGCGGCAGGGGCGTCCCCACCCCCAAGGACCTGGCGGGCACCCTGCGCGGCCCCGCGGCCCAGCCGGACCGGCAGCACCCCGCCGCACCGCCCGCCGCCGCGACCCTGCGCTGGTCCTCCGACCGGGGATGGGTGGAGCGCGGCAGCACCCTGGGCGAACCCCCCGAGACCGCCTCCCTGCCGACGCTGGCCCAGGTCACCAGCGCCGAGCAGCGCTGGGCGGACCGGGAGGAGGACATCACCACGGTCGGCGGCGACCCCTTCGAGGTGGGGCAGGTATTCGCCCGTCGCTGGCTGGAACGCCTGCCGGAGACCGTCCATCTGCAGAAGCTGTCCACCATGTACCCCCGCATCCCGCACCGCATCGACGGCGAACTTCTCCGGTACGCCGCCCGCTTCGGGCTGCTCGCCCACAAGGACGACCAGATCGACGAGCACGACCGGTACGCGATCCGCGCGGGATTCTGGCGCGAGATCGACGTACGGGCGGCGGCGGAACCGGCCGCCGCGGGCGAGAAGCACGCCCCGGCGGCCGACCGGCACGCTCCGGCTGCCGGGAAACCGGAGAAGGCGGCGGCGTCCGGGGACCGAACCGGCATCGGGGACTGAGCTCGCTCCTGGGACCGAGGAGGCGGCATCGGGGACTGAGCTCGCTCCGGGGGCTGAGCTCGTATCGGGACCGAGTGACTGAGCTCGCATCGGTACCGGAGGCGCTCAACCCGGCCGGTGATTGCCGCGTTGATGTCCGATCGGTGCGGCCCCGGGCGTAATGCGGGTCCCCGGACCCCGTACCCTCGTACCTCGTGAGTACGGGCACAGCACAGGCGCAGACGGCGAACGGCACTGTGTGCGCGGTGCGTGACCTGGTCAAGATCTATCCCGCTGCCAGGGGCAGGCGCGGCACGCCCGCCACCCCCGAGGTGCGTGCGACCGACGGTGTCAGTCTGGACATCCGGCGCGGTGAGATCTTCGGACTGCTCGGCCCCAACGGTGCAGGCAAGTCCACCCTCGTACGACAGCTCACCGGACTGATGCGGCCCGATTCGGGCAGCGTCGACATGCTGGGCCACGATCTCGTGCGCCATCCCGAGCGGGCGTCCCGGCTGATCGGCTACCTCGGGCAGGAATCGACCGCGCTCGACGAGCTGACCGTTGCGCTCGCCGCCGAGACGACCGGACGGCTGCGGGGTCTGCCGGTACGGGAGGCCCGCGCCGAACGTGACGCCGTCCTCGGCGAACTCGGCCTCGACGAGCTGGCGGGCCGCCCCCTGAAGAAGCTCTCCGGGGGACAGCGACGGCTCGCCTGTGTCGCGGCCGCACTGGTCGGCGAGCGGCCGGTGCTCGTCCTCGACGAGCCGACGACCGGAATGGACCCGGTGGCCCGGCGCGCCGTCTGGGCCGCCGTCGACCGCCGTCGCGCCGAGCGCGGTACGACGGTGCTGCTCGTCACCCACAACGTCATCGAGGCCGAGACCGTCCTGGACCGGGTCGCCGTCATCGAACGCGGCAAGGTCATCGCCTGCGACACCCCGGCCGGGCTCAAGGAGCGGGTCGCCGACGAGGTGCGGGTGGAACTCGTGTGGCGCGAGCGCGCGCCGCTGGAGGTGCCCGAGGTCGCCGCCCTGCGGGCCTCCGCCCAGGAGTCGGGGCGCCGCTGGGTGCTGCGGCTCGGGCCCGACGAGGCGCGGGCGGCCGTCGCGGCCGTGACCGGAGGTTCGGCCTTCGCCGCACTCGACGACTTCACCCTGGCGACACCCAGCCTGGAGGATGTCTATCTGGCGCTCGGCGGGGACGCGACCAAGGGGCTGGTGAAGTCATGAGCGGGATCAGCGCGGCGGCAGAGGCGGCCGGAGCGGACCGGTGCGGGTGCGCGGCCGGTCAGCGATCGAACAGGAGCAGCGCCAGGTGACGAGCATCGTTCCTGCGGAAGCGGTGTCCGGGCAGGCCGGGCAGACGGGCCGGGCAGGGCAGAAGGTCCGGACAGGGCAGACCGAGCGCCCGGGACGGCCCGGTCCGGCCGGCGACGACGGCTCCCCGGGCCCGGCGCCCGCGCCGCTCGCGCCGCGCGCCCGGCTGTTCCCTTCGCTCGCCGCGGTCTACCGGGCCCAGCTGTCCCGGGCCCGCGTCGCCCGCATCCCGCTGCTCTTCGTGGCGACCTTCCAGTCCATCGGGATCATGATCCTGATGCGCGGGGTCGTGGACGGGGGCTCCGAGGCCCGCGCCGTCGTGGCCGGATCCAGCGTGCTGGTCGTCGCGTTCGTCGCGCTGAACATGCTGGCCCAGTACTTCGGGCAGCTGCGGGCCGGCGGAGGGCTCGACCACTACGCGACCCTGCCGGTGCCGCCCGCCGCCGTGGTGCTCGGAGCGGCGGGGGCGTACGCCTCCTTCACCGTGCCCGGCACGATCGTGACGGCGGTGGCGGGCAGTGTGCTGTTCGGGCTGCCCATCACCCACCTCTGGGTGCTTGTCGCGGTCATCCCGCTCTCCGGCGCGGCACTCTCGGGCCTCGGCGCCGCCTTCGGGCTGCTCGCGCCCCGGCAGGAACTGGCCACGCTGCTGGGCCAGCTGGGCATGTCCGCCGCGCTGCTGCTCGGCGTGCTCCCGGCGGACCGGCTGCCCGGCCCGATCGGCTGGGCGCGTGACCTGCTGCCCTCCACGTACGGTGTCGAGGCGCTCGCCCGGTCCTTCGACGCCCACCCCGACTGGGGCGTCATTCTTCTCGATCTCGCCGTATGCGCCGTCGTGGGCGCGGTCTCGCTCGCCGTGGCCACCTGGGCGTACCGCAGGGCAGCGGTCCGGTGAGGCGCGCCAACGGGGCGCCTGGCACGATGGCACGGTGACAGCACCTCTGACGCCGCCGCACCAGCCCTCGCCCTACGACCCCTGGGAGACACCGCCGGGAGCCGGCGGGCCCACGGGTTCGCACCTCGGAACCCGGCCGAGGGCATGGGAGGAGAGGGAATTCCTCAGGGACCTGGGCAGGGCGGCGCTGGTCGCTGTCGCCATGACGGTCGCCGGTGTGGCGCTCGGACTGCTCTGGGTATGGCTGGCGCCCCGGGTACCGCTGGTCTCCGACGACACGGCCGTCTTCCTCAGCAACAGCGAGGGCGAGGAGGCGATCGGTGCCGACGGCACGTTCGCGCTCCTCGCGCTGGCCTTCGGCGCGGTTTCGGCGGGGCTGGTCTTCTGGTTCCAGCGGAAGGGCGGGATCGCCTTCGTGGTGGCGCTCGCCGTGGGCGGCGGACTCGGCTCGCTTCTCGCGTGGTGGATCGGCACGGTGCTGGGACCGACCGACGACGTGGTCGCCCACGCGCGTGAGGTCGGCAAGGGCGTGATCTTCGACGCGCCGCTGGAACTGCACGCGACGGTGGCGCTGGTGGCATGGCCGCTGGCGGCGATGGCCGTGCATCTGGGGCTGACGGCGCTGTTCGGGCCGCGGGATCCGGAGCCGGAGTGGGGGGTGCACCAGCCGGTGGGGGCAGGGGGCGCCTCGGCGGGCCCGGTGGGCCAGGATTCCTCGGCCGGGCCGGCGTCTGAGGGGCCGGGGCCTGCGGGGCCGGGGCCCTCGTCCGAGCGGTCTGAGTCGTCCGAGCGGCCTGAGCGGCCTGAGCGGTCTGAGTCGTCCGAGCGGCCTGAGCCGCCTGTGCCGCCGACCGGGGCGTAGGCGGGGCCGTTGCGCGGGGTCTGTCCTCCACCTGGGGCGGGGGCCGCTGCGCGGGGTCTGTCCCCTACCCGCCCCTTCCCGTAACCGGGGTTCCGCCCCGGACCCCGGTCCTCAAACGCCGGACGGGCTGGAAAGCGGCGCCTGTTCCGGACGCGGGCGTCATCAGCCTGTCGGGCGTTCTAGGACGGAACCGGGGGCTGGGGGGCCGTTGCCCCGCGGTGGGTCCGCTGCCGGCGGATCGGCGGGGTCTACGTCCGGGCGATCGGTGCGAAGAGCGCTCCCGTCAGGGCCGCCAGGTCCTCGGGGGCCAGTTCGACCTCCAGGCCGCGGCGGCCCGCCGATACGCAGATCGTCGAGTGCGACCGCGCCGACGCGTCCAGCACCGTGGGCAGCCGTTTGCGCTGGCCCAGGGGAGAGATGCCGCCCAGGACGTAGCCCGTGGTGCGCTCCGCCGCCGCCGGGTCCGCCATGGCGGCGCGCTTGCCGCCGGCCGCCGAGGCCAGGGCCTTCAGGTCCAGGGAGCCCGCCACCGGGACGACCGCGACCGTGAGATGGCCGTCCACGTCGGCCACCAGGGTCTTGAACACCCGGTCGGGGGAGACACCGAGCGCCTCGGCCGCCTCCTCGCCGTAGGAGGCCGACGCGGGGTCGTGCTCGTACGCGTGCACCGTGAAATCCGTGCCGGCCGCGGTCAGAGCGACCGTCGCGGGGGTGCCGCCGGACTGGGGCTGCTTCTTCGGCTTCTTCGCCACGGGGGAGTGGCCCTCCGGTCGCTCAGTTGGGGTGGGTCGGGGCGCGGGTGAGGTCCACGGCGGGCAGCGAGGGGAGATGGCGGATGACGGCCGTCTCCGAGCGCAGGATCGTCAGCTCCTCGCGCAGCCGGGTCGCCGTGTCCGGGGCCTGGAGCAGCCGCTGTCTGGCGGGGATGTCCAGGACCGCCGCGGCGGCGACCAGATAGGAGACGACCGACGGTTCGTCGGGCAGGTCCGCGCCCGTGGTCAGGGAGCGTTCGCTCGCACCCGCCAGTCGCTTCTGGTACGTGCGGAAGGCCCGCAGTACGCCGTCGGTGAGCGCCTCCGCCTCCTCGCCCGCCTCCTCTTCCAGCTCTTCGAGTTCGGCGGTGAGATACGGGCCGCTCGCGTCCACGGACAGGAGCTTCACCCGGCTGGTGCCGGTGGCCAGGACCTCGAAGCTGCCGTCCGAACGCTCCCTGATGGTCGCCGCGTCGGCGATACAGCCGACCCGGTGGAACGTCTGGACGGGGTCGGGGCCGAAGCCGTCCGCCGGGCCGCGCTCGACGGGGACGGCCGACGAGGCCGGCATGCCCGCACCCGTCGGGGCGGTCTCGCGGCCGTCGCGGATGGCGACCACGGCGAAGCGGCGCGGTTCGTCCTCGTCAGTCTTCAGCAGCTCGCGCATCATGGCGCGATATCGCTCCTCGAAGACGTTCAGCGGCAGCACAAGGCCGGGAAACAGCACCGCGTTCAGCGGGAACAGAGGCAGGCGAGCGGTGGTCACAACGGTCAAGCGTAATGGCCGCGGGCCCGTCCCCGGTCTGCCCGGTGGCCGAGCGGCGTTCCCGAGGCCACCCGGAGCCGTGCGTCGTCCCGTACGTCGAGGAAACCACCGAGCGGATCGTCGGACACACAGGCCCACGGGAACGACGTCGCGTGGGGTCCGATCCGCCGGAACTGTTCCAGCGCCTCGTCCCATCGCCCCCGCACCACCAGCACGTACGCCAGCAGATTGCGCACCTCGGCCGGCCACGCGTCGCCCGGTGCGAACGCGGCGGACAGGGAGATCGCCAGGTCCGCCGCCGCGTCGATCCGTGCCTCCTGCACCGAGGTGAACCCGGCCCCGGGCCCCTCGGTCAGCACCGCGAAGGCGGCCCGCAGCGGCAGCACCTGCACCAGGGAGCTGGGCAGCGAGTCCTCGGCCGCCCGCTCGGCGAAGTCGAAGCACTCGCGGTGCGAGCCGTACCAGGCGGCGGAGAGGTACTGGAGAGCGGCGACATGGCAGCCGTAATGGTGGGCGGAGCGCTGTACGGCCTGTTCCCACAAGGCCTCGAACGTGGTGTGCGAGGCATGGGTGCCGCGGGCGTGGTCCAGCGCGAGGCGCCAGGGCACCGGATCACGCGGATCGCCCTCGGCCGCCGCCGTGATCATCGGCGCGACCGCGCGCAGCTGCTCGGCCCGGGCCGGTGACTCCCAGGCCCGCTCGACCGCTAGCTGCGCCTTGACGAGGATCGCGTCGCAGTCGTGCGGGGCGGCGGCCAGCCAGTCGCGGAGCCAGCCGTCCCGGTTGCGGGCGAAGGCCACCAGCCGGTTCAGATAGCGGTCCCGGCTCTCCCACTCGGCGGCCTCCCGGGTCGTCGCCAACAGCTTCGCCGCTGGTTCGTACTCCCCGAGGGCGGCCGCCACCAGCGCGGGCGAGAGCCGCTCGTCGGGGGCGTCGAGCATCACCGCATGGTCCGCGGGCAACCCGGCGGACAGCTCCGGGGTGTGCCGGATCATGCGCGCGGTACGGAGCAGAGCACGGAGGAAAGGCATGGTGCAGACCATTGAAAAGCGCTGGTCGGGGCGGCGCCAGGGGGGTGCTGTGAAGCTTTGGTGCCGAGTGGAGGGGTTGTACCGGCAGGGGCCAAGAAAAGGTAAAGGAAATTGTGGAATCTGGCCTGTTCCGGACGTTCAGGCAAGGGATCCGGCAGTGCGACCGATGCCCGCTCATGGCTGCCCGGTCATCCTCCGGCACCATCCTCCGGCCTGCCGGCGCAAGGGCACAGGGCTGGGGCGCCCTCCCGGCGGGCCGCCCCGCCGGGTCAGCTGCGGCGCAGCGTCCGGGTGGCGCCGGCCGCGACCGTGGTGGCCAGTATCCAACCCAGCAGGACCAGGGCCGCCGAGGCCCACTGCCAGCCGTCCTCCAGCCGCCAGTACCCGTCCTGGCCGAGGTTGATCACCGGCACCAGCAGATCCAGCGCGTACAGCGCGGGATTCCACTGGGGATGCTCGCTGCCCTTGAGCGACGCCGGTTCGTACCGCGAGAACGCCACTGTGCCCGCCGCCCACAGCACCGCCATCCACACCGCGGCACGCCCCGGCCGGTACCCGTACGCCACCGTCCAGTCCTGGACGAAGCCCCAGAGCTTCGCGGCGGGCGGCAGCGTTTCCCGGCGCCGCCGCTGCTTGGCGAGCAGCACCTCACGGGCGTCCGAGTCCTCCCCGCTGTTACGGAGGACGGCCGCCAGCCGCTCGTAGGGCTCGGGCAGATACTCCGGGGTCGCCGCCGCCACCCACTCCAGCCGGCGGGAGAGCGGGAAGTGCCCGTACGGGACGAGGTTCTCGTACACGAAACCGCCCATCGCCAGACCGCCCGGGCCCGGCCAGCTGGTCGACACGTCGATCAGCGTGACGACCTTCGCCCCGTTGAGCACCACCCTGCCCTGCGCCGGGCGCACCGGATTGAACCGCAGCTCCGGGACGACGATCCGGCGCAGCGACAGCTCCTCGTGGGTGTTCAGCACGAAGACGGCCTTGTGCAGATCGACCGCGTCGCCGAACCGCCCGTCGTCCAGCCGCACCCCGCCCCGGCAGCGGAGGGCCTGCGGGCGGGTGCCGCGTGCCGGTGTCGGGGAGGTCGGGACGCCGTACGGGGGAGTGGTGCCCTGGTTGCCCGTGTCCACGCTGACCCAGGCCTCGCTCATGTACAGCGTCCGTTCCACACTCAGCTGCGGGGCGTTGAGCGCGCGCCGCCCCCGTGTCGCCCGCAGCCGGCTGCCGCGCAGGCTGAGCGAACCGCCCACCTTCGCCCCGCGCAGGCTCAGCTCGCCCAGCGTGTCGATCATCTCGGCCTGCAGGTCCTGGGCGACCGAGAGCCCGTCACCGACGAGGGCCCGGCCCTGCCGGTCGGGGCCGATGTCGATCTGGCTGATCAGCAGATCCGTACCGATCTGGGCGTCCGTGAGCCGGATGCCGCGCTCGACCCGGCACCGGGGCAGATGCAGGTCGCCCTCGGTGCGCAGCCGCGCCGCCTCCAGCCGGGGCACCGCACACCCCACGAGTCGCAGCGTGGTGAAGTGGCACTCCGGCAGCACCACCTCGTCATCGAAGCGGCAGCCCGTCAGCTCCACGTACGGATCGACGCGCCCGCCCGCGAGATCCAGCCGTCCCGTGATCCGCAGCCCCCGGAGCTTCAGCGCCGCCACCCGGCCCGGCCGGGGCCGCGGACCGCTCAGCAGCAGCCGGGCCAGGACCCGGGCCTCCACGCTGCGCTCGGGGCCCCAGACATGCGGGGCGAAGGGATCGTCGCGCACCCTGTCGCGGGTGCGCAGATCGTAGGTGGTCCCGTTCCGGAAGGACTGCCACATGCCCAGCTCTGCCGGGCTGAGACCATCCGGGAAATCCCCGTCATGCGGTTCGGTCACCGACACTCCTTCCGCTCGGAGCCGTAACGACCTGGTGCGTAATCCCCTTATTCCCTCTGAGTGACCGGGTGAACGCTCATAGTCAGCCGTCACACCGAGGCATGTATCAGCCAGTGATACGGCCGTCCGGGCGTCCGGGGCGGTCTGCGAGAATTGCGGTGTGATCTCTCGAATCGATCTGCGCGGCGATGCCCTCCCCGAGGGCGGCGCCCTGCGCGACCTGCTGCCCCGTGCCGAGTTCGACGTGGAAGCCGCCCTGGAGACGGTGCGGCCCATCTGTGAAGACGTACGCCATCGTGGCTCGGCGGCAGTGATCGACTGGGGGGAGAAATTCGACGGGGTGCGGCTCGGCTCGATCCGTGTCCCGGCCGACGCGATCGCCGGGGCCCTGGAAACGCTCGACCCCGCCGTCCGCGCCGCGCTGGAGGAGTCGATCCGGCGCGCCCGCCTCGTCCACCGCGAGCAGCGCCGCACCACCCACACCACCCAGGTCGTGCCCGGCGGCACCGTCACCGAGAAGTGGGTGCCGGTCGAACGGGTCGGGCTGTACGTGCCGGGCGGGCGCTCGGTCTATCCGTCCTCCGTCGTGATGAACGTGGTCCCGGCCCAGGAGGCCGGTGTCGAGGGCGTCGCCGTCGCGTCCCCGCCCCAGAAGGAGTTCGACGGCCTTCCCCACCCCACGATCCTGGCGGCCTGTGCGCTGCTCGGGGTGGACGAGGTGTACGCCGCCGGCGGTGCCCAGGCCGTCGCGATGTTCGCGTACGGCACCGAGGACTGCCCGCCCGTGAACCTCGTCACCGGCCCCGGCAACATCTATGTCGCCGCGGCCAAGCGTCTCCTCAAGGGCCGCGTCGGCATCGACGCCGAGGCCGGCCCCACCGAGATCGCGATCCTCGCCGATGCCACCGCCGATCCGGTCCACGTCGCCGCCGACCTCATCAGCCAGGCCGAGCACGACCCGATGGCCGCCGCGGTCCTGGTCACCGACTCCGAGGAGCTCGCCGCCGCCACCGAGGCCGAGCTGGTCCCGCAGGTCGCCGCGACCAAGCACGTCACCGACCGGATCGAACCGGCCCTGGCCGGCCGCCAGTCGGCGATCGTCCTGGTCAACGACCTGGAGGACGGGCTCAAGGTCGTCGACGCGTACGCCGCCGAGCACCTGGAGATCCAGACCGCCGACGCCTCGGCCCTCGCCGGCCGTGTCCGCAACGCCGGTGCGGTCTTCGTCGGCCCCTGGTCGCCGGTCTCACTCGGCGACTACTGCGCCGGCTCCAACCACGTCCTGCCCACCGGCGGCTGCGCCTGCCACTCCTCGGGCCTGTCCGTGCAGTCCTTCCTGCGCGGCATCCACATCGTCGACTACACGCGCGACGCGCTCGCCGAGGTCACCCACCATGTGGTGACCCTCGCCGAGGCGGAGGACCTCCCCGCCCACGGCGCCGCGCTCAAGGCCAGGTTCGGGTGGAAGGTTCCACAGCAGTGACGAACGACAGCACCACGCACGGAAGCACCACGCACGGGAGCGGCACAGGCGACAGCGCCCCTGGCGGCAACGGCACCACGGACAAGGACGCCCCCCGCCACGCCTGGGACGACCTCCCCATCCGCGAGGAGCTGCGCGGCCAGTCCCCGTACGGTGCCCCCCAGCTCGACGTGCCCGTCCGGCTGAACACCAACGAGAACCCGTACCCGCTCCCCGACGCACTCGTCGACCGGATCGCCGAGCGGGTCCGCGAGGCCGCCCGGAGCCTCAACCGCTACCCCGACCGCGACGCCGTCGAGCTCCGCACCGAGCTCGCCCGCTACCTCACCCGCACCGCCGGGCACGAGGTCACCCGCGCCCATGTGTGGGCGGCCAACGGCTCCAACGAGGTGCTCCAGCAGCTGTTGCAGACCTTCGGCGGACCCGGCCGCACCGCGATCGGCTTCGAGCCCTCGTACTCGATGCACGCCCTCATCGCGCGCGGCACCGGCACCGGCTGGATCTCCGGACCGCGCAACGAGGACTTCACCATCGACGTCGACGCCGCCCGCGCGGCCATCGCGCGCGAGCGCCCCGACGTCGTGTTCATCACCTCGCCCAACAACCCCACCGGCACCGCGGTCGACGCCGGGACCGTCCTCGCGCTGTACGACGCCGCGCAGGCCGCGGGGCCGTCGATGGTCGTCGTCGACGAGGCGTACGGCGAGTTCAGCCACCACGCCTCGCTGCTCCCGCTGATCGAGGGCCGCCCCCACCTGGTGCTCTCCCGCACCATGTCGAAGGCGTTCGGCGCCGCCGGACTGCGGCTCGGCTACCTCGCCGCGGACCCGGCCGTCGTCGACGCGGTCCAGCTGGTGCGGCTGCCGTACCACCTCTCCTCCGTCACCCAGGCCACCGCGCTCGCCGCCCTGGAGCACACCGATACGCTCCTCGGGTACGTCGCGCAGCTCAAGAGCGAGCGCGACCGGATCGTCACCGAGCTGCGCGCCCAGGGCTTCGACGTCACCGACTCGGACGCCAACTTCGTCCAGTTCGGCCGCTTCGCCGACAGCCACACCGCCTGGCAGCACATCCTCGACCGGGGCGTCCTGGTCCGGGACAACGGCGTACCGGGATGGCTGCGGGTCTCCGCGGGGACCCCGGCAGAGAACGACGCGTTCCTCGATGCGGTACGCGAACTGAAGAAGGAGCACGACGCATGACTCGCGAGGCCCGCGTAGGAAGAGTGGAGCGGACCACCAAGGAAACCTCCGTGGTCGTCGAGATCGACCTCGACGGCAGCGGCAAGGTCGATGTCGCGACCGGGGTCGGCTTCTACGACCACATGCTCGACCAGCTCGGCCGCCACGGACTGTTCGACCTCACGGTCAAGACCGACGGCGACCTGCACATCGACTCGCACCACACCATCGAGGACACCGCCCTCGCGCTCGGCGCCGCCTTCAAGCAGGCCCTCGGTGACAAGGTCGGCATCTACCGCTTCGGCAACTGCACCGTCCCGCTGGACGAGTCGCTCGCCCAGGTCACCGTCGACCTCTCCGGCCGCCCGTACCTGGTGCACACCGAGCCCGAGAACATGGCGCCGATGATCGGCGCGTACGACACGACGATGACCCGGCACATCCTGGAGTCCTTCGTCGCACAGGCGCAGATCGCCCTGCACGTCCACGTCCCGTACGGGCGCAACGCGCACCACATCGTGGAGTGCCAGTTCAAGGCCCTCGCCCGCGCCCTGCGTTACGCCAGCGAGCACGACCCGCGCGCGGCCGGAATCCTCCCCTCCACGAAGGGCGCCCTGTGACCGGCCTCAACACCGTCCTGATCCTGGTCGGCCTCTTCCTGGCCGGCGGGGTCTACTCCTTCTCCAAGCAGGGGATGCCCAAGGGCGTCATCGTGCTGCTGTCGATCGCCTCCGTGATGTGCCTGGTAGCGGGCGTCATGCGGATCCAGGGCCTCTGGGACTGAGGGAGCACACGTGGATACGAAGAAGAAGGTCGTCGTCTTCGACTACGGCTTCGGCAACGTCCGGTCCGCCGAGCGCGCCCTTGCCCACGTCGGCGCCGACGTCGAGATCACCCGCGACTTCGACACGGCGATGAACGCCGACGGGCTGCTCGTGCCCGGCGTCGGCGCGTTCTCCGCCTGCATGGAGGGCCTGAAGAAGGCCCGGGGCGAATGGATCATCGGACGCAGGCTCTCCGGCGGGCGCCCCGTCATGGGCATCTGCGTCGGCATGCAGATCCTCTTCGAGCGCGGCATCGAGCACGGCGTGGAGACCGAGGGGCTCGACGAGTGGCCCGGCACCGTCGGCCCGCTCAAGGCCGACGTCGTCCCGCACATGGGATGGAACACCGTCGAATCCCCCGAGGACTCCCGGCTGTTCGCCGGACTCGACGCCGAGGCCCGGTACTACTTCGTGCACTCGTACGCGGCGCACGACTGGTCCCTCGAAGTCACCAACGCCAAGATCCGTGCCCCCAAGGTCACCTGGGCCACGCACGGCGAGCGGTTCGTGGCGGCCGTGGAGAACGGCGCGCTGTGGGCCACCCAGTTCCACCCCGAGAAGTCCGGCGATGCCGGCGCCCAGCTGCTGACCAACTGGATCGAGACGCTGTAATGCCGAAGCTTGAACTGCTCCCCGCCGTAGACGTCCGCGACGGCCAGGCGGTCCGCCTGGTGCACGGGGAGTCCGGCTCCGAGACCTCCTACGGCTCCCCGCTGGAGGCCGCACTCGCCTGGCAGCGCTCCGGCGCCGAGTGGCTGCACCTCGTCGACCTGGACGCCGCCTTCGGCACCGGTGACAACCGCGCGCTCATCGCCGAGGTGGCCGGCGCCATGGACATCAAGGTCGAGCTCTCCGGCGGCATCCGCGACGACGCCTCGCTCGCCGCCGCCCTCGCCACCGGCTGCCGCCGCGTCAACCTCGGCACCGCGGCCCTGGAGACCCCGGAGTGGGTCGCCAAGGTCATCGCCGAGTACGGCGACCGGATCGCGGTCGGCCTCGACGTCCGGGGCACCACGCTGCGCGGCCGGGGCTGGACCCGCGACGGCGGCGACCTCTACGAGACGCTGGCCCGCCTCGACTCCGAGGGCTGCGCCCGCTACGTCGTCACCGACATCGCCAAGGACGGCACGCTCCAGGGCCCCAACCTGGAGCTCCTGAAGAACGTCTGCGCCGCCACCGACAAGCCGGTCGTCGCCTCCGGCGGCGTCTCCTCGCTCGACGACCTGCGGGCCATCTCCTCGCTCGTCCCGGCGGGCGTCGAGGGCGCGATCGTCGGAAAGGCCCTGTACGCCGAGGCGTTCACCCTCGAAGAGGCGCTGGAGGCGGTCTCCGTATGACGGATTCCGTACGCCGCGTCTCCTCCGGCGCCCCCTGGGAGGAGAAGTTCGGCTACTCCCGCGCGGTCGAGCTCCCGAACGGGATGGTGCTGGTCGCCGGGTGCACCTCCGTGGTGGGCGGGGAGATCTCCGCGGGCAGCCCCTACGAGCAGACCGTCACCTCCTTCGAGGTCGCCTTCGAGGCACTGAAGCAGCTGGGCCTGGGCCGTGAGGACATCGTCCGGACCCGGATGTACGTCACCCACGCCCGGGACACGGACGAAGTCGGCCGCGCCCACAAGGAGCTGTTCGACGCCGTCCGCCCCGCCGCCACGATGGTCATCGTGTCCGGTTTCGTCGACCCGAGCCTGGTCGTCGAGGTCGAGGTCGAGGCCTACCGGGCAGGTGCGCGATGACACTCGCCGTACGGGTCATCCCCTGCCTCGACGTGGACAACGGCCGGGTCGTCAAGGGCGTCAACTTCCAGAACCTGCGCGATGCCGGTGACCCCGTCGAGATGGCGAAGCTCTACGACGCCGAGGGCGCCGACGAGCTGACCTTCCTCGACATCACCGCCTCCAGCGGCGACCGGGAGACGACCTACGACGTGGTGCGCCGCACCGCCGAGCAGGTCTTCATCCCGCTCACGGTCGGCGGTGGCGTCCGCACCCCGGACGACGTCGACAAGCTGCTGCGCGCCGGCGCCGACAAGGTCGGGGTCAACACCGCGGCCATCGCCCGGCCCGAGCTGATCCGGGAGATCGCCGAGCGCTTCGGCCGGCAGGTGCTCGTCCTGTCCGTGGACGCCCGGCGCACCCCCGCCGGCACCTTCGAGGTCACCACGCACGGCGGCCGCAAGGGCACCGGCATCGACGCCGTCGAATGGGCCCACCGGGCCGCCGGACTCGGCGCGGGCGAGATCCTGCTCAACTCGATGGACGCCGACGGCACCAAGGACGGCTACGACACCGAGATGATCGCGGCCGTGCGGAAGCATGTGACCGTCCCCGTCATCGCCTCAGGAGGCGCGGGCAGGCTCGCGGACTTCGCACCCGCCGTCGACGCGGGGGCCGACGCGGTTCTTGCCGCGTCCGTCTTCCACTTCGGCGACCTGCGGATCTCCGAGGTCAAGGGCGCGCTGCGGGAGGCCTGGCACCCCGTCCGCTGAGGACAAGGGGAACAGCACCGGCCGCGAGGACCGGTGAAGTTGCCGATGTGCGTCACCGGGGTGCACCGCGAGAGTGGCGACCGCCAGAGAACAACGGCGGTTCCACGCGGTGCACCCCGAAGGCCCCCGGTGACGACGGGCCCGGGGCCCTGCCCGGCGTGGCTCCCGCCACGACCGAGAGGCCCCCCTCGTGCAGCACCTCCACTCCGGCGACACCTCCCCGCGCCACCGGCTGTCCAAGAGCCGCTCCCGCCTCGTCAAGGGCCTGATGGCCGCCACCGTCGCCACCGCGGGCCTGTGCACCGCGCTGATGCCGGGCGCCCAGGCCGCCGACAACCCCTATGAGCGCGGCCCCGCCCCCAGCAACGCGAGTATCGAGGCGAGCCGCGGCTCGTACGCGGTCTCGCAGACCAGTGTCTCCTCGCTGAGCGTCAGCGGATTCGGCGGCGGCACCATCTACTACCCGACGTCCACCTCGGACGGCACCTTCGGCGCGGTCGCCATCTCGCCCGGCTTCACCGCCTACCAGTCCAGCATCGCCTGGCTCGGCCCGCGGCTCGCCTCGCAGGGCTTCGTCGTCTTCACCATCGACACCAACACCACGCTGGACCAGCCCGACAGCCGAGGCAGGCAGCTCCTCGCCGCGCTCGACTACCTGACGAACACCAGCGCGGTGCGCACCCGGATCGACACCTCCCGGCTCGGTGTGCTGGGCCACTCCATGGGTGGTGGCGGCACCCTGGAGGCCGCGAAGAGCCGTACCTCGCTGAAGGCGGCGATCCCGCTGACGGGCTGGAACCTCGACACCACCTGGCCCGAGGTCCGTACACCCACCCTGATCTTCGGTGCGGACGGCGACACGATCGCCCCCGTCGCCACCCACTCCGAGCCGTTCTACCAGTCGCTGCCGAGCACACTGGACAAGGCGTACGTGGAGCTGCGCGGGGCCACACACTTCACCCCGAACTCCTCCAACACCACGATCGCGAAGTACAGCATTTCGTGGCTGAAGCGCTTCATCGACAATGACACCCGCTACGAGCAGTTCCTCTGCCCGCTGCCCGCGGTGAGCCTGACGGTCGCCGAGTCGCGGGGCAACTGCCCGCACACCTCGTAGCCGCCGGTCCGGAGCGGCTCCGGGCGGTTGCCGGAGGGTTCCTGCACCGCCAGCGGCTCCGGCGTCGTCCCTGACGCCCGGTCAGGGCCGGACCGCGCCGAGCGGTCCGGCCCTTCGACGCGCGTCAGTCGTCCTCGGTGAGGAACCCGGCGACACAGGCGGCGAATCCCGGATCGCGCACGACGCCGAGATGGTCCCCGGGCAGCACCCGCAGCCGTGCCCCCGTGAGGGCGGCGGCCAGCACCTCGGGCCGCACCGCCAGCGGGTCGCCCGCCCCGGCGAGCACCAGCGTGGGTATCCGGATCCGGTCCAGCGGCAGCGCGCCCCGGTGCACCGAGCGGATCTGCGCGGCCAGGGCCAGCAGGTCGGAGCCCGTGGCGTCGGCCAGAATCCGGAAGCCCCGGGTCCGTTCGGGGGCGGCGGCCACGTCCTCGGCGGTCAGCGCGGCCGCCACCAGCTCCGGCGGCATGGCCCGGGTGTCCAGCCCGCCCACCTCCACCGCGCCCGCGCCGATCCCGCCGACCACCAGCCGGGTGATCCGCTCGTCGTCTGCGGCCGCGAGCAGTGCCACGACCGCCCCCATCGAGTAGCCCGCCAGATGCACCTCTCGGGCACCGGTGCGGTCGATCAGCTGCCGCACGTCCCGGGCCATCACCGACTCGCCGTACAGGGTGTCGTCGTGCGGCTTGTCCGACGCCCCGTGCCCCCGCGCGTCGAGCGCGAGGACGTGACGGCCCCGCGCCACCAAGGCCTCGACCACGCCGGGTCCCTCCCAGTTCAGCCGGGCGTCGGCGGCGAAGCCGTGCAGCAGCAGTACCGGCGGCAGCCCGTCCCTCGGATCGCGGGACCAGGACAGGTAACGCAGCGTCAGACCGTCGGCTGTGCGGAATTCTTCAGTCATGGCCCGACATTACGGGCGGTGCGCGTGAGACCGGGCCCCACTGTGCGCGTGCACAGCCGACTCCCGCTCACCTTGGGAGGGCGCCCCGCAACCGGCCGGTCGGGGACCGGTGGCGGACGCGCGTCTTCCGACACTGTTTACGCAGAAGTAACGTGCCGGTTGTGACTCCATCGACGACCGTGCACAGTCCGCTCCGGCTGTACGGCCGCAGCGGTGAACTCGCCATCCTCGAAACCCTGTTGATGCGGCTGCGCAAGGGTGACGGCGGCGCGCTGGTGCTGACCGCGCTGCCCGGCGTCGGCCGTACCGCGCTCCTCGACAAGGCCGTCGCCGCACACCGTGAACGGCGCACCGGCCCCGTCCTGACCGCCACCGCGGCCCCCGCCGAGCAGCGGCTGCCGTACAGCGGGCTGCACGCCCTGCTCTGCTCCGCACCCGGCCCACTCCCACTGCCGCCCGACGCGGTACTGCGTGACGGCATCACCCCCACGGCACTGCTCGTCCTGCTGCGGCAACTCGGGGAAGAGCAGCCTCTGTTGGTCTGTGTGGACGATGCGCACGCCTGGGACCCCGATTCGCGTGCCGCCCTCGTCTTCGCGGCCCGCCGGCTCGGTGCGGGCAGCCGCGTCGCGGTGGTGATCGGTGCCGGCGACGAGACGGGCTTCGCGGGGCTGCCCGCGCTCCGGCTCGGCCCCCTCGACGACGACGCGGCCGCGGCCCTCCTGGACCGGCTCACCGACACCGCGGACCAGGTCGACCCGGTGGTCCGCGGCGAACTCCTCCGGGAGGCGGCCGGGAACCCCCGGCTGCTCGCCGGACTGGCCGGCCGGCTCACCCCCGACCAGCTCGCCGGCCGCACCCCGGTGCCCTACCCGCTGCCCGGCGCCGAGGACGTCCTGGACGCGCATGCCGCCCGCCTCGACGGGCTGCCCCCGGACACCCGCATGCTGCTGCTGCTCGCGGCCGCGGCGCAGGAGCACGAGCCGGAGGGTGCCGGCGCGGACGTGACCCTCCTCCTCCGCGCGGCCGCCTCGGCCGGCCTGGGCCCCGCAGCGCTCGACCTGGCCCTTCTCACCCCGGCCGGAACCTCCGGCGCCCTCCAGCGCGCGGGCGACCGACTCCACTTCAGCCACCCCCTGCTGCGCCGGGCGGTCCTGCACCGCGCTTCTCCGCAGCGCCGCCGCGCGGTGCACGGCCTGCTCGCGACCCTGCTGACGACGGTCCCGGCCGACTCCCGCGCCCGCCGACCGCTGCGGCGGGCAGCGGGCGCGGGCGGGGGCGAGGGAGAGGCGGGGCGCCCGGCTCCCGGGCCGGCTTCCGGTTCCACTTCAATGTCCGGTCCAGCCGCCGTTTCCGGTTCCGCTTCCGGTTCGGTGACCGGCTCCGGTTCGGTGTCTGCCTCCGGTTCCGCTTCCGGTTCGGTGACCGGCACGGGTACGGGCAGCGGCACAGGCACAGGTACCGGCACCGGCACCGTTTCCGTCTCCGGACCCGCCCTGCCGGCCTCCCCGGCTCGGCACGGAACCTCTCGTTCCGGTCCAGGGCGTCCCGCCGCCGGGCCCTCCGTGCTTCCCGCGCTCGTCCAGCGCGCCTGCGCGGCCGGAGGTCCCGACGACGGGCTGGCCGACGCGCTGGAAGCGGCTGCCACGGCTCCTCGGCCGTACGCCGAGCGGGCAGCGGCGCTCGCCCGTGCGGCGCTGCTCTCCACCGACGAGGCGGTACGGGACGCCCGCTTCGCCGGCGCCGCTGAGCACACCCGGCTCGCGGGGGACGCCGGCCGGGCCCGCGCCCTGCTGGCCCGGATCGGCGCGCGCCCCGCGCACGACGGAGCGCATCTGGTGCGCGGACTGCTCGCCCTGCGCGACGGACCGGCCGCCGACGCCCACGAAGCCCTCCTCACCGCGGAGGCGCTCCTCGCGCCGCACGACGCGCGCCGCGCCCTCGACGCCCGGCTCGGTGCCGCGGAGGCCGCCTGGGCGATGGGGGACGCGCTCGCGTACCTCGACGCCATGACCCGTATCCCGTTCCCCGTATCCGATCCGGCCCTCGCCCAGTACTGCGACGGCATCAGCGCGGTGCTGCGCGGCCGCATCGCCGAGGGGCAGGCCCTGCTGCGCCGCTGCCTCGACTCGGCCGCCCGGGCCGACGACCCCGCCACGCTGCTGCGCGGCGGGGTCTCGGCCCTGGTGCTGGGTGATATCGACGCCGCCTGCCGGGTCGGGACCCGGGTTCTGGCCGCCGTACGCTCGGCCGGCCCCGAGGCCCTGCTGCCGCAGGCCCTTGAGCATCTGGCGTACGCCGAGCTCCGGGCGGGGCGCCATGCCCCCGCCCGCGCCCACGCGCTGGAGGGCCTGCGCGCCGCACGGCGTGCCGGACAGCCCAACACCGCCTCCCACCTGCATGCGGTGCTCGCACTCGCGGCTTCCGTGGAGGGCGGCCCGGAGGTCTGCGTCACTCACGCCGACGCGGCTCTCGCGGGGGCCGGACCGCACGGACTCGCCCAGGCCGCGACCCTCGCCACCTGGGCGCTCGCCCGCGCGGACCTGGCGGCGGGGCGCTCCGGCGAGGCCTCGGCCCGGCTCGATCCGCTCGTCCGGCCCGGCCCCCGGCGTGGGCACTTCGCCACCCGGATGCTCGCCGTACCGTGCTACGTCGAGGCGTCCGTCCTGGCCGGGCGGGCGGACCGGGGCAGGGGAGCGGACCCGGTCGCCGACGCCGTGGCGGAGTTCGCCGTCTGGGTCACCCGCACCACCGACCCCCAGGCCCCCGCCCAACTGGCCCGCTGCCGTGCCCTGCTGGCGGCGCCGGCCGACGTGGCCGGACGGTACGAGGAGGCGCTCGCCCACCACGACCGCGCGGGCGGCGACTTCGAACGGGCCCGCACCCAGCTGCTGTACGGGGCGTGGCTGCGCCGGCGCCGCCGTACCCGGGAGGCCAGGGGCCCGCTGCGGGACGCCCTGGTCGCCTTCGAGCGGTGCGGTGCTCGGGCCTGGACCGGCCGGGCGAGCGGTGAACTGCGGGCCGCCGGGGAAGCCGTGGAGGGCCCGGCCATGGCCGGGGGCAGGGATCCGCTGGCCGCGCTGACCCCGCAGCAGCAGCGCATCGCCCGCTGCGTCTCCGAGGGGGCCACCAACCGTGAGGTGGCGCTGCGGCTCTCGGTGAGCACCCGGACCGTCGACCACCATCTGCGCAATGTGTTCGCCGCCCTCGGCGTGCGGTCCAGGACCGAGCTGGCCAGGCTGCTGGATCGTTAGGACGTGCTCGCTCGCGGGGCCCCATGGACGGGCCCCGCGGCCCTGCTCCGGGACGGGGGCGGGCGGGAGGTTGCAGGACCGTGATGAGAAGAACGCCGCAGACCCCTAGGTACCGACCGGGCGGTATGCCATTCTGCGGGCGTCAGGATGATTCGGTGTGCTCATGCCCAATGCCGGGCTGGGTGAACCGGAGCCGGCCTATTCCGGAGCCGGCCGAATCCCGGTGGAGGCCGCCATGCCACAGGTCGTACGTTCACGGGTCAGGGCATTGCACGGGCCGCCCCCCGTCGCGCCGATGCCGCGCCGCTTCCGTTCGCTGGCCGATCGCGAGGCCGTCGCGGTACTGCACCGGGCCGCCCGGTCGCTGATCGAGGCGCTGCCGGAGCTGACGGACCGGCTGGTCGAGGCGCTGCGCGAGCAGGAACCCGCCTACCGCTCGGCCATCGAGGCCGACGCGGCGGAGATCTGGCAGGAGGTGCACCACTCGCTGCGGCACAACGTCGGATCGCTGATCCAGCCCCGGGAGTTCCGGGACTCGGCCCACCGCACCTCGCGCCGGATCGGTGAGGTCCGGGCCGAACAGGGCCTGCCGCTCGACGCGGTCCTGCACGCCTTCCGGATGGGCGGTGCGATGGTCTGGCAGGACCTGGTGGACGACACGGCCCGCCGTCACCCCGAGGACATCCGGCTGCTGGTGCATGTCGCGGCGGACGTCTGGAACTTCGTGGACGAGCACTGCGGTGTCGTCGCGGACGCCTACCGGCAGACCGAACGGCGGCTGGCCTGGCGGCGGGAGAACCGTCAGCGCCTGATGACGGCCGCGCTGCTGGACGGCACCGCGCAGATCGCCGAACTGCCGGACGCCGCCGCGATGCTGGGGCTGCCGGAGCGCGGCAGATACGCGGTGCTCGCGGTCTCCACCGCCCGCCGCGCCCCGCACGGCACCGCGCAGCCGCCGATGACGCTGCCTGCGGGCGTGGACGCGCTCTGGCACCCCGGCCCGGACGCGGAGTTCGCGATCCTGCCGCTGGCCGGGTGCGAGGGGGCGGCGCGGCCCGTCGCGCAGCTCGCCGAGGCGGCCACCGGCCCGGCGGCGGGGGGTGACGGGCCGCCCGAGACGCCTGCCGGGGCGATGGACGGGGACGCGGAACTCGCCGCCCTGGCCGCCGACCTGTGCGCCCCGCCCGGCGCCCGGGTCGGCATCAGCTCGGTCGTCGTCGGGCTGGCGGCGGTCGGGGACGCCCGGCGGCTCGCCGAGACCGCTCTGCGGGCCTGCCCGGCCGGTGGCGGGGTCGTCCTGCTCGACGAGCAGCTGCCCGCCGCCCTGGTCGTCTCGTCCCCGGGGCTCGGGTCCGCGCTGGCCGCGCGGGTGCTCGGGCCGCTGGACCGGCTGGACCCCGCCGACCGGGACGTGATCATCGAGACGCTCACGGCGTGGCTCGACTCGGACGGTTCCGCGCAGCGGGCCGGGGCCCGGCTCTACTGCCACCGCAACACGGTCCTGAACCGGCTCCGCCGCTTCGAGCAGCTGACCGGCCGCTGCCTCACCCGCCCGTCCGACGCGGTCGAGGTCTCCCTCGCCCTGACGGCCCGCCGCCTGCTGGCCGGCTGACGGGGAGGCCGCCTCCCCGGCCCGCCCTGCTTGCCCCTGCTCGGCCCGCCTGCCCGACCGCTCCCGCCCGCCCGTCCCGGGGGCGGTCCCAGGGACGTACGGTCCGGGGAGGCAGGGGTGCGTCCCTCCGTCGTGGGCGACCTCCCCGTCGACGCGGGCACATCCCGTCCCCCGACGGATGTGCCCGCGCACAGTCCTCGCCCGCACGCGCTGTACCCGCGCAGCGCCCGCACTCCGCCCGCTGTACGCGGATCCGGGCGCCTGATGCCGTAACCCGCATGTCTCCAGTGCCTTTGACACCACGCACACCCCGCGCCCCCGCAAGCGCCTGCGCATCCGCCACGTATGCCCCCGCCGCAACGCCCGTCCCCGCCGCCACGCCCGTACCGGTCAGGGGCCCGCGCCGGTGAGCGGCGGCTTCGATGCCCGGTCGCTGGCCGTGGTCGTCTTCCTCGGATTCGTCGCCGTGTCGCTGCTGCTGTGTGGGCTGGCCGCGGCGGACCAGGACGACCCGGAGCACTTCTACGCGGGCGGCGGCTCCGCTCTCGGCCCGGCCGGGAGCGGGCTGGCCATCGCCGGTGACTACATCTCGGCGGCCACCCTGCTCTCCACCACCGGGTCCGTCGCCCTCGCCGGCTTCGACGGCATCCTCTTCGCTCTCGCCACGGTCGCGTCCCTGGTCCTGGTCATGCGGATCCTGGCCGAACCGATGCGTCGCAAGGGCGTGTTCACCCTCGGGGACTTTCTCGCGGACCGGCTCGGCGACCCGACCGTACGCCGGGCCCTCGGGATCACCACCCTCGTCGTCCTGGCGCCGCTGCTGCTGGTGCAACTCGCCACCGCCGGAAGGGTCATGGCCGCCGTCTTCGGGCTGCCCGACGGGGCGCTCACCAGCTGCACCGTCGCCAGCGGGGCCCTGATGGTCTGCTACTCCGCCGTCGGTGGGATGCGCGGCACCGGCTACATCCAGATCGTCAAGGTCGCCGTGGTGCTGGCCGCGGTGACCCTGCTCGCCGGACTGGTGCTCGCCCGCTACGGCTGGAACCCCTTCGCGCTCTTCGGCGCCGCGCAGCGGGGCAGCGGCGCCGGCGGGTCCTACGCGCGCCCAGGCCTCCAGTTCGGCCACAGCCTCGCCGGCACTCTGGATCTCCTCGGCTTCCAGCTGACCCTGGTCCTCGGGGCCGCCTGCATGCCGCACATCATGATGCGGCTGCACCCCATGCGTGACAGCTGGACCGTGCGCCGCGCCACCGTCTGGGCGGCGGCGCCGGTGGCCCTCCTGTGCGCCGGCGTCGTGGTGGTCGGACTCGGCGCGTCCGCCCTGCTCGGCCACAAGGCCATTCAGGCCGCGGACCCGGCGGGCGGCACCGCGCTGCTGCTGGTGACCGGTGCGCTCGACCCGGGCGCGACCGGGCCGCGCGACAGCCTGCTGTTCGCGTTCGTGGCCTGTGCGGTGTTCGCGACCACGCTGGCCGCGGTGGCGGGCATCACCCTGGCCGCGGCCTCCTCCCTGGCCCGCGACTTCGCCACGAAGGCCCGGTCCCGTACCGCCGCCCGGTCCGCCGGCTCCGCCCGGCGCGAGATCCTGCGTGCCCGGCTGGCCGTCGTGCTGACCGGCGTGCTCGCCGTCCTCGTGTCGACGTACACCCACGAACGCAATCCGCAGGTGCTGCTCTCGCTCTCGTTCGCCGCCGCCGCCTCCGTTCTCCCGCCGGTCCTGCTGTACGCGCTGTTCCGGCCGGGATTCAACGCACGCGGGGTGCGCTGGACGGTCTACGGCACGCTGCCGCTGATCGCGGTCCTGATGGTGTTCTCGCCGGCGTTCTCCGGCACCCACATCGCGCTCTTCCCGTCCCGCGACTTCCACTGGTTCCCGCTCCAGACGCCGGGACTGGTCACGATCCCGGCCGGGTTCCTGCTGGGGTACCTCGGCTCCCGCGCGGGGCACGGGGAGCGCCCGGCGACAGGAGAGCCGAAGCATCGCGCAACTTTCCTTGCGCAATAAATATTGCGCAAGATTCCTTTTCTATTTACCGTGGAGGACATGGCAAGCAACGAATCACGCCGGGTGTCCGACCTCGGCACGCTCAAGGCGTTCGGGCACCCCCTGCGGATGAAGCTGTACCGGGCGCTGTACATCGCCCGGCAGGCCACCGCCTCCCAGCTCGCCGAGCAGGTCGACGAAGCGGTCTCGCTCGTCAGCTACCACCTGCGCAAGCTCGCCGACCACGGCCTGATCGAGGAGGCCGTCCGGGAGGGCGGGGACGGCCGCGAGCGCTGGTGGCAGCCCGCGTCGAAGGGGCTGAGCTTCCACGACGAGGACTTCAGCGACGCGCCCGAGAAGGCCGCCACCCACACTGCCGTCAGCCGGCTCTCGTTCGACCAGCACATCGAGCTGTACCGCCGCTTCCTGGACGCGTACCGGAGCTGGTCGGCGAAGTGGCGCAAGGCCTCCTTCACCTCGGAGTACCTGGCCCGGCTGAACCCCGAGGAGCTGGGCGCGCTCGAACGCGAACTGCACGAGGTCATCAACCGGTACGAGGAACAGGGCCGCGCACGCGACGAGGCCGGCGACACGGAGAACCGCGAGAACGTCGCACTGCACCTGTACGGCTTCCCGTTCCGCACCTGATCCGGACCCGAGAGGACGACCCCGTGACCGTCACCCTCCCCGCTGCCGAGGCCACCGGCCGCCCCGCCCACCGCGACGGCAACGTCCTGCGCTGGCTCGGCGCGTACACCGCGTCCATGATCGGCGACAGCGTCTACTACATGGCCCTCGCCTGGGCCGCCGCCCGCACCGGCAGTGCCTCGCAGACCGGTCTCGTGCTCGCCGCGGGCTCCATACCCCGGGCCGTGCTCCTGCTCGGCGGGGGAGTGCTCGCCGACCGGCTCGGCCCGCGCCGCGTCGTCGTCGCGAGCGACACAGTCCGCTGCCTCGTCATCCTGGGCCTGGCCGGCACGCTGCTCCTCACCTCGCCCACGGTGTGGATGCTGATCGCCGTCGCGCTCGTGTTCGGCGCGGCCGACGCCCTCTTCCTGCCCTCGGTCGGCGCCCTGCCGCCCCGGATCACCGCCGCCTCCCAACTCGCCCGCGTGCAGGGCATGCGCGGCCTCGCCACCCGTACCGCCAACGTCGTCGGAGCCCCGCTCGGCGGCGTCGCCGTGGCCCTCGGCGGTCCGGTCCTGGCCTTCGCCGCCGCGGGCGTGCTGTTCGCCGTCTCGCTGCCGCTGCTCCTCGCCGTACGGATGAGCCCGCTGCCCGCGACCGGCACGGCGGAGCCGGAACCGGCCGGCACCGCCTGGCGCGAACTGGCCGACGGACTGGGATACATCCGCCGCCACCCGATGCTGGGCCCGCTGATGCTCGTCGTCGCCGTCAGCGAGCTCGGCTTCGTCGGACCGCTCAACCTCGGCCTGATCCTGCTCAGCGAGGAACGCGGCTGGGGCGCCTCCGGCATGGGCTGGGTCGTCGCGGCCTTCGGCATCGGCGCGAGCGCCTCGGCCCTGCTGCTCACGGTACGAGGCCACGTCCCCCGGGCCGGACTCGTCATGTGCCTCACCGTGCTGGTGGGATCGGCCGCCATCGGAGCCCTGGTGTACGCGCCCTCCGTGCCGCTCGCGGCAGCGGTCGCCTCCCTGGTCGGCCTCTTCGCCGGCCTCGGCGGCGCCCTGTGCGGAGCCCTCGTCCAGACCGCCGCCGACCCCGCCTACCTGGGCCGGGTCACCTCGGTCTCGACTCTCTTCACCCACGCCCTGGCGCCGCTCAGCTACCCCGTCACCGGCACAGCCGTCGCCCTCTGGGGCACCGGCCCGGTCTTCGTCGCAAGCGCCACGCTGTGCGCGGCGGGCGCGGTGACCGGCCTGGCCCTCACCCCGCTGCGCCGCGCGGAACTCCCGGGCTGACCGGGCCGGGCCCCGGCCTACACGCCCAGTTCCGCCGCCGTCACCCGGCCGATCGCTTCCTGCTCGCCCTCCAGCTCCACCCGCGCCGCTTCCTGCCGCCCGAACGCGAACAGCAGCAGCTCGCCCGGCTCACCCGTCACCGTCACCACCGGGGTGCCCTTGTGCGCGACCACCGTCTGACCGTCCGGGCGGCGCAGCACCAGCCCCACCGGCGCCTTCCGCCCGAGGACCCGCGCCGCCTTCTCCGTACGCGACCACAGGACATCGGCGAAGACGGGGTCGAGCTCCCGGGCCGACCAGTCCGGCTGCGCCCGGCGGACGTCCTCCGTGTGCACGTAGAACTCGACGGTGTTGGCCGCCTCGTCCAGCTGCTTCAGCCCGAACGGGGACATCTTCGGCGGACCCGTACGGATGAGCTGGATCAGCTCCTCGTACGGCTTTCCGGTGAACTCGCCCAGGACCCGGTCGCGCCGGTTCTTCAGGGGGCCGATCACCGTCCCGGCCGCCGCGTCCGGCCGGCGCTCCCGCATCACCACATGGGCCGCCAGGTCCCTGGCCGTCCAGCCGTGGCACAGGGTCGGCGCCTCGGGTCCCACCGCCTCCAACAGGTCGGCAAGCAGAAGTCGTTCGCGCTTCGCATGGGTCGACATGTCCGCCAGCGTACGGCCGGTGTCCACCGTCCGCCCAGTGGACGCACGCCCGGAAGCCCTCCTTCACCACGGCACAATGGGCACATGACCAGCACGCCCACGCCCGGCACCCCCCGGCCCGCCAGCGACCTCGACCCCGCCATCGCCGCCCGCCTCAAGCGCGGCGCCGACGGACTGGTCCCGGCCATCGCCCAGCAGTACGACACCGGCGAGGTGCTGATGCTCGGCTGGATGGACGACGAGGCACTGCACCGCACCCTGACCACCGGCCGCTGCACCTACTGGTCGCGCAGCCGCCAGGAGTACTGGGTCAAGGGCGACACCTCCGGCCACATCCAGCAGGTCAGGTCCGTGGCCCTGGACTGCGACGCCGACACCGTCCTCGTCAAGGTCGACCAGACGGGCGCCGCCTGCCACACGGGCGACCGCACCTGCTTCGACGCCGACGTCCTCATGCCCGGAAAGTAGGGTCTGCCGCCATGGACCTCGACACGTTCCGCAAGCTGGCCGTCGACCGGCGCGTCATCCCCGTCACCCGCCGGCTCCTCGCGGACGGCGACACCCCGGTCGGCCTCTACCGCAAGCTCGCGGCCGAGCGCACCGGCACCTTCCTCCTGGAATCCGCGGAGAACGGCCGCACCTGGTCGCGCTACTCCTTCATCGGCGTACGCAGCGCCGCCACCCTCACCACCCGCGACGGCGAGGCCCACTGGCTCGGCACCCCGCCGGTCGGCGTCCCCGTCGACGGCGACCCGCTCCAGGCCCTGCGCGCCACCATCGAGACCCTGCACACCCCGCACGACCAGGAATCCGGGCTTCCCCCCTTCACCGGCGGCATGGTCGGCTACCTCGGCTACGACATCGTGCGCCGGCTGGAGAAGATCGGCGAGAGCGGCGGCGACGATCTGAAGCTCCCCGAGCTGACGATGCTGCTCACCTCCGACCTCGCCGTCCTCGACCACTGGGACGGCAGCGTCCTGCTGATCGCCAACGCGATCAACCACAACGACCTGGCCACCGGCGTCGACGAGGCGTACACCGACGCCGTCGCCCGGCTCGACGCCATGGAACAGGACCTGCGCCGCCCCGTCGAGAACGCCCCGGCCGCACTTCCCCCCTCCGAGCTCCCGCCGTACACCGCGCTGTGGGGCGGCAAGGCCTACCAGGACGCGGTCGAGGACGTGAAGGAGCGCATCCGGGCCGGTGAGGCCTTCCAGGTCGTCCCGTCCCAGCGCTTCGAAACCCCCTGCACGGCAAGCGCGTTGGACGTCTACCGGGTGCTGCGCGCCACCAACCCCTCGCCGTACATGTACCTCTTCCGCTTCGACGGCTTCGACGTCGCGGGCTCCAGCCCCGAAGCCCTCGTCAAGGTCGAGGACGGCCGCGCGATGGTCCACCCGATCGCCGGAACCCGGCACCGGGGTGCCACCCCGCAGGAGGACCAGGCGCTCGCCGACGAACTCCTCGCCGACCCCAAGGAACGCGCCGAGCACCTGATGCTCGTCGACCTCGGCCGCAACGACCTGGGCCGGGTCTGCGAGCCCGGCAGCGTCGAGGTCGTCGACTTCATGTCGATCGAGCGGTACTCGCACGTGATGCACATCGTCTCCACCGTCACCGGCAAGGTCGCCGAGGGCCGCACCGCCTTCGACGTCCTGACCGCGTGCTTCCCCGCCGGCACGCTCTCCGGCGCCCCCAAGCCGCGCGCCATGCAGATCATCGAGGAGCTCGAACCCACCCGCCGAGGGCTGTACGGCGGCTGCGTCGGGTACCTCGACTTCGCGGGGGACTCCGACACCGCCATCGCGATCCGCACCGCGCTGCTGCGGGACGGCACGGCGTACGTCCAGGCCGGCGCCGGGGTCGTCGCCGACTCCGACCCGGTCGCCGAGGACACCGAGTGCCGCAACAAGGCCGCGGCGGTGCTGCGCGCCGTGCACACGGCCAACCGGCTCGGCGGCGCCTGACGGGCCGCGCGCGAGGGGGGCGGTCGGTTGTCCGGAGGACGTAAGGGATAGTGGAGTACGTGAGTGCTGTCCCCGTACCCCAGCCCCGTGCCGAAGCCGCCGCCGCGCCCGACAGCGCGGGAAGCCGCCGAAGCCTGGCAGCCGGCCTGCTCCTCGGGGCGGCCGGAGCCACCGTCGTCCTGCTCGCCTCCGGGCAGACCTGGGCCGGGGGCAAGGCCGCCGTCGGCGGCGGCACCCTGGCACTGAACGCCGACGGACAGGACGTCACCGGCCTCCCCGCGGCCCTCGCCATAGTCGGCCTGGCCGCCCTCGTCGCCGTCTTCGCCGTCCGCGGCGCCGGCCGGCTGGCCGTCGCGGGACTGCTGGCCCTCAGCGGCCTCGGCGCCGCGGTGAGCGCCTACCTCGGCGCGTCCGACAGCTCCGCGCTCGACGACAAGGCCGCGCAGACCGCCGGTGACACCTCCGCCACCATCGAAGCCCTCAGCCACACCGCCTGGCCCTACGTGACCGCGGCCGGCGGCCTGCTGATCCTGCTCGCCGGGCTTCTCGCCCTGCGCTTCGGCAGCCGCTGGCCCACGATGTCCGGACGGTACGAGCGCGACGGCACCCCGCGTCCCCGCAAGGCCTCCCGCCCCGCCCCGGACCCCGACCGGCCCGAGGACCTGTGGAAGGCCCTGGACCGGGGCGAGGACCCGACGCGCGAGGCATGACCCCCAGCTCACGTCGCACCCGCGCGTACGGGACAATGACCGTGAGCTCGCAGCACGGCGGCACCCACAGCGGCACGGTCGCGGCGACCCCGAGCGATACCAACAGCGCAACACCAACGAGGAGCAACTCATGGCGGGCAGCAGCCACGGACACACCCCGGCCGCCTGGACCGGTGTCATCATCGCCTTCATCGGCTTCTGCATCGCGGGCGTCTTCATGGTCGCGGCCAACCCCCTCGGCTTCTGGGCCGGAATCGCCGTCATCCTCATCGGCGGAGTCATCGGCCTCGCGATGAAGGCAGCCGGCCTCGGCATGCCGAAGGAGTCGGCGGAGCTGGCAGCGGCCAGGGCCCGCGCCGGGCAGGCGCAGATCTCCTGAACCGGTTCCGGCGACGCAAGGCGCAGCCCGTCCGGGCTGCGCCTTTCCGTATCAGCGGCGACAATCACCGGGTGGACGCATCGCCCTCTCCCGCCGCTCCGCGGGCGCCCGGCCCCCAGCCGGTGCCCGGACCGCCCCCGACGCACGGCGGACACCCCGGCCCCCCGCCCGCCCCGGCCCCCGCCTCACGGCTCCGGCGGATCGCCACTCCGGCCGCCGTCCTGGCCGCCGTCGCCGGGGCCTTCGCCTACGTCGGCACCGTCGACCCCAACGAACCCGGGCACTACCCGGTCTGCCCGCTGCTCCGGCTCACCGGCGTCTACTGCCCCGGCTGCGGCGGGCTGCGCAGCGCCCACGCCTTCGCGCACGGGGACATCGCGGCGGCCCTCGGCGCCAACGCCTTCGCCGTCGTCGGCTACGCGGCCTTCGCCGTGCTCTGGGTCCTCTGGATCGTCCGCGCGGCAGCCGGGCGGCCGCTGCGGATCGACCTCAAGCCGCTCCACTGGTGGGGCATCGGAGCCGTACTGCTGGTCTTCTCCGTTGTCCGGAACCTGCCGTTCGGATCGGCGCTGGCCCCTTGAATGCCCAGGTAGTGGGACATCCACCGGCCGGATGCGGGCCCATCGGCCTCCTGCGGATACCATCGGCATGTCCCATCCTGTTCCCTTGTCAACGTCCCAGAAGGGGGCCTCTCGCGTGAGTGTGCTCGACGAGATCATCGACGGCGTTCGTGCCGACCTCGCGGAGCGGCAGGCGCGCGTCAGCCTCGACGAGCTCAAGGAACGCGCGGCCCGTGCTCCCCAGGCCAAGGACGGAGTCGCCGCGCTGCGCGGCGAGGGCGTGACCGTCATCTGCGAGGTCAAGCGCTCCAGCCCCTCCAAGGGCGCCCTGGCCGCCATCGCCGACCCTGCCGCGCTCGCCGCGGACTACGAGGCCGGCGGCGCGTCCGTCATCTCGGTCCTCACCGAGGAACGCCGCTTCGGCGGATCGCTGGCCGACCTGGAGGCCGTCCGCGCCAAGGTCGACATCCCGATCCTGCGCAAGGACTTCATCGTCACCTCGTACCAGCTGTGGGAAGCACGCGCCTACGGCGCCGACCTCGCCCTGCTGATCGTCGCCGCCCTCGACCAGGAGGCCCTCGTCTCCCTGATCGAGCGCGCCGAGTCCATCGGCCTGACGCCGCTGGTCGAGGCGCACGACGAGGAGGAGGCGGAGCGCGCCGTGGACGCCGGCGCACGGATCATCGGCGTCAACGCGCGCAACCTCAAGGACCTCAAGGTCGACCGCTCCACGTTCGAGCGCGTCGCCCCCGAGATCCCCGACCACATCGTCAAGATCGCCGAGTCCGGCGTCCGGGGACCGCACGACCTCATCGCCTACGCCAACGCGGGCGCGGACGGTGTGCTGGTCGGCGAGTCCCTGGTCACCGGCCGCGACCCGCGGGGCGCCGTCGCCGACCTGGTCGCCGCAGGCGCCCACCCCGCACTCCGGCACGGACGGAGCTGACCCCACCCCGTGTCCGCCGACCGCTCCGCGCTCCGTCCCCGGCCGGGCCTGCGCCCCGCCGGGGCACAGGGCCGCGACCCGCACGCGCCGCTGGCGCGCGGCTGCCGCCCACGCGGCTGCCGCGCCCCCGCACGCCGTGTGCACGGCCGGCGGGTGCGGTACGTGATCGGTGACGAGCCCGGCCAGGTCAACGGCATGCGATGGTGCACGGGGCGCGCGCAGTAGAGCGAGCCCCGGCCGTCGCCCCCGCCCCACCGGCGGATCCGCACGACCACACCGCCCGGCCACCGACGGCCGAGGCGGCGCTCCGCTCACGGCGCATACGGTGACCCCACCCACTGCCATGCCGAGGAGCACGTCGAGATGTCGTCCGACTTCTTCATTCCGGACCCGGAGGGTCTGATCCCCAGCGCCGAGGGCTACTTCGGCGCGTACGGCGGAAAGTTCATCCCGGAGGCGCTCGTCGCCGCCGTGGACGAGGTGGCCGTCGAGTACGACAAGGCCAAGGCCGACCCCGCCTTCGCCGCCGAGCTCAACGAACTGATGGTCAACTACACGGGTCGGCCCAGCGCCCTGACCGAGGTCGCGCGCTTCGCCGAGCACGCGGGCGGCGCCCGGATCTTCCTCAAGCGCGAGGACCTGAACCACACCGGCTCACACAAGATCAACAATGTGCTGGGCCAGGCACTGCTCACCAGGCGCATGGGCAAGACCCGCGTCATCGCCGAGACCGGCGCCGGCCAGCACGGTGTCGCCACCGCGACCGCGTGCGCGCTCTTCGGCCTCGAATGCACCATCTACATGGGCGAGATCGACACCGAGCGGCAGGCGCTGAACGTGGCGCGCATGCGGATGCTCGGCGCCGAGGTCATCGCCGTGAAGTCCGGCTCCCGCACACTCAAGGACGCCATCAACGAGGCGTTCCGCGACTGGGTCGCCAACGTGGACCGCACCCACTACCTCTTCGGTACGGTCGCCGGTCCGCATCCCTTCCCGGCCATGGTCCGCGACTTCCACCGCGTGATCGGCGTCGAGGCGCGCCGCCAGATCCTGGAACGGACCGGCCGGCTGCCGGACGCCGCCGTCGCCTGCGTCGGCGGCGGCTCCAACGCCATCGGGCTCTTCCACGCACTGGTACCCGACGAGGGCGTCCGCCTCATCGGCTGCGAGCCCGCCGGACACGGTGTGGAGACGGGCGAGCACGCGGCGACCCTGACGGCGGGCGAGCCCGGCATCCTGCACGGTTCGCGCAGCTACGTCCTCCAGGACGACGAGGGCCAGATCACCGAGCCCTACTCCATCTCGGCCGGCCTGGACTACCCGGGCATCGGCCCGGAGCACGCCTACCTCAAGGACATCGGCCGGGGGGAGTACCGCGCCGTCACCGACGACGCCGCCATGCAGGCGCTGCGCCTGCTCTCCCGCACCGAGGGCATCATCCCGGCGATCGAGAGCGCGCACGCGCTGGCCGGTGCCCTGGAGGTCGGCAGGGAACTCGGCAAGGACGGCCTGATCCTGGTCAACCTGTCCGGCCGGGGCGACAAGGACATGGACACGGCAGCGCGCTACTTCGGCCTGTACGAGGCCGACGCGGCCGTCGAGGCCGACGCGGACAGTGACAGCGCCGAGATCGAGGGGGACGTCAAGTGAGCGGCAACATCGAGCTGCTGAACACCACGCTCGCCGCCGCGCGGGCCGAGGACCGGGCCGCGCTGATCGCGTACCTGCCCGCCGGCTTCCCGACCGTGGACGGCGCCATCGAGGCGGTCAAGGCCGTGGCCGCCGGCGGCGCCGACGTCGTGGAGGTGGGGCTGCCGCACAGCGACCCCGTTCTCGACGGCCCCGTCATCCAGACCGCCGACGACATCGCGCTGCGCGGCGGGGTGCGGATCGCCGACGTGATGCGTACGGTCCGCGAGGCGTACGAGGCCACGGGTGTCCCGATCCTCGTCATGACGTACTGGAACCCGATCGACCGGTACGGCGTCGAGCGCTTCACCGCCGAGCTCGCCGAGGCCGGCGGCGCCGGGTGCATCCTGCCCGACCTGCCGGTCCAGGAGTCCGCGCTGTGGCGCGAGCACGCAGACAAGCACGGTCTCGCGACCGTGTTCGTCGTCGCGCCCAGCAGCAAGGACGAGCGCCTGGCGACCATTACGGCGGCCGGCTCCGGCTTCGTCTACGCGGCCTCGCTGATGGGAGTCACCGGCACCCGGGTCTCCGTCGGCGAGCAGGCCCAGGACCTGGTGGTGCGCACCCGTGCCACCACCGCTCTCCCGGTCTGCGTCGGCCTCGGCGTGTCCAACGCCGATCAGGCCGCCGAGGTCGCCGGCTTCGCCGACGGTGTCATCGTCGGCTCCGCCTTCGTCAAGCGGATGCTGGACGCTCCCGACGAGGCGGCGGGCCTCGCGGCCGTCCGCTCACTGGCGGCCGACCTGGCCGAAGGTGTTCGAAAGCGCTGACACCCTCGTCACCCGATGGGGTGGACCTGGGACCGGGGAGGCACGCGAGTGCCTCCCCGGTTCGTTGCTGCGGGTGTGAGCGAGAAGAACCAAGAGGGAAAAAGGGCCGCGCGAGACCGGCTGATCCAGCAGCGCGAACAGGAGAAGGCGCATGAGCGCCGACGCCGCACGCTGATCGTCTCCGCGGCCGTGGTGGGGGTGCTGGGACTGGCCGCCGTCGTCGGCGTGATCGCCGCGAACACCGGCGGCAAGAGCGACCAGGCCAAGCCGTCCGGCCCCGCCGTCGCGCCGTCCGGAGCGACCGGCAAGGACAGCCTGACCATTCCGGTGGGAGCGGACGACGCCCCGTCCACGCTCACGATCTGGGAGGACTTCCGCTGCCCGGTCTGCGCCCAGTTCGAGAACGCCTTCCGGGACACGATCCACCAGATGGAGCAGAGCGGGCAGCTCAAGGTCGAATACCACTTCGCCACCCTGATCGACGGGAATTTCGGCGGCAGCGGCTCGCTCAAGGCGGCCAACGCGGCGGCCTGCGCCCAGGACGCCGGCAAGTTCCCCGCCTACCACGACGTCCTGTACAGCAATCAGCCGAAGGAGACCGACGACGCCTTCGGTGACAACGGCAAGCTGATCGAGCTGTCGAAGAAGGTCGACGGGCTCGACACGCCCACGTTCCGCAGCTGTGTGGAGGACGGCGCGCACGACACCTGGGTGGAGAAGTCCAACACCGCCTTCGAGAAGGGCGGCTTCCAGGGCACACCGACGGCGCTGCTCAACGGCGAGTCGATCTTCCCGAAGAAGGGTGACGAGCCCATCACCGTGGCGAACCTGAAGAAGTGGGTCGCCGAGGCCAACAAGGGCAAGGAGCCGGGCACCGTCACACCGGCCCCGTCCGGCTCCTGAGCGCCGTGCAACCGGGGTAATCCATGACCGGCTCGTTACCCAGACGTTGTCGGGCGGGTTGCCGTACGCCCCGCCCGGCAGGGTAGCGTCGACGATGCCATGAATCTTGCCTACATTCCCAGCCCGTCGACCGGCGTGATCGATCTCGGACCGATCCCGCTTCGCGGCTACGCGTTCTGCATCATCATCGGTGTCTTCGTCGCCGTCTGGTTCGGCAACAAGCGCTGGGTCGCCCGAGGCGGCAGCGTCGGCACTGTTGCCGACATCGCCGTCTGGGCGGTGCCCTTCGGCCTGGTCGGAGGCAGGCTCTACCACGTCATCACCGACTATCAGCTGTACTTCAGCGACGGTGAGAACTGGGTCGACGCCTTCAAGATCTGGCAGGGCGGCCTCGGCATCTGGGGTGCGATCGCGCTCGGCGCGGTCGGTGCCTGGATCGGCTGCCGCCGCCGGGGGATCCCGCTGCCCGCCTGGGCCGACGCGCTCGCACCCGGCATCGCCCTGGCCCAGGCCTGCGGCCGCTGGGGCAACTGGTTCAACCAGGAGCTGTACGGCCGGGCGACCGACGTCCCCTGGGCGCTGAAGATCAGCGAGGGCCCCAACCGGGTCGCCGGCACCTACCACCCGACCTTCCTGTACGAGTCGCTGTGGTGCGTGGGCGTCGCCCTCCTGGTGATCTGGGCGGACCGCCGCTTCAAGCTCGGGCACGGGCGGGCGTTCGCGCTGTACGTCGCGGCGTACTGCGCGGGCCGCGCCTGGATCGAGTACATGCGTGTCGACGAGGCCCACCACATCCTGGGCCTGCGGCTGAACGTGTGGACCGCGCTGATCGTGTTCGTGCTGGCGGTGGCGTACATCGTGATCTCGGCGAAGGTACGGCCGGGGCGCGAGGAGATCGTCGAGCCCGGGGCCGTCGATGCCACCGGTGCCGAGGACGGGGAGCCCGTCGAGGACGGCGAGACCGGCGAGGCCGGCGGCACGGAGTCCACTGACGCGAAGGCCGTCGAGAACCGGTCCGAGGCCGACACCGGCCCCGACGAGGACGAGGACGCGCCGAAGTCGAACGGTGAGGCGGAGACGGCCAAGGGCTGACGCCGACACCGACGCACACGAAGACAAGGGGCCGCCGGACGATCCGGCGGCCCCTTGCCATGTCCGGGGGACGGGGACGGGGGACTGGGATGCGGTGAGCAGTTCGCGGTGGCCGGGCGCCGCCCACTCACGCCTGCCCGGCCACCGCGAACTGCCTACCGCGTCCCGCTCACCGCGCCCCGCTCACCGCGTCCGCCCGGCCAGGGCCAGCGTGCGATGGGCCTGGGCCACCACCGCCGCGTCGACGAAGCGGCCGTCCGGCAGGGCGAGGGCACCCGTCTGGGCGCCGGCCGCCTCGATGATTTCCTGCGCGGCCTCGACCTCCTGCTGGGTCGGCCGGAACGCCCTTTCGATCACCGGGAGCTGCCGGGGATGGATCGCGGCCCGGCCGAGGAATCCGAGCGCACGCCCATGGGCGCAGGACGTCCACAGTCCGTCCAGGTCCCGGACGTCCGGGAACACCGACTGGGTGGGCGGGGCCAGCCCCGCCGCCCGGGCGGCGACCACCACTCTGCTGCGCGACCAGTCGAGCCCCGCGTCCTCCCGTACCCCCAGATCCGCCCGGAGATCCGCTTCGCCGAGGGCGAGGGAACGCACCTGCGGATGGGCGGTGGCCACCGAGTACGCGTGCTCGATGCCGAGGGCCGACTCCAGCAGCGGGCAGAGCGCGATCCCCGGGGCCAGCGCCGCGATGTGGTGCACGGACGCGGCATGCGTGATCTTCGGCAGCCGCAGCCCCGCCAGACCCGGCAGCCCGGCCAGGGCCAGCACGTCCGCCTCGTCGTTGACCCGGACATGGACCGGCGTCGCGCCGGGGGGCGGCGGAGCGGAAAGGAGTTCGGCGGAGGCCGATCGCGCGTACTCCTTGCGGTCGGGGGCGACGGCGTCCTCCAGGTCGACGATCACCGCGTCCGCCCCCGATTCCCGTGCCTTGCGCACCACGTCCGGCCGGTCCCCGGGGGCGTACAGCCAGGTCAGTGGGGTGTCGGTGGTCACAGGACACGCTCCGTCCGCAGCGCCGCGATCTCCGCGCCGCTCAGCCCGATCCCGGTGAGGATCTCCTCCGTGTCGGCCCCGTGCGGCCGCCCCGCCCAGCGGACCGCACCCGGAGTACCGGACAGCCGGAAGAGGACGTTCTGCATCCGCAGCGGGCCCAGCTCCGGGTCGTCCACCTCGGTGATGGAATCCAGGGCCCGGTACTGCGGGTCCTCCATCACGTCACGGATGTCGTGGATGGGCGCGATGGCGGCCTCCGCCTTCTCGAACGCCGAGAGCGCGTCGTCCCGGGTGTGCCGCGCGATCCAGTTGCCGACCGCCTCGTCGAGCTCGTCGCTGTGCTCGGCCCGGGTGGAGCCGGCGGCGAACCAGGGCTCGTCGATCAGCTCCGCCCGGCCCACCAGACGCATCACACGCTCGGCGACGGACTGCGCCGAGGTGGAGACGGCCACCCACTGCCCGTCCGAGGTGCGGTAGGTGTTGCGCGGGGCGTTGTTGCGCGAGCGGTTGCCGGTGCGTGGCTGGACGTATCCCAGCTGGTCGTACCAGAGCGGCTGCGGGCCGAGCACGGTCAGCATCGGTTCGATGATCGCCATGTCGACGACCTGGCCGACGCCCGTGCGGTCCCGGCCCGCCAGCGCGGCCATCACGGCGAACGAGGTGGCGAGTGCCGCGATCGAGTCGGCGAGGCCGAACGGCGGCAGCGTCGGAGGGCCGTCCGGTTCCCCGGTGATCGCCGCGAACCCGCTCATCGCCTCCGCGAGCGTGCCGAAGCCGGGCCGGTGCGCGTACGGGCCGAACTGGCCGAAGCCCGTGACCCGCACCAGCACCAGCCGGGGGTTGACGGCGTGCAGTTCCTCCGGCCCGAGCCCCCACCGCTCCAGCGTGCCCGGCCGGAAGTTCTCGATGATCACATCGGTGCCGGCGGCCAACCGGAGCAGCAGCTCCCGTCCGTCCGGACAGGACAGGTCGAGGGTCAGATTGCGCTTGTTGCGGCCGAGCAGCTTCCACCACAGGCCGACCCCGTCCTTCGCGGGGCCGTGCCCCCGGGACGGATCGGGCCGGACCGGATGCTCGACCTTGATCACGTCGGCACCGAAGTCGCCCAGCATCGTGGCGCACAGGGGGCCCGCGAACAAGGTGGCGAGATCGATGACCCGCAGCCCGGTCAGGGGCGGCGTCCCCGGCGCGCTCACGCGGCGTCGATTTCGCTGCGGTACGGCATCGAGATCGACGCGCCTGGCCTCTGTACGCAGAGTGCGGCGGCCGACGAGGCCCAGGCGATGGCCTTCGGCACCGGCTGTCCCTCGCCCAGTGCCACGGCGAGCGTGCCGGCGAAGGTGTCCCCGGCCCCGGTGGTGTCGACGGTGGTCACCTCGGGGGCGGGGAAGTGCACGGTCCGGCTGCCCCGGGCGGCGTACAGACAGCCCTTCGAGCCGAGCGTGATGACGAGCGCGGGCACCTGGCCGAGCAGGATCTCGGCCGCCGCGTTCGGTTCGGCGTGCCCGGAGAGTTCGGCCGCCTCGTGCTCATTGGCGATCAGCAGATCGACGCAGTCGAGGAGTTCGGCGGGCAGTTGCTGGACGGGGGACGGGGTGAGGACCGTCCGCACCCCCTGGGCATGGCCGGCCCGCGCCCCCTCGATCACGGCGGACATCGGCAGTTCCAGCTGGAGCAGCAGCAGATCGGCTTCGGCGATCGCGGCGATCTCGCCCGGACCGAGCGCGGTGACGGTGCCGTTGGCGCCCGGGATGACGACGATCGCGTTCGATCCCCTGCCGTCGACCACGATGTGCGCGGTGCCGCTGGGCCCTTCCGCGGTGTGCAGCAGATCGGTGTCGACACCCGAGTGCTCCAGGTTCTCCCGCATCCGCAGTCCGTACTCGTCGTCGCCCACCGCACCGATCATCATCACGTCACCGCCCGCGCGGGCGGCGGCGACTGCCTGATTGGCGCCCTTGCCGCCGGGAATGGTGCGGAACTCCCGCCCGGTGACGGTCTCCCCGCGCTCCGGAGCCCGGTCGACGTAGGCCACAAGATCCATATTGGTGCTGCCGAGCACCGCGACTTTGGTCATGGGCGGAGTGCCTCCTCGTGGGTGAGCCGGTGCGTCAGATCGGCGAGGGTGTCGAAGCCGACCGAGTCGAAACCGGTGACGGATGTGGCGAGACGGTTCTTCAGCGGGGTGATCCACCGGTCGGGCAGCGCGTCCGGCCGTCCGGCCAGCAGACCGGCGAGCGAACCGGCGGTCGCCCCGTTGGAGTCGGTGTCCCAGCCGCCCGACACCGCACGGCAGATGGAGCCGGTGAAGTCGCCGTCGGCATGGGTGAGTGCGGCGGCGAGCAGAGCCGCGTTGGGCAGTACATGCACCCAGTGGTACCTGCCGTACGCCGCGTGCAGCCGGTCGACGACCTTATCGAAGCAGTTCTCCTCGCGGGCCGTGGCGATTCCGTCGCGTACGGCCTGTGCGAACCGTGAGCCGGGGGGAACCACGCGCAGGCCGGCGGCGAGGCACCCGTGCACGTCGGCCTCGCCCCCGGCCGCCTCGGCCAGTGCCGCCGCGGTGAACATCGCGCCGTACACCCCGTTCCCGGTGTGGGTGAGGACCGCGTCGCGGTGGGCCTGTTCGGCGGCCGATGCCGGGTCGCCGGGATGGGTCCAGCCGTGCACGTCGGCGCGGATCTGCGCCCCGATCCACTCCCGGAACGGATTGCGGTGGCGTGCGGTGTCCGGCGGTTCGAGGCCGTCGAGCAGATTGCGGTACGCGATCCGTTCGGCGGTGAACGTCCGGCCCGCCGGAAGCTCCTCCAGCCAGAGCCGGGCCAGATCCGCGGTGGTGAACGACTTTCCGTACCGCTGAAGCAACAGCACGGTGAGCAGCGGGTGGTTGAGGTCGTCGTCCTCGGGCATCCCGTCGATGTTCTCGGCCAGTGAGGTGGGCGCGGAACGGCGGTTCCAGGGATAGGTGGCCGCCAGTGCCGAGGGCAGTCCGCGGGCGGTGAACCAGCTGCTCAGCGGCCAGTTCCCGGTGGCGCGGGCCAGGGCACGGATGCCCTCCAGCGGCAGCTTCTCGACCGGTTTGCCCAGCAGACAGCCCGCCGCGCGGCCCAGCCACGCCGCGTGCAGCCGTTCGCGGTCCACGGCGGACGGCTCCGTGCGGGGCTGCGGCCAGTGCGGGCAGGCGTCCCGGACCGCGTCGAGACCGGTCGGTTCCGCCTCGGCCAACGGCCAGTCCAGCAGGGCGAGTTCGTCCAGCAGGTGCCCGGCGACCGTGCGCAGCCCGGGAGGGGCCACCGGGACCGAGGCGCCCGCGCGGTCCGGGGCGGGCGAGCCGCCGGCCTCGTACCACCGGCGCGCGATGTCCCGGGCGTCCCGCCCGTCCTCGGCAGCCTGCCGCAGCTCGTGCCCGACGAGGTCCTCGGGCTGGACCCAGGTGACCCGCAGCGTCGCGGTCACGGCCGGCCCGCCAGCGTGGCGAAGGCGGCCTCGTGGGCGCGGCGGCGGGCCGTGTCGTGTGCGAACACCTCGCGGGCAACCTCGGTCAGGGCACGGGCCGGGGCGTGCAGATCGAGCCGGCTGGCCTCGCCGACCGTCGCCGCCCAGTCGGCCGGGATCGCCCGCTCGCCGTGCAGCGCGCCCGCGATCGCCCCGCTCATCGTGGCGATCGAGTCGCAGTCCCGTCCGTAGTTGACCGAACCGATGACCGCCCGCCGGTAGTCCCCGTCCGCGACCAGCAACATCCCGAGCGCGACGGGAAGTTCCTCGATGGAGTGCAGCCGGGACGGGCGGCGGGCGCCGAGCGAGGGGGTGCGGTAGTCGGGGCCGACGGTGTCGAAGGGGGCGACGGCCTCCCGCAGCGGGGCGATCGCCGATGCGCAGTCCCGGTGGCGGGCGGCCGTTTCGCAGACCGCCCGGATCGCGGCCCGGGTGCCGTCCTTGGCCAGCGACAGACAGGTCTCGACGACGTCGGCGGGCGTCGCCCCCGGCACACAGGCAGCGGCGACGGCGGCCGCGAACACTCCGGCCGCCTCCCTCCCGTACGACGACTGATGGGCGCCCGCGACATCCAGCGCCTCGGCGTACGCGGCCCGCGGATGGGCCGCGTTCACCAGACCGACCGGTGCCATGTACATCGCCGCACCGCAGTTGACGATGTTCCCCGAGCCCGCCTCGCGCGGGTCGACATGGCCGTAGTGCAGCCGGGCGACGATCCACTTCTCGGCGAGGAAGATCCGCTGGAGCGGCAGTGCCTCGGCCTCCAGCTCCGGAATCCAGCGAGGGCTGGAGATCAGCTCGGGCACCAGGTGATCGGCGACGGAGTACGCGTCGAGATGGCCGCGCACCTTCCCGTACACGCGCACCAGCGCATGGGTCATCAAGGTGTCGTCGGTGACATGCCCGTCGCCCTTGTGGTACGGCGCGACGGGGCGGGCGGTGCGCCAGTCGTCGCCGGCCCAGGGGCCGACGACACCGGTGACCGGCCCGCCGTGTCGCGCCACGATCTGTTCGGGGGAGTAGCCCTCGACCGGACCGCCGAGCGCGTCGCCGACCGCCGCGCCGACGAGCGCGCCCGCGATCCGTTCATCGAGGGTGGGCGCCGCGGACGTCGTGGGGGGTGCGGACCTCGTGGGCACCGGAGGTGCTGTGGATGTCATGTCCGAATTGTCCACCCGGGGGTGCTGGTTCCGTGTCTGCCAGCAGCCCGGCGAGTTCGATCAGATCCGTGCCCGCGAAACGGGGCAGCGCGCACCCGGCCAGGGTGCGGCACGCCTCGCGCCAGCCGGCCGGCACGGCACTGACCGAACCCAGCGCCCCGGTGAGCGCCCCGGCCAGCGCGGGGGCCGAGTCGGCGACCCGGGAGAGGCAGGCCGCCGACGGCACGGCCTGCGCGATGTCACCGCGCGCGGCGGTGGCCAGGGCGAGCGCGACGGGGACCGTCTCGGCGGCGGCGATCCCGTAGCTGTAGACATGGTCGACGATCTGATGCTCCAGCACCGGCACGAGGGCGAACGCGCCGGCCCTCTCACCGGCGAAGTCACGGGCGATACGGACCGCGTGGGCGGCGTTGCGGGCGATCTCGGTGCCCTCGGGGAGCTGGGCGAGCGCGGCGTTCACCGCGGTGTCCACGTCCGCGCCGCCGAGGGCTTCCGCGATCGCGGCGGCCGTCGCCCGCGCTCCGTGCACTCCGTCGCCGTCCTGGGTGTAGCGGGCGTCGAACTCCGCGAGGTCCGCCGCCGCCCCGGGATCGCCGGGGTGCACGACGGCCAGCACGGCGGCCCGCACGCACGCCGCGTCGTCGAAGTAGTGCGGGTTGTCGTGGCCGGTGGCGGGCGGGCGCAGACCGGCGGCGAGGTTGCCGAGCCCGGCCCGGACCGAGATCCGCGCCCGCAGCGGCAGCACCGCCGACTCGACCTCGGGAGCCCGGGCGGCGGCCGCGGCGACCTCGGCGGCCAGGGCGTTCCACGCGGCGTCCACCGCGGCCCGCATCCGCCGCCCCGGGGCCAGGCCCTGGAGCGCGCCCGCAGCCGATGTGAGCACGGTCCCGGCGGCGAAGGCCGCCCATTCGGCGTCGTCGGACGGGCCGAGCCGCAGGGGTTCGGGCGGCTGGTTCAGCGCGATGGGGACGGGCAGCGTCGTCGTCGCGTTCTGCTCGGCGAAGGTGTCGAGCTCGCGGGTCAGGCGCCGGGTCCACTCCGGCATCCGGGCCGCCCGGTGCCGCGCGGCCGGCCATCCGGCGGCGTCCCCGGCGGCCAGCCCGAGCAGCAGCCCCTCGATGCGGGCCCGGCGGGGGGTGCGCGGCCGGGCGGCTCCGGGGCCGGCCTCCGTGCGCGCGGCCTCGCGCGGCCGCTCCTCACCGCGGAGTTCGGGTGCCTCCCCGGGGTGCGTCCGGGCGTCCGGGTACGCGGTGCGGGGGGTGTCCCCGGCCGTGGTCATCGTGCCACCGCCGTTCCGGGGGCGTCGCACAGCAGGGGGGCCGGGCCGGGCGGCCCCCCTTGCTCCTCCGTCTCGTCCGGTGTCAGCAGCTCCGCGATGTCCAGGACGTGGTAGCCGCGCATCGACGGCAGGCAACTGCCGCGGACCGGGCCGATCGCGTCCGCCCAGGCGCGCGGGATGGCGGACGCCCCGTGCAGCGCACCGGCCAGGGCGCCCGCCACCGCGGCGGTCGTGTCGGCGTCGCGGCCCATGTTGACCGCCATCAGCACCGCCGTACGGAAGTCCCCGCGCGCCGCCGCGAACGCCCCGAAGGCCAGGCCCACCGCCTCGGGAGCCAGGTCCGTCCACGGGTAGCCGCCGATGACGACGGCCGAACGCACCGCCCGCTCCCTGGTGAGCCGGTCGGGATACGGGTGCCGGGCCGCCGTCACCGCCCGGCGCAGCGAGCGCGCCGTCCATGAGTCCATCGGCACGGCGGAGAGCGCGGCGGCGATCACGGAGGTGACCCCGGCCCCCGTCATCGCGGCCGCCACCCCGGCCGCCACCGCCTGGCCGCCGTAGATGCCCTCGCCGTCATGGCTGACCCGGCCGTCCACCGCGACCAGCCTGGCCGCCTCCCCGGGCCGGCCCGCCGCGAAGACCCCGAAGGGTGCGGCCCGCATCGCCAGACCGTCGCTCCAGGCGTGCCGGTGCTGGGCGGAGATCGGGGCGGCCAGCCCCCGGCGCAGGTTCTCCAGCGTCCCCCGCTCGCTGAACCCGGCGCCCCGGAACGGCCCCTCGTCCAGATCGGCGATCCACAGATGCCAGGCCCGCTCGACATGGGTGACGGTCAGCGCCGATCCGTGCCGGGCCAGCAGCAGCCCGGAGAAGATCGCGTACTCCGTGTCGTCCGTGCCCGCCGGGTCGTCGCTCACGAAGCCCTCGATCCGGCCCCAGCGGCGGCGGATCTCGGAGGGCCGCATGTTCTCCGCCGGGGCGCCCAGCGCATCACCGACCGCGAGGCCCAGCAGTGCGCCCCTGGCCCGGTCACCGAGGCCGCCCGGTGGAGCGGCGGCCGGGCCGGTGGCCCCGCCCGACGCCGCCCGCGCGTCGTCCGCCCGCGGCCCTGCCGGATTTCCTGCGGTCAGCTCCATCGCCTCGACCCTTCGCTCACAGCGAGCCCGTACTCGTCCCTGTGTGGGATCTGTGCCACGCGGAGCAACGACAAAGGCCGATTATCGCCACAAAAGGGCCACTCGGATGACAGCCTTCGCACAGCAAGGCAAGGCGTACCTATGTGATTACGGAGGGTGGTAAGTACGGCCTGCCTTGCTGGCGGGGGCCATTTTTCGTGCGTACTTTCGATGATGTTGAGCGGGGCGGAGTGACTGCGAACCGCTACCGGAGTGAGGGGAGAGCTGTGTCCATCATCGAGACCGACGCCGTACTGCACGAGGCGCACCGGGACAACCACACCCACCGTGATGTGAACGGTGGCTGGCTGCGCCCGGCGGTGTTCGGTGCCATGGACGGGCTCGTCTCGAACCTCGCCCTGATGACCGGCGTCGCGGGCGGCGCGGTCTCGCACCGCACGATCGTGATCACCGGCCTGGCCGGCCTGGCCGCGGGCGCCTTCTCCATGGCGGCCGGTGAGTACACCTCCGTCGCCTCGCAGCGCGAGCTCGTCGAGGCCGAGCTCGACATCGAGCGACGGGAGCTGCGCAAGCACCCCAAGGACGAGGAACGGGAGCTCGCCGCACTCTACGAGTCCCGCGGCGTCGACAGCGGCCTGGCCCGCGAGGTCGCCCGGCAGCTGTCGCGCGACCCCGAGCAGGCCCTGGAGATCCACGCCCGCGAGGAGCTCGGCATCGACCCGGGCGACCTGCCGTCCCCCCTCGTCGCCGCGGTGTCCTCGTTCGGCGCCTTCGCGCTGGGTGCGCTGCTGCCCGTACTGCCCTACCTGCTCGGCGCGGACGCGATGTGGCCCGCCGTGCTGCTCGCCCTGGCCGGGCTCTTCGGCTGCGGTGCGGTGGTCGCCCGGGTCACGGCCCGCAGCTGGTGGTTCAGCGGGCTGCGCCAGCTGGCGCTCGGCGGTGCGGCGGCCGCGATCACCTACGGTCTGGGCGCGCTGTTCGGGGTCGCCGTCGGAGGCTGAGCCCCGATCCGGTACGGTCCACGGCCACGCACACCCGCGGTGTGCGTGGCCGTAACACGTGCGCCATCTGTGTGACGTACGTCCTGACCACCGCCACTGGGCGGATCGGCCGTACGCGACGTAAAATGAGACTCTATGCAGGGCTACACATAAGTAGTCATTACCCGGCGGTTTCGTTTCCTTTGCCGCCGGGCATGAGCCGTAGACACCGCAGGCAACGACGCCTGCTCTCTGCGGTATCCCGGGCGCCGATCCTCCGACTGCGACCCACTTCACCGTCACGACGGTGTCCGTATGTTGGAACGAGCTATCCGCTTTTTGAGAAGCGTCCCATCATGTAATCTGCACGAAATTTCGCAGAGGGCCAACGTCGTCCCTCGGCACTGAAAATGCCACGACGACGACGGGAGAGCCGATGCGCACCGACGCCTGGTCGCCCATGGACGGTCGCCCCGCCCCGCAGGGGATGTACGACCCCCGCAACGAGCATGACGCCTGTGGTGTCGGGTTCGTAGCCACTCTGACCGGTGTGGCCGGCCACGAGCTGGTCGAGCAGGCGCTGACCGTGCTGCGCAACCTCGAACACCGAGGCGCCACCGGATCCGAGCCCGACTCCGGTGACGGCGCCGGAATCCTGCTCCAGGTCCCGGACGCCTTCCTGCGTGAAGAGGTCCCCTTCGAGCTCCCCGAAGCCGGTGCCTACGCCGTCGGCATCGCCTTCCTGCCCGCGGACGACGCCACCGAGGCCGTCCGCAGCCTCGAGAAGATCGCCGCCGAGGAAGGCCTCAGGGTCCTCGGCTGGCGCGAGGTCCCGGTCACCCCCGGCATCCTCGGCAACGGCGCCCGCGCCGTCATGCCCGAGTTCCGCCAGCTCTTCGTCGCGGACGGCGAGAGCACCGGCATCGTCCTGGACCGCAAGGCCTTCGTGCTGCGCAAGCGCGCCGAGCGTGAGACCGGGGTCTACTTCCCGTCGCTCTCCGCCCGCACGATCGTCTACAAGGGCATGCTCACCACCGGGCAGCTGGAGCCGTTCTTCCCGGACCTCTCCGACCGCCGCTTCGCCACCACGGTCGCCCTGGTCCACTCCCGCTTCTCCACCAACACCTTCCCGAGCTGGCCGCTCGCCCACCCGTACCGCTTCGTCGCGCACAACGGCGAGATCAACACGGTCAAGGGCAACCGCAACTGGATGAAGGCCCGCGAGTCCCAGCTCGCCTCCAGCCTCTTCGGTACGGCGCAGCTCGACCGGATCTTCCCCGTCTGCACCCCGGACGCCTCCGACTCGGCCGCCTTCGACGAGGTCCTGGAGCTGCTCCACCTCGGCGGCCGTTCGCTGCCGCACTCGGTCCTGATGATGGTCCCCGAGGCGTGGGAGAACCACGACTCGATGGACCCGGCCCGCCGCGCCTTCTACCAGTACCACTCCACGATGATGGAGCCCTGGGACGGTCCGGCCTGCGTCACCTTCACCGACGGCACCCAGGTCGGCGCGGTCCTCGACCGCAACGGCCTGCGCCCCGGCCGTTACTGGGTCACCGACGACGGCCTCGTCGTGCTCTCCTCCGAGGTCGGCGTCCTGGACGTCGACCCCGCCAAGGTCGTCCGCAAGGGCCGCCTCCAGCCCGGCAAGATGTTCCTCGTCGACACCGCCGAGCGCCGCATCATCGAGGACGACGAGATCAAGGCGTCCCTCGCCGCCGAGAACCCGTACCAGGAGTGGCTGGAGACCGGCGAGATCGAGCTGGAGGACCTCCCCGAGCGGGAGCACATCGTGCACACGCACGCCTCCGTCACCCGCCGTCAGCAGACCTTCGGCTACACCGAGGAAGAACTCCGCGTCATCCTCGCGCCGATGGCCCGCACCTCCGGCGAGCCGCTCGGCTCCATGGGCACCGACTCGCCGATCGCCGCGCTCTCCGCGCGCCCCCGGCTGCTCTTCGACTACTTCACCCAGCTGTTCGCGCAGGTCACCAACCCGCCGCTGGACGCCATCCGCGAGGAGCTCGTCACCTCGCTGCGCTCCTCGCTGGGCCCCGCCGGCAACCTGCTGGAGCCGACCGCCGCGTCCTGTCGCAGCGTCACCCTGCCCTTCCCGGTGATCGACAACGACGAGCTGGCCAAGCTCATCCACATCAACGCCGACGGCGACATGCCGGGCATGAAGGCCGCCACGCTCTCCGGCCTCTACCGGGTGAACGGCGGCGGCGACGCGCTGGCCGCGCGGATCGAGGAGATCTGCACCGAGGTCGACGCCGCCATCGAGGACGGCGCCCGCCTCATCGTCCTGTCCGACCGGCACTCGGACGCCGAGCACGCCCCGATCCCGTCGCTGCTGCTCACCTCCGCCGTCCACCACCACCTCATCCGCACCAAGCAGCGCACCCAGGTGGGCCTGCTGGTCGAGGCCGGTGACGTCCGCGAGGTCCACCACGTCGCGCTGCTGATCGGCTACGGCGCCGCCGCGGTCAACCCCTACCTGGCCATGGAGTCCGTCGAGGACCTCGTCCGGGCCGGCACCTTCATCGAGGGCATCGAGGCCGAACAGGCCATCCGCAACCTCATCTACGCCCTGGGCAAGGGCGTCCTGAAGGTCATGTCCAAGATGGGCATCTCCACCGTCGCCTCCTACCGGGGCGCCCAGGTCTTCGAGGCCGTCGGCCTCGACGAGGAGTTCGTCGCCCAGTACTTCAACGGCACCGCCACCAAGATCGGCGGCGCCGGACTCGACGTCGTCGCCAAGGAGGTCGCCGCCCGGCACGCCAAGGGCTACCCCGCCTCCGGCATCTCCGCCTCGCACCGCGCGCTGGAGATCGGCGGCGAGTACCAGTGGCGCCGCGAGGGCGAGCCGCACCTGTTCGACCCGGAGACGGTCTTCCGCCTCCAGCACGCCACCCGCAACCGCCGGTACGACATCTTCAAGAAGTACACGGACCGGGTGAACGAGCAGTCCGAGCGCCTGATGACGCTCCGCGGACTCTTCGGCTTCGCGTCCGGCCGTGAGGCGATCGACATCGACGAGGTCGAGCCTGTCTCCGACATCGTCAAGCGCTTCTCCACCGGCGCCATGTCGTACGGCTCGATCTCCCGCGAGGCACACGAGACCCTTGCCATCGCCATGAACCAGCTGGGCGGCAAGTCCAACACCGGCGAGGGCGGCGAGGACGCCGACCGGCTCTACGACCCGGCGCGCCGCTCGTCCATCAAGCAGGTCGCCTCCGGCCGCTTCGGTGTCACCAGCGAGTACCTGGTCAACGCGGACGACATCCAGATCAAGATGGCGCAGGGCGCCAAGCCCGGCGAGGGCGGCCAGCTGCCCGGCCACAAGGTCTACCCGTGGGTCGCCAAGACCCGGCACTCCACCCCGGGCGTCGGCCTGATCTCCCCGCCGCCGCACCACGACATCTACTCCATCGAGGACCTGGCTCAGCTGATCCACGACCTCAAGAACGCCAACCCGGCGGCCCGCATCCACGTGAAGCTGGTCTCCGAGGTCGGTGTCGGAACGGTCGCCGCCGGTGTCTCCAAGGCCCACGCGGACGTCGTCCTCATCTCCGGCCACGACGGCGGAACGGGCGCCTCCCCGCTCACCTCCCTGAAGCACGCGGGCGGCCCCTGGGAGCTCGGCCTCGCCGAGACCCAGCAGACCCTGCTGCTCAACGGCCTGCGCGACCGCATCGTCGTGCAGACCGACGGCCAGCTCAAGACCGGCCGCGACGTCGTCATCGCCGCACTGCTGGGCGCCGAGGAGTTCGGTTTCGCGACCGCGCCGCTCGTCGTCTCCGGCTGCGTCATGATGCGCGTCTGCCACCTCGACACCTGCCCGGTCGGCATCGCCACCCAGAACCCGGTCCTGCGCGACCGCTTCTCCGGCAAGGCCGAGTACATCGTCAACTTCTTCGAGTTCATCGCCGAGGAAGTCCGCGAGATCCTCGCCGAACTCGGCTTCCGTACGATCGAGGAGGCCGTCGGCCACGCCGAACTCCTGGACACCGACCGCGCCGTCACGCACTGGAAGGCCCAGGGCCTCGACCTCGCCCCGCTGTTCCACGTCCCCGAACTGGCCGACGGCGCAGTCCGCCACCAGATCGCCGAGCAGGACCACGGACTGGCCAAGGCCCTCGACAACGAGCTCATCAGGCTCGCCGCCGACGCCCTGAGCGCCGATAGCGCCGAGGCCGCCCTGCCGGTCCGCGCCCAGGTCGCGATCCGCAACATCAACCGGACCGTCGGCACCATGCTCGGCCACGAGGTCACGAAGAAGTTCGGCGGTGCGGGCCTGCCCCAGGACACCATCGACATCACCTTCACCGGCTCCGCGGGCCAGTCCTTCGGCGCGTTCCTGCCCAGCGGAATCACGCTGCGCCTGGAGGGCGACGCCAACGACTACGTCGGCAAGGGCCTCTCCGGCGGCCGCGTCGTCGTCCGCCCGGACCGGGGCGCCGACCACCTCGCCGAGTACTCCACCATCGCGGGCAACACCATCGCCTACGGTGCCACCGGCGGCGAACTGTTCCTGCGCGGCCGCACCGGTGAGCGGTTCTGCGTCCGCAACTCCGGCGCCACGGTCGTCTCGGAAGGCGTGGGCGACCACGGCTGCGAGTACATGACCGGCGGACACGCCGTCGTCCTCGGCGAGACCGGACGCAACTTCGCGGCCGGCATGTCGGGCGGTGTCGCCTACGTCATCGACCTGAACCGCGACAACGTCAACGTCGGGAACCTCGGCGCGGTCGAGGAACTCTCCGACACCGACGGGCAGTGGCTGCACGACGTGGTGCGCCGCCATCAGGAGGAGACCGGATCCACGGTCGCCGAGAAGCTTCTCGCCGAGTGGGACACCGCCGTGGCCCGCTTCAGCAAGATCATCCCGTCCACCTACAAGGCAGTGCTCGCCGCCAAGGACGCCGCTGAGCTCGCCGGTCTCTCCGAGCAGGAGACCACCGAGAAGATGATGGAGGCGGCGACCCATGGCTGACCCCAAGGGCTTCCTGACCACCGGCCGCGAGGTCGCCGAGACCCGCCCCGTCGGTGAGCGCGTCAAGGACTGGAACGAGGTCTACGTTCCGGGCTCGCTGCTGCCGATCATCAGCAAGCAGGCCGGCCGCTGCATGGACTGCGGCATCCCGTTCTGCCACCAGGGCTGTCCGCTCGGAAACCTCATCCCCGAGTGGAACGACTACGCCTACCGCGAGGACTGGACCGCCGCGTCCGAGCGCCTGCACGCCACGAACAACTTCCCGGAGTTCACCGGGCGGCTCTGCCCGGCCCCGTGCGAGTCGGCGTGTGTGCTCGGCATCAACCAGCCGGCCGTCACCATCAAGAACGTCGAAGTCTCCATCATCGACCAGGCATGGGACCGGGGCGACGTCACCCCGCAGCCGCCCGAGCGCCTCTCCGGCAAGACCGTGGCCGTCATCGGCTCCGGCCCGGCCGGACTCGCCGCCGCCCAGCAGCTGACCCGGGCCGGTCACACCGTCGCCGTCTACGAGCGCGCGGACCGCATCGGGGGACTCCTCCGGTACGGCATCCCCGAGTTCAAGATGGAGAAGTCGCACATCAACCGCCGCATCGAGCAGATGCGCGCGGAGGGCACCAAGTTCCGCACCGAGATCGAGATCGGCAAGGACATCGACGCCGCGAAGCTGCGGCGCCGCTACGACGCCGTCGTCATCGCCGCCGGCGCCACCGTCTCCCGCGATCTGCCCGTCCCGGGCCGTGAACTGAACGGCGTGCACTTCGCGATGGAGTACCTGCCCCTCGCCAACAAGGTGCAGGAGGGCGACCTGACGGTCTCCCCGATCACCGCCGAGGGCAAGCACGTCGTCGTCATCGGCGGCGGCGACACCGGCGCCGACTGCGTCGGCACCGCCCACCGCCAGGGCGCGCTCTCCGTCACGCAGCTGGAGATCATGCCCCGGCCCGGCGAGGACCGGAACGCCAACCAGCCCTGGCCGACCTTCCCCATGCTCTACAAGGTCACCTCCGCGCACGAGGAGGGCGGCGAGCGGGTCTACTCCGTCTCGACCACCCACTTCGAGGGCGACGAGGACGGCAACGTCCAGGCCCTCCACCTCGTCGAGGTCGAGTTCAAGGACGGTAAGCTGGAGCAGAAGCCCGGCACCGAGCGGACGATCCCCGCACAGCTGGTCACCCTCGCGATGGGCTTCACCGGCACGGACCAGGCCAACGGACTGGTCCAGCAGTTCGGTCTGGAGCTCGACGCGCGGGGCAACATCGCCCGTGACAACGACTACGCCACCAACGTCGGCGGAGTGTTCGTCGCCGGAGACGCGGGCCGAGGCCAGTCCCTCATCGTGTGGGCCATCGCCGAGGGCCGCTCCGCGGCACGCGGCGTGGACCGCTTCCTGACCGGAGCCAGCGCACTGCCGGCCCCGATCCGCCCGACGGACCGTTCCCTGATGGTCTGATCACGGCACACCAGACGTCCCGTACAACGGCGTACGGAACTGAACGCGGCGCCTGCCCGTCCCCGACCGGACGATTCGGCAGGCGCCGTGGCGCATCCCGGGGCAGACCGCCCCCGGCCCCTCTCAGGTGACCAGAGCCAGCGCGCAGGTGGCGGCCGCCACCGCGGTCACCGCCACCACCAGGCCGGTCAGCACAAAGCGCCGCACAGCGATCCGGGTCCCCTGCCAGCGGCACCGCTCGAACCACAGCAACGTCGCGAGCGAGCCCCACGGCGTGACGACGGACCCCGCGTTGACCCCGATCAGCAGAGCGAGCAGCTGTTCGTGGTTGCCGGCGGGAATCACCGCCTCACCCGCCACATACGCCGGCAGGTTGTTCAGCACATTGGCCAGCCCCGCACCCACCCCGGCCGACCGCAGCATGCCCGAAAACCCGTTGTCCGTCCCGAGCGCCCGCACCAGCAGCTCATGCAGCCCGTGCGCGTTGACCGTCTCCACGACCAGGAACATCCCCGGCACCAGCACCAGCAGCCGCCACGGGACCAGCGACACCCGGAGCTCCTCCCGGCGCCGCACCGCATAGGCGGCCACCACGACCGCCATCGCGACCAGCGAGGCCGACCACAGCGGAACGTCCACCACCAGGATCGCCAGCAGGAAACCGCCGCACGCCACCGAACAGATCCGCAGCAGCACCGGATCACCCGGCACGGGCAGCGCGGGCGGCACATAGCGGTCCGCGCCACGACGGCCGCGGCGCCAGTAGAACACCCACAGACACAGCGCGGTCACCCCGATCGCGGCCAGCTGCGGCAGCCACATCACGGCCGCCAGACCGGCCGGTGACAGCGCCACCCGGTCCGCCGCCAGCAGATTCGTCAGGTTCGACACCGGCAGCAGCAGACTCGCCGTGTTGGCCAGCCACACCGTCGTCATCGCCAACGGCAGGGCCGCGATACCCACCCGCGTACCCAGAGCCAGCATCACCGGAGTGAGCAGGACCGCGGTCGTATCCAGATTCAGCGTGATCGTGGTCAGCGAGGCGAAGGCCACACACAGCCCGAAGAGCAGCGGATAACGCCCCCGGCCCGCCCGTGCCACCCAGGCCGCCACCACGTCGAACACCTGCGCCCGGCCCGCCAGTTCCGCCAGCACGATCACCGTGGCCAGGAACGCCAGCAGCGGCCCGATACGCCGCATCTGATCCGCCGCCGGCCCGGACGGCAGCAGCCCGGTCGCCGCGGCGAGCAGCCCCAGCACGAGCAGCCCGCCCGCCAGCCAGTCCAGCGGGTGCAGCCGCCGCACCAGGGAGAGCGCGCCGGAACGCACGGCCCCCGGCGCGGAGTGATCGTTCCGCATGCGGTCATCGTGTCAGACCGGACACCCGGCCCCGCTCAGCCCGTGAGCGCCGAACTCTTCAGGACCACCAGCAGCACCAGCACGGCGAGCAGCACCACACATCCGGCCGCCTGCACGGCAGTACGGCGCTGCGCCGGGGCGTACGCGTACACGACCGTGACGACCGCACCGGTCAGCAGCCCGCCCAGATGCGCCTGCCACGAGGCGAACGCCGCCGAGATCAGCATCCAGACCAGGAACCCGGCCATGAACCGGTTCACCGCCCGCATGTCCCGGCCCAGCCGCCGGTTGATGACGTAGAACGACGCCGCGAGACCGAAGACCGCCCCCGACGCACCCACCACGGTGTCGAGCGGCGCGATCAGGTAGACCAGCACCGAACCGCCCAGCGCGGACAGCAGATACAGCGCGAGATACCGCACCCGCCCCAGCTGCTCCTCGACGACCCGGCCCAGATTCCACAGGGCGTACATGTTGAAGACGATGTGCAGCACGCCGAACGGCAACGAACCGAGCGTGGACCCGTCGTTCGGCGGCATGTGCAGGAAGGCCCCGGTCAGCAGCCGGTACCACTCGCCGTCCACCACACCGGTCACATCGAAGCCGGGGACGCCCCCGATGACGTAGACGTACTGGACGCCGTCCGGACCCGTCAGTCCGGCACCCGTCATCGCGAACCGGTCGACGACCCCCGGACGGATCAGCTCGGCCAGGTACGCCAGGATGTTCAGGCCCATCAGCACATAGGTGACGACCGGCACCGCGCTGCGGGGAACCGTGCCGCCGAACACCGTCCGTGCCCGGCGTACCGACCGCTGCCCCTCCTTCACACACTCCACGCAGTGATGGCCGACGGCCGCCTCGCGCATGCAGTCCGGGCAGATGAACCGCTCACAACGGGTGCAGCTCACATACGTCTCGTACGAGGGATGGCGATAGCACGTGGTGACGGCGGCCTCCATGGCCGGCTCCTTCATGGGTGTACGAACAGGGGCCGGTGGGGGCGGCGGCGATCAAGATAGCGAACCCGGGGGACCGGTCCAGGCTCGGGGGCTCCGCACCACCGACGATCGGAGACCCCTGATGACCGCCGAGGCGTACCGGATCCTGCGCGCGGCCGGCCGTACCCCGGTGGCGTGGCGGAACGGCGGGGGAACCACCCGCGAGATCGCCGCGTCCCCCGGTGCCGTGACCGGTGCCTTCGACTGGCGGGTCAGCCTGGCGGACGTGGCCGAGGACGGGCCGTTCTCCGTGTTCCCGGGTGTCGACCGGACCCTGACCGTGGTGGAGGGGGACGGGATGGACCTCATGGTGGGCGGCGAGCACCACATCGTCGACGAGCCGTACTGGCCGCACGATTTCCCCGGCGACCTGGAGACCGACGGCCGGCTGCTGGCGGGCCCGGTCGTGAACCTCAACGTGATGTACCGCAGGGACCGCACCCGGGCCGAGACGGCGGTGGCACGCGGCACCCTCCGGCTGATGGCACCGGAGGGCGGGGCGGCACTGGCCGTGGCGCTGGAGGACGGTGCCGTCATCGACGGCACGGACATCCGGCTCGCCCGCTACGACGCGGTGCTGCTGCGGAGCAGGGCGTCATGCGTGCTGCGGACGCAGGGATACGCGGCGCTCGTGACGGTGGCGCGTCACGAACCCGGTACCCAGTAGTTGTGCACCTGCGAGACCGCCGGGCGTTCACCCGTGGCGGGCAGGCCCTGCTTCTCGGCGACGGGCATCATCACCGCGCCGAACTTGTCCATGGCCTCCTGGGACTCCCAGAGGTCGTACACCTCGATACCGGCATCGGTCGTGACGCAGACGTGCGAGAGACAGCCCGCGAACGTGTCGCCGGGCAGTGACTGGAGTTCCGCGTTGAGCGCGTCGTACTGGTCCCTCGTCATGCCCGGCATCGACGCCTTCATGAAGATCGCCATCTGAACTCACCTCGGAAGCGGGAGCGGCGCCCTCCCCGCCGCCCGGACGGCGGCCTCCGCCACCTCCAGCACATCACGCCGCAGCCACCGCGGCATCCGTCCGGGTGGTCCGCGACCGTGCTTGGAGAATCCGGACAGAGGATGTCGGGATTCCCGGGTTCGATGTCTGCATGACCACATCCACATGGGCGGACTTCCGGTCCGCCGAACCGGAATTCGCCGACACCGTGCGCCGGCGCTTCGAGCAGTACAAGCACCATGTCCTGGCGACCGTACGCAAGGACGGATCGCCGCGGGTGACCGGCCTCGAAGTGGAGTTCCGGCTCGGTGAGCCGTTCCTCGGCATGATGCCGGACTCGCGCAAGGCCCTGGACCTGTTCCGCGATCCCCGCTTCGCGGTCCAGGCGAACCCCGGCCCCGACGCGGAGATGGCCGACGGGGACGTACGGATCTCGGGACGCGCGGTCGAGGTGACCGACCCCGCCGTGCTGGCACGCTTCATCGGCGAGGTGAAACCGCCGGAACCCTTCCACCTCTTCCGGGTGGAGCTGACCGAGGTGGTACGCACCGGTCTGGAGGGCGGCGACACCCTGCTCATCCAGTCCTGGCGCCCCGGCCTTCCGCTGCGCACGGTCCGCAGGGGCAACGACGAGGGTTCGACGGTCACGGAGCCCTGATCCCGGCCCCGGGAGCCGCCTCGGACGACGGGGCCGTCCGAGGCTCCGCCCCGCCGGGCGGAGAATGGGCGGGTGCCTACCAAGAAGAAGCCCCAGGCGGCCCCCTCACCCGAGCGCCGTGCCGAACTGCTCGCCACCGCCGCCGAGGTGTTCGCCGCCCAGGGATACAACGCCACGACCGTCCGCAGGATCGCGGACGCGGCCGGCATGCTCGCGGGCAGCCTCTACTACCACTTCGATTCCAAGGAATCGATGCTCGACGAGATCCTCTCCACCTTCCTGGGCGAGCTCTGGGAGGGGTACGACGCCGTCCTCGACGCCGGGCTCGGCCCCAGGGAGACCATCGAGGCACTCGTCACCGAGTCCTTCCGGGAGATCGACCGGCACCGCGCCGCCGTCGCCATCTACCAGAAGGAGGCCCGGCATCTGGCCGCCCAGCCCCGGTTCCAGTACCTCGTCGAGTCCCAGGAGAAGTTCGAGAAGGCATGGCTCGGCACGCTGGAGCGCGGTGTCGCCGACCGGACCTTCCGGGCCGATCTCGACATCCGCCTCACCTACCGGTTCGTCCGCGACACCGTCTGGGTCGCCGCGTCCTGGTACCGGCCGGGCGGGCGGCACAGCCCCGAGGAGATCGCCCGCCAGTACCTCTCGATGGTCCTGGACGGCATTGCCCCGCGCCGCTGACTTCGGCCGGCAACGGGTCCGGAGGGTTTCGATACGTCTTTGGGCCGGACGCCCCATGGGTTCGCCCGTAAATCGTCGGCCGACGGCGCGGCGTGTCCCACCGCTGGTCGGCAGATCGTGCTACGGTGATCCGGTTGCAGTTTTGGTACCCATGAACTTTATGTGCGCCTGACGAGAATGCTTCTTCAGGCGCTTTAATGTTTTCCGGCTTTCTCCGGGTGGGGCTCAATGCGGCGACTTGGAATTCGTAAAGTGCGGATTTCCGGCACTGCACCTGTTTAGGAGAATGACATGGCTACTGGAACCGTGAAGTGGTTCAACTCGGAAAAGGGCTTCGGCTTCATCGAGCAGGACGGCGGCGGCGCCGACGTCTTCGCCCACTACTCCAACATCGCCACCCAGGGCTTCCGTGAGCTCCAGGAGGGCCAGAAGGTCTCCTTCGACGTCACGCAGGGCCAGAAGGGCCCGCAGGCGGAGAACATCGTCCCGGCCTAATTGCCGGACGCGTACCTCGCAGCCGGGGCCCGCACCGTGAAGGTGCGGGTCCCGGCTTGTGCTGTCCCTGGGAAGTAACGCAAAGACCGGGCGCCGTTCGGCGTCCGGTACCGGGTGCGACGAAGCACCCCGGGCGTCCCGGGAGAACCGCGCGCCACGTCCAGCGGTCCGTCCGCATGTCCGCGCAGCCCCGGAACTCTCCCGCCGCCCCCGGCAGGTCCCAGCAAGTCCCCGCAGTCCCACGTAGTTCCCCAGGAATCCCCAGGAGGGCAATTCCGTATGACCCGCTCCGAACGTCAGGACCGTCCCGCCCGCAATCGCCCGTCGAGGGGGCGTGGCACGGCCCAGGCACAGGCAACCGCACAGGGTTCCGGCAAGGGATCCGGCAAGGCGTCACCCCGTCGCAGGGCCACGCCGCCGCAGGGTGAGTTCGCCCTGCCCGAAACCATGACCCCCGCGCTGCCCGCCGTCGAGGCGTTCGCCGAGCTGGACATGCCCGCCGCCCTGCTGAAAACCCTTGCCGCGCAGGGCGTCACCGACCCCTTCCCGATCCAGGGCGCCACCCTGCCGAACTCGCTCGCAGGCCGGGACATCCTCGGCCGCGGCCGCACCGGGTCAGGCAAGACCCTCGCCTTCGGCCTCGCACTGCTGGCCCGCACCGCCGGACGCCGCTCCGAGCCCAAGGCACCGCTGGCACTCGTCCTCGTCCCGACCCGCGAGCTCGCCCAGCAGGTCACCGACGCCCTGACGCCGTACGCCACCGCCGTCAACCTGCGGATGGCCACCGTCGTCGGCGGCATGTCGATCAGCAAGCAGTCCGGCACCCTGCGCCGGGGCGCCGAGGTGCTCGTCGCCACGCCAGGCCGCCTCAAGGACCTCATCGAGCGTGGCGACTGCCGCCTGGACGACGTCGCGATCACCGTCCTCGACGAGGCCGACCAGATGGCCGACATGGGGTTCATGCCGCAGGTCGTCGCCCTGCTCAAGCAGGTCCGGGACGACGGGCAGCGGATGCTGTTCTCCGCGACGCTGGACAAGAACATCGACCGGCTGGTCAAGATGTTCCTGACCGACCCCGTCGTGCACTCGGTCGACCCGTCCGCCGGCGCCGTCACCACCATGGAGCACCATGTGCTCCATGTGATCGACGAGACCGACAAGAAGGCCGTCGCCACGAAGATCGCCGCCCGTGAGGGCCGCGTGATCATGTTCGTCGACACCAAGCGCGCAGCCGACCGCTTCGCCAAGCGGCTGCTCGCCAGCGGGGTACGGGCCTCCGCGCTGCACGGCGGGCGCTCCCAGCCACAGCGCAACCGGACCCTGGACCAGTTCAAGACCGGTGAGGTCACCGTCCTCGTCGCGACGAACGTGGCGGCCCGCGGCATCCACGTCGACGACCTCGACCTGGTCGTCAACGTGGACCCGCCCACCGACCACAAGGACTACCTCCACCGCGGCGGACGCACGGCCCGCGCCGGGGAGTCCGGCAGTGTCGTCACACTGGTGCTGCCCGAGGAGAAGCGGGAGATGACCCGGCTGATGCAGGACGCGGGCATCGCGCCGCGCACCACCCGGATCAAGTCCAGCGACGAGGAGCTCACCCGGATCACCGGGGCACGCGAACCGTCCGGCATCGCGATCGTGATCGAGGTCCCGCAGCCCACCCAGCCGAAGCCGCGCACGCGGTCCGGCGGGGGCACGGGTACCGGCTCCGCCGGCGGGTTCCGCTCGGGCGGCCGCGGCCGGGGCCGGCGTGGCGGCTCCGGTGGGGCCGCGGGCGCCGGTGGCAGCGGTGCGCAGGGCGCGGGCGGCACATCCCGGGGCACGGGTTCCGGCGGCACCTCGCGCGGTTCCGGTACCGGCGGCGCCTCGCGCGGTGGCGGCGGCGGCACGGGCCGCTCCGGCGGCGGGCGGGGCGGCGCGCCCGCGCGGGGCCGTCGCGCGGCGTAACCGGTCACACCTCGGCCCGTCCGGCGCTTGACGGCGGAGCGTCACCTCAGCCCGTCCGGTGATCGAGGACGGAGCGGCAACCGGGTTCGCCCCGGGCGCCGCCTCCTCGACGCCGGGCGGGCTTGTGTGTGCCGGAGGGCGCCGGGCGGGCCCGTGCCGGACCACGAACTCAAGCCTCCCCGGCGACCGGGGAGCGGGGGTACGGCGGCAGCGCCCCCGCAAGAGGCGGCACGGGCGCACCCAGCCGTCTCAGCACCTCCGCGCCGAACGCCCGCCGCGACGGATCGTCCGACACGCACCACGCGGTCGCCGCCTGACGGGTCTCCTCCCCGCCGCGCTCGCCCAGCGCCTCGGCCGACGTCCGCCAGTTCTCCAGCTCCGGGCCGCCGGAGAGCAGAGCCCGCCGCGCCAGTTCCTCGAAGGAGGCGCGTACGCCCAGCTCCCCCTCCAGCACCGTGGCGATCGCGCCATGCCCGGTCTGCTGGTCCCGGCCCGCGAACGGCCGCCCGTCCCGGACCAGTTCGACGGTCAGCGTCTCCCCGCCGTCGATGACGGCCCGGCCCACCACGACCTCGTACGCCCCACGGTCGCCGTCGCCGTCGCCGTTCTCGTATCCGTACAACTCCCGCAGCCCCGACCGCATCTCCTGCTCCAGGTCGGTGCCCAGCATCCGCCGCGTCTCGCCGAGAGCCTCTTCCACCGCGCCCTCCACCGCCCCCGCACCGTGCCGCAACAGCACCCGGACCGTCGGCAGAGAGCCCCGGCGCGCGGCGAGCAGCAGTGGCGACTCGCCCTCCGGTCCCGGCAGACACGCGTCGGCACCGTACGCCAGCAGCACCTCGGCGGTCCGCGCATGACCGAGCCCCACCGCCCACCGCAGCGCCGTGAACCCGAACTGCTCGGGCAGATCAGGCCGCGCCCCGGCCGCCAGCAGCGTCTCGACCACCTCCGTATGACCGCCGCACGCCGCCCCGCACAACGGCAGATCGCCCCTCTCGGGACCGCACGCCCGGTCGGGATCGGCACCCGCCGCCAGGAGTAGCCGCACCACCCCCGGCCGGTCCGAAACAGCCGCGAGATAGAGCGCACTCGCACCGTCCCCGTCCACCGACTCGGCGGACACACCGGCACGGAGCAGTCGTACGACGGCGTTCTCACCCTCGTACAACGCATCGAACAGGCTCGGCCCGCCCTCTGCCGCCGCCATCGGATCTTCTGTCATATTTCGACTGTAATACGCCACGCGCCAGGGCCCCTTGCCCGTGGCCGCCCCTCAGGTCGTGCAGTCCAGCACCGTCCGGCACAGCGCACACCGCGCCCGCACCCGGCCGCGCACCGGAACCCTGTTGCGCTGATGGCAGGTCGGACAGGGGAACGCGACCCGCAGCCCGTCCCCACCGGACTCGAAGGCGTACGGAACACCGGCACCCGGGACCGTGACCGCCGGGGGATTGTCCTGGGCGTACCGCCGGTCCCTGGCATAACGGCGCCGGCCCACCCAGCCCGCGGCCGTCAGCGGCGGCTGCGCACTCTCGCGCAGGGCCTGCTCCCGCCCCTTGGTGTACGCGGAGTACGCCTGTGGGCTGGTGAACCACGGCGAGGGATCCTCGTCGAACACGAACGCCCGCTTGGCCAGCACATACCCGAACTCCTCCGGGGTCAGATAGCCGAGCTTCTGACTCGACACCGCGTCGTCCCGGAACGCGTCCAGCAGCAGCCACCCCGCCCCCAGATAGGCCGCCGCGGTGTCGGTGAGGATCTCGTTGTCACGCGTCCCCGGGAACTCCAGCCCCAGCCGGTGCAGCAGCACATGCGTGACCTCGTGCGACAACGCGGCACCGATGTCCCTGCGATGGGTACGGAACCGGTCGTTCAGCTCGACGAAGTACTCCGGCCCCGCCGCGAGTTCGACACTCCCCGCGTGCTCCATCGCGCAGAACGCCACAACCATCCGGGCATCCGGCAGCCGCAGATGCCGCACCACCGCCCGAGCCACCCGCTGCGTACCGAGATGCAGGTCGTCCGCGTCGGCGAACGCCGCGTCGACGGGAGCGAGACTCGGGGCGAAGCGGCGGACCCCGTCGTACGACAGGCGGCGGTACAGCGCGGTGATCGCCCGGTGAACGGTGGCCAGATGCGGGAAACCATGCACCACCGGGCTTCCCCGGGGGCTGTCCGGCACGTCCCCCACCCCCACTCACTTCGCGACGCTCAGCTCCTCACCACTGTAGACCGGGGCGGGCACCACCCGTCAGACGCCGCGTCAGACGTCCGCGTCCGCCCGGACGCCCGCCCGCGCAGGCACACCCGGCCCCAGCAGCACATACGGCGCCGCCGCACCCTCCACCTCCAGCACCCACACCTCGTTCGCACCGTCCCGCAGCACCGGACCCGGCACATACAGCGTCCGCTGCGGGCCCGCCGACCAGTAACGCCCGAGGCAGAAGCCGTTCACCCAGACGAACCCACGGGTCCAGCCCGGCAGTTCTAGCCCCGCATGCCCGGTGCCCGACACATCGGCGACCTGGAACGTGCCCCGGTAGAGCCCCCTGCCCCCCGACCCGTCGACCGGCACGAACGGAACGCCCGCCACCGCACCCGGCTCCTCGAACGCGTCGAGCCGCAGCGCCCGTGCCCGCACCCCGTGCAGGTACTGGCGCTCATGCAGCACACCTCCGGTGATGCCCTTCGGCTCACCGAGGCGCGGCCCGTAGTTGACCCGGCCCAGCGACTCCACCCACAACTCCACCTCGGCCGGCCCGGCCACCGGCTCAGGCAGCGTGCGGTCCTCCTCGCTCAGCACACCCCTGCGGACCCCGTCCACATACACCAGCGCCCGGTCCCGCAGGCCCGCAACACCCAGGGTGTACGGCCGTCGTGGCCCCGGGACCGCGACCCGGTACCGCACCAGACCCCGGTCGACCCCCAGCTCCTCGAACGTGGGCGGCACCCCCGGCTCCGCCCGCTCCTCGTCACCCAGCGCCTCCAGCACCTCGGCCAGCGGCGCCCACTCGGTCAGCTCGGCCCGGACCGGCGCCAGCCCGGCCGGCTCCGGCGGCAACGGGGGCAGCGGCCCGTCCGCGTACGGGGCGAGAAGGTCCCGGAACAGGCGGAACTTCTCCGTGGGCCGCCCGTACTCGTCGATCGGCGCGTCGTAGTCGTACGACGTCACCGTCGGCAGCAGGCCCTCGTCCTGGAGCGGCCCGGAACGGTTCGCGCCCGCCCAGCCGGCGAAGTTCGTCCCCCCGTGCGCCATGTAGATGTTCACCGAAGCCCCGCACTCCAGGATCTCCCGCAGCGCGTCGGCGGCCCGCGCCGGATCCCGTACGACGGGCGGCGAGCCCCAGTGCTCGAACCAGCCGCACCAGAACTCCATACACATCAGCGGGCCCTCGGGCTGATGACGGCGCAGCACCCGGAACGCCTCACGCGCCCCCGAACCGAAGTTCGCCGTGGCGAGCAGACCGGGCACCGAACCACCGGTGAGCATGTGGTCCTCCGGCCCGTCGGAGGTGAACAGCGGAACACTCACGCCGGACTCACCGAGCATCGCCGCGATCCGGCTCAGGTAGACGGCGTCGCTGCCGTAACTGCCGTACTCGTTCTCCGCCTGCACCATGATCACCGGACCGCCCCGGTCGATCTGCCGCTGGGCCACCTGCGGCAGCAGCTCGGCGAACCACCGCTCCACCGCCTCCAGCCAGCCCGCGTCCCGGGTCCGCACCCGCCGGCCGAACCGCCCCGTCACCCACGCCGGAAGCCCGCCGTTCTCCCACTCCGCGCAGATGTACGGCCCCGGGCGCACGATCGCCCACAGACCGGCCCGGTGCGCCGCGTCCAGGAAGCGGCCGAGCGCCCCGACGTCCCGGAACTCACCGGGCCGAGGCTCATGGAGGTTCCACGGCACATACGTCTCGACACAGTTCAGACCCATCGCCCGCAGCGTCGAGAGCCGGTGCTCCCACTGTGCCTCGTGCACCCGGAAGTAGTGCAGGGCCCCCGACAGCAGCCGTACGGGCTTTCCGTCGATCCGGAAGTGGTCGTCCCCCACGGTGAAGTCAGCCATCGTGCTCGTTCTCTCCTGTGCGCGCGGTCCCGTGAACGCCGCGCCGCGCGGTCCGGTACGAGCCGAACGCGGCGTGTGACGGAGCGGACGAACCCGGGAGGAATGTCACGGCCCAGCCTCGCCCCCTGGCGTGCGGCCGGTCCATGGACAAAGATCACTGCTGTTTGGACGCAGCACACGGCGCCGCGCACAGCGCCACGCGTGGCCTCGTACGCGGTGCCACACATGACGTCGTACACGGCGCCACACATGACGTCGTACACGGCGCCGCGCAGGACGCCGCACGTCGCACGGTCACGAACGGAGGAGCGAGGGCCGATGTACCACACCTGGATGCGCTTCTTCACCCCGAGCCCGCTCCACCACCGCCTCGGACTGGTCTGCCTGGGGGTGGGCCTGCAGCACGGCACGCTGCCCACCGTCGGTCCCCGCACCCTGGACCACCACGTGGCCGTCGTCATCAACGCGGGCAGCGGATGGTTCGCGGGACCGGACGGGCGGCGGGTCCCCGTCACCGCCCCCAGCCTGATCTGGCTGACCCCCGGCACCCCGCACCACTACGGCGCCGACCCGGTCACCGGCTGGGACGAGAGCTTCGTCGACTTCAGCGGGCCCGCCACCACCACGTACACCGAACTCGGCTACATCGAACCGGACCGCCCCCTCGTCCCGCTCGCCGACACCGCGGCGCCGCGTGCCGCCGTCGGCCGGATGGTCCGGGCGGCCCGGCGCGGCAATCCGCTGCTGGAGGTGGAGACCGGCGCGGCCGTCCACGAACTCCTCGTCGCCCTGCGCCGGGCGCGCGCCGACGTCAGCCCCGACGGCGACCCCGTGCTGCGGGCCCTGGCCCGGGACGCCTTCCAGCCGTTCTCGGTCGCCGAGCACGCCGCCCGGCACGGGATGACACCCGCCGAGCTGCGCACCGCGGTGCGGCGGGGAGCCGGGTGCAGCCCGAAGGACTACCTCCTCGGCATCCGGCTCGGCCGCGCCAAGGAACTCCTGGCCACCGGCGACCTGCCCGTCGCCGCTGTCGCACGCCGCGTCGGGTACGACGACCCGGCATACTTCTCCCGCCTGTTCGCCCGACGCGTCGGCATGGCCCCGGTCCGCTTCCGCGAACAGCAGGGCCGCACCGTGCCGGGCGGCTGGAGCGACCGGATCCCGGACCCGGACCACCCACCGACCATCACGCCGTAGCCCGTTCCGTCTAAGCTCGCTGACCATGACGACGAGCGACATCGACGATTCCGTACGCGCCGAACTGAACCGGCTGCGCGAGAGTATCGACAACATCGACGCGGCTGTTGTCCATATGCTCGCCGAGCGCTTCAAATGCACCCAGCAGGTCGGCCACCTCAAGGCCGCCCACCAGCTCCCCCCGGCCGACCCGGCCCGCGAGTCCCGCCAGATCACCCGGCTGCGCCAGCTGGCGGAGAGCGCCCACCTGGACCCGGCGTTCGCCGAGAAGCTGCTGAACTTCATCGTGGCCGAGGTCATCCGCCACCACGAGCGGATCGCGGAGGAGTCGGCGGTGAACGGGGCGGGGGAGTAGCGGGGAAGCAGCAGACGGCCCGGCCCCGGCCTGGAGCGATTTCGAGGGGCGGGGGCCCGGGGGCGGGGGCCCCGGGGTACGAGGCCCGCGTGGTTCCGAGGCCCGGGTTCGAGGCCCGGTTCCCAGGCCAGGTTCCCAGCTCTCGGGGTGGGGCCCACGAACCGGACCGGGCCCTGTCAGCCCAGCGAGAACCCGCCTGCGCGCCGCGGACCGTATACGGCAGCATGGCTCCCATGTCCGTACTGATGCGCGATGAAGCGCAGGCCCGAGCCCAGTTCCTCGACGTACAGCGATACACGATCGATCTCGATCTCACGGTGGGCGAGGAGACCTTCGACTCCCGAACCGTCATCCAGTTCACCGCGCTCGCCGACGGTGACACCTTCGTCGAAGTCAAGCCCGCCAGCTTGCGCTCCATCAGCCTCGACGGGCACCCCCTGGACCCCGCGGACCTCAACGAGAACCGCTTCCCCCTCACCGGCCTCACCGCCGGCACCCACGAACTGCACATCGACGCCGCCATGCGCTACTCCCGCACCGGCGAAGGCATGCACCGCTTCACCGACCCCACCGACAACGAGACCTACGCCTACACCCAGCTCTTCATGGAAGACGTCCAGCGCGTCTTCGCCGCATTCGACCAGCCCGACCTCAAATCCGTCTTCGCCCTCACCGTCACCGCCCCCGAAGGCTGGACCGTCCTCGGCAACGGCACCAGCACACCCACCGGCGACCACCGATGGACCCTCGCCCCCACACCCCCCATCTCCACCTACCTCGTCGCCGTCGCCGCAGGCCCCTGGCACTCCGTGACCACCGAGCACGCCGGACTGCCCTTCGGTATCCACTGCCGCCGCTCGCTGGCCCCCCACCTCGACGCCGACGCCGACGAAATCCTCGACATCACCCGCGCCTGCTTCGACCGGTTCCACGAAAAGTTCGACGAGCCCTACCCCTTCGACTCCTACGACCAGGCCTTCGTCCCCGAATTCAACGCCGGCGCCATGGAGAACCCGGGACTCGTCACCTTCCGCGACGAATTCGTCTACCGCTCCGCCGTCACCGACACCGAACGCCAGACCCGCGGTATGGTCATCGCCCACGAAATGGCCCACATGTGGTTCGGCGACCTCGTCACCCTCGCCTGGTGGGACGACATCTGGCTCAACGAGTCCTTCGCCGAGTACATGGGCTACCAGACCCTCGCCGAAGCCACCCGCTTCACCGACACCTGGGTCGACTTCGGTGTCGCCCGCAAGGGATGGGGATACGACGCCGACCAGCGCCCCTCCACCCACCCCGTCGCCCCCGACCCCGCCGCGGTCCCCGACACCGCCTCCGCGATGCTCAACTTCGACGGCATCTCCTACGCCAAGGGCGCATCCGCCCTGCGCCAACTCGTCGCCTGGCTCGGCGAGAAGGACTTCCTGGCCGGCATCAACACCCACTTCGCCCGCCACAAGTTCGCCAACGCCACCCTCGCCGACTTCATCGACAACCTCGCCTCCGCCACCGACCGCGACGTCCACGCCTGGGCCGACCAGTGGCTGCGCACCACCGGAGTCGACACCCTCACCCCCCACCTCACCGAAGCCGACACCACCTGGTCCCTCACCGTCGGCCACCACGGGACCCGCCCCCACCGCATCACCGTCGGCACCTACGACCACGCCATCGACACCCAGTCCCGCCCCGACAGCCTCGTCCCGCGCGACCGCTTCGACATCAGCGTCCCCGACGACGACACCGCACAGAACAGCCCCATCACCCGCCCCGGCCGCCGCCCCGCCCTCGTCGTCCTCAACGACAACGACCTCACCTACGCCAAGATCCGCCTCGACCCCGGATCCTGGAACACCGTCCTGAGCAGCCTCTCCGGCATCCCCGACGCCCTCACCCGCGCCGTCGTCTGGAACGCCGCCCGCGACATGGTCCGCGACGGCGAACTCGCCCCCGCCACCTACCTCGAAGCGGCCCGCGCCCACCTCCCGCACGAGACCGACCTGGCCCTCCTCCAAGGCGTACTCGCCTTCGCCGACACCCAGATCGCCGCGCGCTACATCGCCCCCGAGGACCGCCCCGCCGCCCTCGCCACCCTCACCGCCCTCAACCGCGACCTCATCCGCCGCACCGAGGACGGCACCCACCCCGGCCTCCGCCTCACCGCCGTACGCCACCTGATCGACGCCGCCACCCAGCCCGACACCATCCACGGCTGGCTCACCGACGGCACCGTCCCCGGCGGCCCCGAACTCGACCCCGAACTGCGCTGGCGCATCCTCACCCGCCTCGCCGTCCTCGGCGCCACCGACGAAGCAGCCATCGCCGCCGAACTCGAAGCCGATCCCAGCGCCACCGGCCAGGAAGGCGCCGCCCGCTGCCGCGCCGCCCTGCCCACCCCCGAGGCCAAGGCCGCCGCCTGGCACGCGATGTTCACCGACGACACCCTCTCCAACTACCTGTTCACCGCCACCGCCCAAGGCTTCTGGCAGCCCGAACAGACCGACCTCCTCACCCCGTACGTCCCCCGCTACTACCCCGACGTGACCGCCCTCGCCACCCGCCGCGGCCCCGCCATCGCCGAAGCCGCCGGACGCTACGCCTTCCCCGCATACGCCATCGACGCCGACAGCCTCCACCGAGGTGAACAAGCCCTCGCCGACCAGGCCCTCATCCCCGCCCTGCGCCGCAAACTCACCGATCAGATCGACGACCTGCGCCGCGCCCTCGCCGTCCGCAACGCCCACTGACAAAAGCAGCGCACCACCGCACCACCCGTGCCCGGCCCGCCCTCACCCCGAGGGCAGGCCGGGCACACCCGCATCAGCCCGTGCCCGGTCCGCCCTCACCCGAGGACAGGCCGGGCACACCCACATCCGGACGCCCCGCCGCACACCCCTACCACCCGAACTCCGCACCAACGCCCCCAAGCGCCCGCCCGTCCCCCTTTCGAGTTCAGATCACCAGGCTCCTCGGCAGCGCCCACCGATCCCCGGACAAGCTGGAATGTCCACCCCCTGCGCACCCGAAGGGCCACCAGCCATGCCCACCCCCCACCTCGCCGGATCCACCACCGGGCCCACCGCCCTGCGCCCCCTCATCGACACCGTCCTCACCGCACTCCAAGAAGGAGCCCGCCGCCGCGACGGCCCCCTGCCCGCCGGAGGACCCGACACCGTCACCACCCACATGCGCACCGCGCTCGACCCGCTCATCCCCGAACACGGAACCGGCCCCCACCACGCCCTCGCCACCCTCATCGGCGCCCTCACCGAAGGCGCCGCGGACCCCGCCGACCCCCTCTGCGCGGCCCACCTCCACACCCCGCCCCTCGCCCTCGCCGCCGCGGCCGACCTCGCCGCCTCCGCCCTCAACCCCTCCATGGACTCCTGGGACCAGGCCCCCGCCGCCTCCACCCTCGAAGCCGACACCACCGCAGCCCTCGCCGCCGAGATCTACCCCCACCAGCCCCACCCCGACGCCCTCATGACCACCGGCGGCACCGAAGCCAACCAACTGGCCCTCCTCCTCGCCCGAGAACGCCACGGCCCCACCCTCCGGACCATCACCGGCACCAACGCCCACCACAGCATCACCCGCGCCGCCTGGCTCCTCGGCCTCCCCACACCCCACACCGTCCCCGCCCCCCACGGCACCCTCGACCTCACCGCACTCAACGACACCCTCACCCGGCAACAGGGCCGCCCCCTCCTCGTCACCGCCACCGCAGGCACCACCGACACCGGTCAGATCGACCCCCTCACCGACATCGCCGACCTCTGCCGGACCCACGGCGCCGAACTCCACATCGACGCCGCCTACGGCGGACCCCTCCTCCTCAGCCCCACCCACCGCCACAAGGTCAACGGCCTCGACCGTGCCGACAGTGTCGCCCTCGACCTCCACAAACTCGGCTGGCAACCCGCCTCAGCCGGCATCCTCGCCGTCCCCGACCACCACCACTTCCACGCCCTCCACCACCACGCCCCCTACCTCAACGCCGACGACGACACCCAAGCCGGAATCCCCGACCTCCTCGGCCGCTCCCTGCGCACCACCCGCCGCCCCGACGCACTCAAGATCGCCGTCACCCTCCAAGCGCTCGGCCGCACCGGACTCGCCGACCTCATCGACCGCACCTGCGCCGCCGCCCACCACCTCGCCGACCTCATCACCAAGAACCCCGCCCTCGACCTCTACGACCGCCCCACCATCACCACCGTCCTCTTCCGCCCCACAGGCGCGGACGACCAGACCGTCGCCACCATCCGCCGCACCCTCCTCACCCGAGGCCACGCCGTACTCGGCCGCACCCGCACCCACGGACGCCTCTGGCTCAAAGCCACCCTCCTCAACCCCCACACCACCCACGACGACCTGCAAAGACTCATCAATCTCGTCACCGAACCCACCAGCTGGGGCCCCACCGAACCCACCAGCTAGAGCCTCACCCCACCCACCGCAGACCTCACCACCACACCCCCAGAACTCGCCACCGAACCCACAGAAGGCAGCACCAACCAATGACAGCCCGGCCCACCCCCGACACCGATCAGCCACACGACCTCATCGGCATCGGCATCGGCCCCTTCAACCTCTCCCTCGCCGCCCTCACCCACGGCCTCCCCACCCCCCTCACCACCGCCTTCTACGAACAACGCCCCGCCTTCCACTGGCACCCCGGCCTCCTCATCGACGGCGCCAGCCTCCAAGTCCCCTTCCTCGCGGACCTCGTCACCCTCGCCGACCCCACCAGCCCCTGGACCCTCCTCAACTACCTGCGCACCCGCGACCGGCTCTTCCCCTTCTACTTCGCCGAGCGCTTCCACATCCAACGCGCCGAGTACGACGCCTACTGCCGCTGGGTCAGCCAGCAACTCCCCGGCCTCCACTTCAGCCACCAGGTCGACGCCATCCGCTGGAACTCCGAACACGCCTACTTCGAAGTCGACTTCACCCAACTCGGCCGCGACAGCGAAGCCAAAGCCCTCGGCCGCGCGCACACCCGCAACATCGCCCTCGGCATCGGCACCGAACCCCACACCCCCGAACCCCTCAAACCCCTCACCGACACCGGAACCGCCCCCGTCATCCACTCGGCCGACTACCTCCACCACCGCCAGCAGCTCCTCGAAGCCGGCCACGTCACCGTGATCGGCTCGGGACAGTCAGGCGCCGAGATCTTCCTCGACCTCCTCCGCGCCCGCCCCGCAGGGCACGAGAAGCTCCACTGGCTCGCCCGCACCCCCGCCTTCGCCCCCATGGAGTACTCCAAACTCGGCCTCGAACACTTCACCCCCGACTACACCCGCTACTTCCACGCACTCCCCGAGCCCGTACGCGACCAACTCGTCCCCCACCAATGGCAACTCCACAAGGGCATCGACCACGACACCATCACCGCCATCCACGACGAGCTCTACCGCCGCACCCTCCACGGCGGCTGGCCCGACGCCACCCTCACCCCCGGTGTCCACGTACGCACCGCAGGCCGCGTCGCCACCACCCGCGTCGAACTCCACCTCGAACACACCCAACAAGGCACCCGCTCCAGCATCACCACGGACGCCGTAGTCCTCGCCACCGGCTACCGCGAGCGCCCCCTCGACACCATCCTCGGCAACCTCGGCACCCACCTGCGCCGCGACACCTCCGGACGCCCCCGCATCGACGACCAGTACCGCCTGGACCTCGACCCGGCTATCACCGGCAACATCTACGTACAGAACGCCGAGCGCCACACCCATGGCGTCGGCGCCCCCGACCTCGGCCTCGCCGCCTGGCGCAGCGCCACCATCCTCAACAACCTCACCGGCACCACCCCTTACCCCCTCCCGCAACGCACCGCCTTCACCACCTTCGGCCTCACCCCCCACCACCCGGACATCCCCGCACAACCCCCCGCCCTCGTCCCTCTCGTCCAGGGAAACTGAAAAGACGCATACGCAAAGAGGCGGCCGCCCCACCTCCCCGAAGGGAGGCCGGCGGCCGCCTCAAGCACATCCCCGTACACCCCCGCACAAGAACGACCGACTGTGACGAGACCGGCTGCACCCCCCCCGACATTGTTGAGCTCACGTCACCGACTCATGCGGCTTTAGCACAACGCTGTGCCACAGCGGCCGAACCCGCCATCGTGGTGACCCGTCAGGAACCACGGGCCGCACGCCAGGAACCACCGCACCCACGGCCCTGGACGGCCCGAGCAACCGGCGAACCACACCAAAAATCGGGGGAAACCAACCATGTCACTTCGCGACCGGCTCACACGCCGCACGCAGATCACGCTCATCGGCGTCGCCGCCGGAGGAGTCGCAGCCGCAATCGCCGTCATACCCGCACTCGCCGACAGCGACCCCGCACAGCCGACAACAGCCGCCGCCCAGAACGACACCGACTACGGGCCCGAACCCGAAGCCGACAGCGCACTCGTCACCCAGGCCGGCAACCTGACCACCATGGCCACGGCCACACTCTCACCCGACACGATGATCAACCGGGCCCGCACCTGGCTCACCGCCAACAACGGACGCGCAGTCCCCTACAGCATGCAACGCACCTGGAAGGACGGCTACCGGCAGGACTGCTCGGGCTACGTCTCCATGGCACTCGGTCTCGGAAAGCCCGGCCTCAACACCGTCGGCCTGGCCGACTCACGCAACGGCGTCACCAAGCGCCTCAGCAGCGTCAGCCAGCTCAAGAAGGGTGACCTGCTGATCGACTACAGCACCAGCGACGGCGACTTCCGCCACGTGGTGATATTCGAGAAGTGGGCCAACGCCTCACACAGCTCCTACTGGGCATACGAACAGCGCGGCACCTACGGCACCACCCACCGGCAGCTCAAGTACGGAATCGGCAGCGACCACTACGACCCCTTCCGTCCCGTCAAGCTCAGCGGCGGCAGCGGAGGCGGCGGCGGAGGACAGGTCCCCGCCCCCAGCGCCTCCTGGCCCACCCTCAAGAGCGGCTCCAAGGGCGCGGACGTGAAGTCCGCCCAGCAACTCCTCACCGCACGCGGCTACACCGTCACCGCAGACAGCAGCTTCGGCCCCAAGACCCGCGCCGCCGTCATCCGATTCCAGAAGTCCCGAGCCCTCGCCGCAGACGGAGTCATCGGCCCCAAGACCTGGTCCAAGCTCATCACCACCGTGAAGAGCGGCTCATCCGGCCAGGCAGTAAAGGCAGCACAGACACAGCTGAAGGTCTACGGCTACAACCTCGCCGTCGACGGCAAGTTCGGCGCCAAGACCAAGGCCGCCGTCACCGCCTTCCAGAAGAACCACCGCCTGGCCGTCGACGGAGTCGTCGGCCCGAACACCTGGCGCTCCCTGCTCGGCACCCGCTGACACCAGCGGCAACCCGGGCAACCAGCCGGACGGCTCCTCATCACCGCATCCGCGATGATGAGGAGCCGTTGCCATGCACGACACAACGCGACCGACACGGTCGGCGTGGCCGGCACCGGTCGACGTGGTGAACGCAGCCGACCCAGCCGACGCGGCTAGAACACCGGCGAACCGTCTCGCGTCAGACGCCAGTCCACCGAAGCGAACTCCGCACCATCCACCGACCCCTTCGCCTGCACCCACGCGATGATCGTGTTCCGGATCTCCTCCGAATTCGCCCACAACTGCTTCGCGGCCGGCACATGCGGGAAGTTACCCCCGCCACTGGCCCGATAGTTGTTCACCGCCAGCACGAACTGCGCCGCCGGATCAACAGGCTTCCCCTCGAACGACAGACCCACGATCCGCGAACCATTCGGCTTCGCGATGTCGATGTCATACGTCAGACCCGACACCGCGTCATAGTTGTAATCCGGAGTATTACCCGCGTTCGTCAGCTTCGTGGTATCCACCGGAGCGCCCGCCGCCGTCTGCACGTAGTACCGCGCCGAGAACTCCAGGTAATCCTTGATCTGCGCACCCGTCAGCAGCCGCGCCTCAAGCGTGTTCTCGAACGGATACAGCCCCGCCGCGTCCTTGATCGTCACATTTCCCGCAGGAATCTGCGCCGTACGCGAGAAACACGACGCCTGCGACAACACCGGCAGCGCCGCGTACTCGCCACCCGCCAACGCCGCCTTCACCGTCTCCGCCTGGACGACATTGATCAGATCGATGATCGGCTCGTCCTTCCACGCGGCCTCGGCCGTCGTCATCGCCGCCGTCGACGTACCGATCACCTGGTTGACATACGCAACCACCTTCTTGTGCTCATCCGCCAGGAGCCGCGTGATCTTCCGGTCCTCCGCCACCGTGTTCGAGTTCAACACCCGCGAACCGGCCTTCTCGACCACCCAGCGCCCCTTCTCCCACACCAGGTCGAAGTCGAACAGCGTCAGCCGCTGCCCCCATTTCAACGGCTCGGACAGCACAACCTTCTTACCGGTCTCCTTGTTCTCCACGAAGTACTCGGGAATCTCCAGATGCGCATGACCCACCAGAATCGCATCGATCCCCGGAACCTGCTCCGCAACCAGACCCGCGGCATTCTCCACATACGGAATCTGATCACCGTACGACGAGGTACCACTGCTCCCCGAATGCGCGGACACGATCACCACGTCCGCGCCCATCGAGCGAAGCCTCGGCACATACTTCGCCGCCTGCTCCTCAAGGCCCGGAAACACCATCTTCCCGCCCACATTCGCCTTGTCCCAGATCGCGATACCCGGATTCGTCAACCCCAGCACCGCCACCTTCACATCCCGGCCGTGCGGCGTACGCAACTTCTTGATCACATAAGGCGCGAACGCCGGCCGCAACGTCTTCGCATCCAACGCGTTCGCACCCAGCAGCGGGAAGTCACACTGCTCCTCGAACTTCCGCAGCACCGGAATACCGTAGTTGAACTCGTGGTTGCCGAGCGCCGCGGCGTCATAGCCGATCGCGTTCATCGCCTGCGCCATCGGGTGCACCGGGCCATGCTTCGCCGTGATCGGATCGATCTTCGCGTAGTAGTACGACAACTGTGTGCCCTGGATCGTGTCACCCGCATCGATCATCAGGGTGTTGTGACGCCCCTTCTCCCGGCGCACCTGGTCCACCAACGTCGAGATCTTCGCCAGACCCACATCGTTGTGGTCCTTGTCGTCGAACTCCTTGTCCGTGAAGTAGTCCCAGTTGAACGCGTTCCCATGCAGATCCGTCGTACCCATCACCGTGAACGAGTACCGCTTCGGCGGACGCCCATGACCGTGCCCCGGCCCATGACCATGCGCCTCGGCCGGCACCGCCCCGGCGCCCACCATGGCCACACCGGCACCGGCCGCGGCCGATGTGCCCAGGAACGTCCTTCGGTTCAGCGGCATCTCGTCTCCCACATCTCTGATCTCTCCGTGCACAGTTCTGTCCGCACAACGCGCGTAGACCCACGCCCGCGTGGACAACGCGCGTAGATAATCACCCACACCCCACCCCCGGCAACACCCCCAACAGGTTTCCATCCGATGACCACCCGCTGTCCTACCCGAGTGCCACCCTGAACCCATGACCGACACCACCCAGCCCTACGGCACCCCCGGCCGGCCCCGCCTCGCCGTCCGAGGCGAAGCCCGCCTCCTGATCGACCCCGAAATCGCCCGCATCGGCATCACCGTCACCGCCCGCGGCCGAGACCGCCGCGCCGCACTCGAAGACCTCACCCGACGCAACACCACCGTCCTCGACCTCGCCCGCGCCTACGGACCCGCCGTCGAGAAGCTGGAAACCGGCGCCCTCTCCATCACCCCCGAACTCCACCAACGCGGACGCGACGAGAAGATCCGCGCCTACCACGGCCGCGTCCACATCACCGCCACACTCAACGACTTCACCGCACTCGGCGAATTCACCACCCGCGTCGCCGACCTCGACATGACCCGCGTCGACGGCCCCTGGTGGGCCCTGCGCCCCGATTCGCCCGCACACGGCCGAGCCCGCCGCCAAGCCGTCCGCGAAGCGGTCCAGCGCGCCCGCGAATACGCCGACGCCGTCGACGCCCAACTCACCGCACTCGTCGAACTCGCCGACCTCGGCGCCGAGAACGCCGCCCCCGCCGCCTACGCCCGAGGCGCCTACGGCGGACCGCTCCCCGCACCCCCGGGGGCAGCCCCCGGCGCCGCCCCCGCACTCGACCTCGAACCACAACAACAGACCGTCCATGCCCAGGTGAACGCCCGGTTCATCATGACCCCGCCAAAACTCTGAAACCCCGGACACCGAAGCCCTGAACGCGGAAGCGCCGAACGCCGAAACCCGGAAGCCGAACGCCGGAACCCGGAAGCCGAACGCCGGAACCCGGAAGCGCCGAACGCCGAAACCCGGAAGCCGAGCGCCGGAACCCCGAAAGAAATGCTCATCCGAGCACCCCGCCGCACAATTCAACACTTGTCAAATACCTTTCACCCAAAGGTCGTTGACCAGTCATGCGCGACCAATTAACTACCCGTAAGTAAGGTTTAGGCTCGGACCATGCGCCGAGCTAAAATCGTATGCACCCTAGGACCCGCAACCGACACATACGACCAGATCAAAGCCCTGGTCGACGCGGGAATGGACATCGCCCGCCTCAACCTCAGCCACGGCACCTACACCGAACACGAAGACCGCTACCACCGCGTGCGCAAAGCATCCGACGAAGCCGGACGCAGCGTCGGCATCCTCGCCGACCTTCAAGGCCCGAAGATCCGCCTCGGACGCTTCCGCGAAGGTCCCGTACTCCTTGAACGCGGCGACGACTTCACCATCACCGTCGAACCCATGGAAGGCGACCGCCACGCCTGCGGCACCACCTACACCGGCCTCAACGCCGACGTCACCGCCGGCGAACGCATCCTCATCGACGACGGCCGCGTGACCCTCGAAGTCACCGAAGTCGACGGCCCGCGCGTCCACACCACCGTCATCGAAGGCGGCATGGTCTCCGACCACAAAGGCCTCAACCTCCCCGGCGTCGCCGTCTCCGTCCCCGCCCTTTCCGAAAAGGACATCGAAGACCTCCGCTGGGCCCTGCGCACCGGCGCCGACGTCATCGCCCTCTCCTTCGTCCGCAGCGGACGCGACATCGAGGACGTCCACCGCATCATGGACGAGGAAGGCCGCCGCCTCCCCGTCATCGCCAAAGTCGAAAAGCCCCAGGCCGTCGACAATATCGACGACATCGTCGCCGCCTTCGACGGCATCATGGTCGCCCGAGGAGACCTCGGCGTCGAGATGCCCCTGGAGCAGGTCCCGATCGTCCAGAAGCGAGCCATCAAGCTCGCCAAGCGCAACGCCAAGCCGGTCATCGTCGCCACCCAGATGCTCGACTCGATGATCGACAACTCCCGCCCCACCCGCGCCGAAGCGTCCGACGTCGCCAACGCCGTCATCGACGGCACCGACGCGGTGATGCTCTCCGGCGAGACCAGTGTCGGCAAGTACCCCATCGAGACGGTCCGCACGATGGGCCGCATCGTGGAAGCGGCCGAGGAGGACATCCTCGCCAAGGGCCTGCCCCCGCTCAACGACCGCAGCAAGCCCCGCACCCAGGGCGGCGCGGTCGCCCGCGCGGCAGCGGAGATGGGCGACTTCCTCGGCGCGAAGTTCCTGGTCGCCTTCACCCAGAGCGGCGACACGGTCAAGCGTCTCTCCCGCTACCGCTCACCCATCCCGCTCCTGGCCTTCACCCCGGACCCGGCCACCCGCTCCCAGCTGAACCTCACGTGGGGCGTGGAGACGTTCCTGGGGCCGCACGTGGACTCGACGGACGCGATGGTGGCGCAGGTGGACGAGGAGCTGCTGAAGATCGGACGCTGTCAGAAGGGTGACGTGGTCGTCATCACGGCCGGCTCTCCTCCCGGCGTCGCGGGCTCGACGAACCTGGTGCGCGTGCACCACATCGGCGAGGACGACAGCCCGAAGTAGGGCTGTCCGCTCAGTATTTCGGCCCGACGTGTGCATCCATGAGGGCTGCGGATGCCCGTCGGGCGACGGAGACGTTCTTACCGGCGCCGTGCTGAGGGAACAAGCAGGGCCAGTGCTTGCTGACGGCGGTGACGTACTGGCGGCCCGGTCTCCGGACCCGGCAGACCTTCTTGTCCGGTCGCGTGACCCGGACGGCCTCGGCGCAGGCGTCGATGAGGCCCGGCCAGGCGTCGGCGCATGCGATGCGCAGGCTGTACACGCCTTTCTCGGCCGCGCCGAGGCAGCCGTCGCCGAGGTGGGGGCCGAGCAGATACGAGTACGCGGCTGGGGCGTCGGGGGCCTGGGTGTGTCGCCGCATCGAGGGTATTTTTCGCGGCCGCGGGTGTAACCGAGAGGCTCTATTCGCACGTGCCAGGAACGGATGGCGGCTCGGGAAATGCCGGTCCGCTTGCTTGCCGAGTTCTGGCTGAAGCCCTGATCAAGGAGGACCAGTGCGTTCTTGCGTGCGTCGATGCCGTACGCGTGGTCGAGCCTGGAGGGAACTTGCCTGCGAGGGGCGGAATGGCGCTGTACTCACACGATCACGTGAATCCGCACCAATTCCGTACGACCTTGGAATCTAAGGAAAAGTGCCCCAGGTGGGATTCGAACCCACACTGTCCGCTGTTTGAGAGCGGCCTCTCTAACCAGTTGGAGTACTGGGGCCTTGGAAAGGAAGGGTTTCCCCTGCCCTGTGTAGTGCCACCATATCGTAGCTAGGTAGGCTCGTGGGAGCTGTACCTGCCCTGAAACAAGGAGCCCCCGTGACCACCCCCGAGTCGCCCCAGCCCGTCGCCGACGACGACAAGTCGCACGTCCCGCCGCTGACGACCCGCGTCGTCATCGCCGAGGACGAGGCGCTCATCCGCCTCGACCTCAAAGAGATGCTCGAAGAAGAGGGGTACTCGGTCGTCGGTGAGGCCGGAGACGGGCAGCAGGCCGTCGAGCTGGCCCGGGAGCACAAGCCGGACCTGGTCATCCTCGATGTGAAGATGCCGGTCCTCGACGGCATCTCCGCCGCCGAGAAGATCGCCGAGGAGTCCATCGCGCCCGTCCTGATGCTCACCGCGTTCTCGCAGCGCGACCTCGTGGAGCGGGCCAGGGACGCCGGGGCGATGGCTTATCTCGTGAAGCCGTTCAGCAAGAGCGACGTGGTGCCCGCCATCGAGATGGCGGTGTCCCGGTTCGCGGAGCTGAAGGCGCTGGAGGGCGAGGTCGCGGACCTGTCGCAGCGGCTGGAGACACGGAAGCTCGTGGACCGTGCGAAGAGCATTCTGCAGACGGATTACGGGCTCTCCGAGCCGGCCGCGTTCCGGTGGATCCAGAAGACATCGATGGACCGGCGGCTGTCCATGCAGCAGCTGGCGGAGGCGTTGATCGAGGACGCCGAGGAGAAGAAGCGGGCTGCGGAGTAGCCGTACTCGTACGCGTACATGAAGAAGTCCCGTGCCCCGGTTCGCCGGGGCACGGGACTTCTTCGTACGGACGTCAGTCCTCGCCGAGGTACGCCTTGCGGACGGACTCGTCGTGGAGGAGGTCCGCGCCGGTGCCGGAGAGGACGATCTTGCCGATCTCCATGACGTGGCCCTGGTCCGCGAGGGAGAGGGCGGCCTGGGCGTTCTGCTCGACGAGCAGGATCGTGGTGCCCGACGCCTTGAGTTCGACGATGGTCTCCATGATCTTCTGCATCATGATCGGGGAGAGGCCCATGGAGGGTTCGTCGAGCATGAGCAGTTTGGGCTGGGACATGAGGGCGCGCCCCATGGCGAGCATCTGCTGTTCGCCGCCCGACAGGGTTCCGGCGGCCTGCTTGCGGCGTTCCCCGAGGATGGGGAAGAGGTCGTAGGCGCGCTGGATGTCCTTCTCGATGCCTGCCTTGTCGTTGCGGAGGTAGGCGCCGAGGAGGAGGTTCTCGGTGATCGTCAGCCGGGGGAAGATGTGGCGGCCCTCGGGGGAGTGGGCGAGGCCCAGGGCGACGATCTTGTGTGCGGGGATGTTGGTGAGCGGCTTGCCCTCGAAGAGGACGCGTCCGCCGATGGGCTTGAGCAGTCCGGAGAGGGTGCGCAGGGTGGTGGTCTTGCCGGCGCCGTTGGTGCCGATGAGCGTGACCACCTGGCCGGCGTCGACCGTGAAGGAGATGCCCTTGACGGCTTCGATCTTGCCGTAGGCGACGCGGAGGTCCTCGACCTCTAGCAGTGCGGTCATCGGGTGTCCTCCTCCTCTGTGGTGGGTGCTGCGGCTTCTGCCACTGCTTCCGCGGCTTCGACTTCGGCTACTTCGTCGGCGCCGGGGGCGCCTTCGAAGGGGGTGCCGAGGTAGGCGGCGATGACGCGTTCGTCGCTCTGGACGACTTCGGCGGTGCCTTCGACGAGCTTTTCGCCCTGGACGAGGCAGGCGACGCGGTCGCTGAGGTTGAAGATGAAGCGCATGTCGTGCTCGATGACGAGGACGGCGATGCCCTGGTCCCGGATCGCGAAGATGAGTTCTTCGGTGACGCGGGTTTCCTGGGGGTTCATGCCGGCGGTGGGCTCGTCGAGGAGGAGGAGTCCGGGGTCGCTGGCGAGGGCGCGGGCGATTTCCAGCTTGCGCTGGTCTCCGTAGGGGAGGTTGCGCGCGAGGTGGTCGGCCTTGTCCTGGAGGCCGATGAACTCCAGGAGTTCCATGGCGCGTTCGTGGCTGGCCTGTTCGGCCTTGGTGAAGCCGGGGAGGCGCAGGAGCGCGGACCAGAGGCCTTCTTTGGTTCTGGTGTGACGTCCGACGAGGACGTTTTCCAGGACGGTCATGTTGGCGAAGAGCCTGATGTTCTGGAAGGTGCGGGCGATTCCTGCCTTGGTGACGAGGTGGGGCTTGGGCGGCAGGACGGTGCCCTTGTAGCTGACCTTGCCCTCGGTGGGGACGTAGAGGCCGGTGAGGCAGTTGAAGAAGGTGGTTTTGCCGGCGCCGTTGGGGCCGATGAGTCCGACGATCTCGCCCGCGTTGACGGTGAGGTCGACGTTGCGTACGGCGGTGAGGCCGCCGAAGCGCATGGTGACGCCGACGGCGTCGAGGACGGGCGTCGTGGTTTTCGTGGTGGTGGTCATGGTGTTCACGCCCCCGCCTTGGTGGTGCCGGCGCCGGCTTCTTCGGACTGCCGTGGTTCGGGTACGGCGACGGGTTCGTCGTTCTCGTGGAATTCGAGTTGTTTCCGGCGGTCCGCGACCAGGCCTTCGGGGCGGAAGCGCATCAGGAGGATGAGCGCGACACCGAAGAGGAAGAGCTGGTAGTCCTGCATGAACTGCAGTTTGGCCGGGATGAGGTAGAGCAGTGCGGCGCCGACGAAGGGTCCGCTGAGGGTTCCCATGCCGCCGAGGATGACGGCGGCGAGGAGGAAGGCGGAGTTCGGGGGTACGGAGCCGGCGAACTGGTACTGCTCGGGCGTCACGGTGTAGTTGACGTGGGCCTGCACGGTTCCGGCGAGCCCGGCGAGGGTGGCGCCGAGGGCGAAGGCGAGCAGTTTGAGCCGGAAGGCGTTGATGCCCATGGCGGTGGCTGCGGTTTCGTCTTCGCGGATGGCGACCCAGGCGCGGCCGATGCGGGAGTCTCCGGAGCGGCGGAAGACGAGGACGACGACGGCGGTGACGACCAGCATCAGCAGGTAGTAGTTGGCCGGCCTGCTGAGGGTGAAGGGGCCGATGTCGTGGCTGAGGGCGAAGTCGATCCCGAAGAGGTTGAGGTCGGGGATGCTGGGGATGCCCTGGGAGCCGTTGGTGAGGTCGGGTCCGCTGTTGCCGTTGAGGTTGTTGACGGTGACGCGGAAGATCTCTCCGAAGCCGAGGGTGACGATGGCGAGGTAGTCGCCGCGCAGTCGCAGGGTCGGGGCGCCGATGAGGACGCCGAAGACGAGCGAGACGGCGGCTCCGGTGAGGACGGCGGCCCAGAAGGGGAAGTGGACGCCGATGGCGGAGAGGGGTGCGCCGGAGACGAGTGCGGCGGTGTAGGCGCCGACGCCGAGGAAGGCGACGTAGCCGAGGTCGAGGAGGCCGGCGAGGCCGACGACGACGTTGAGGCCCAGTGCGACGGTGGCGAAGATGAGGATGTTGACGCCGATGAGGGCGTACTCCGCGGTGTCCTGGGTGAAGGGGAAACAGAGGGCCGCGACCAGGGCGGCGGCCAGGGTGACGTTGCGGTGCTTGGTGGTCAGCGCGGTGAGGCGGGCGATGAGTCCGGCCCGGGTGAGCGCGGTGACGGCGAAGGCCGCGGTGATGAGGAAGCCGATGAACTGTTCGGATTCCTCGGTGGGGATGTCGATCCCGTAGGTGAAGAGGTACAGCCCGAGGCCGAAGGCGACGGCGACGACGAGAATCTCGCCCCAGGCGGGGAGGGGCTTGGCGCGGCCTACGGGGGGTGCGGCGAGGCTGTTGCGGAAGCGCTGCCAGGCGCCGGGCCGGGTCTCGTGGTCGGGGAGCGCCACATCACTCGGGAGCCCGAGGGCGGCGAGGAAGGCGATGAGCGCGCCGATGCCGCTGAGCCAGGCTCCGGGTTCGAGGTTGACGACGCCGCCGAGCTGGTAGGCGATGGCCCCGATGGTGTAGCCGGTGGTGCCGAGGGTGGCGAGGGCGAGGAGGCGTACGGGGCTGTTGGTGCCGCCGGGGGTGAGCCAGCGCAGGCCTCGGACGCCGTATCCGCAGAGGGTGAAGAGGAGGGTGAGGACCGCGGCGGTCAGGGTGAGGATCTGGAGGCCGCCGGGGTAGCCGGTGACGGTGAGGTCGCCGGGGAATTCGGAGGTCCAGGTCCAGGGGAGGAAGGTGCCGGCGAGGGCGATGGCCGCGCCTGCCGCGGTGGCGATCCGGGCGATCGGTGTGGGCAGGGGGATGAGTGCCTTCTGGGTGGTCATCCGTATCACGCCCTGTCCGCGACGCGTTCGCCGAGCAGGCCCTGGGGCCGGAGCAGCAGGACGACGATGAGGAGGACGAAGGCCCATACGTCCTTCCAGGCGCCGCCGCCGAAGAGGTCCATGCCGGGGACATCGCTCATGTAGCCGGTGGCGAGGGATTCGGCGACGCCGAGTACGACTCCGCCGAGCATGGCGCCGTAGATGTTGCCGATGCCGCCGAGTACGGCTGCGGTGAAGGCTTTGAGGCCCATGAGGAAGCCCATTTTGAAGCCGATCTGGCCGTTCTTGAGCCCGTAGGCGACGGCGGCGACGGCGGCGAACGCGGCACCGATGGCGAAGGCCATGACGATGATGCGGTCGGTGTTGATGCCCATGAGCTTGGCGGTGTCGGGGTCCTGGCTGGTGGCCTGCATGCCGCGGCCGGAGCGGGTCTTGGAGACGAAGAGCCCGAGGGCGATCATGCAGACGGGTGCGGCGATGAGGACGAAGAGGTCACCGCGTTGGATGTGGGCGCCGAAGAGGTCGAAGGCCTCGCCCTTGAACTGCGGGAAGGGGCGGTCCTTGGTGGCGTTGGGGTACCACTTCCAGATGGCCTGCTGGAGTGCGAGGGAGAGTCCGATCGCGGTGATCAGCGGGGCGAGTCTGGGGGCGGTGCGCAGGGGCCGGTAGGCGAAGCGTTCGGCTGCGACGCTGACGGCGACGGAACATATGACGCCGCCGATGATCATGAGGGGGACGATTGCGAGGAGGTTGGCGCCGGCCGGCATCCAGAGGTACACGGTGAGAGCTCCGAAGCCTCCGATCATGAAGATCTCGCCGTGGGCGAAGTTGATGAGCTGGATGATTCCGTAGACCATCGTGTAGCCGATCGCGATGAGTCCGTACATCGCGCCGAGGATGAGTCCATTGGCCAGCTGTTGCGGCAGTTCGTGCACCGCAGGGCCTCCGTGGAGTGGTTCGGAAATGGCACCGCGCGGGAGGGCTCGTAGCGCTCCCGCGCGGTCTGGGTGTCAGTCGTTGCGTGACCGGGAGCTTGTTACGGCTTGTAGGCCTCGCTGAGCTTGGACGTCCACTTGCCGCCGTCGACCTGGTAGGCGGTCATCATGGTGTTGGTGGTGTCGCCGTACTCGTCGAAGGAGACGGGGCCGGTGACGCCTTCGAAGCTGACCTTGCTCATGGCTTCGAGGACCTTGGCGCGGGCGTCGTCGGGGAGCTTGCCGTCGTTGGCGGCGACGACGGCCTTGACGGCCTCGATGATGGACCAGGTGGCGTCGTAGGTGCCGCCGCCGTAGGCCTCGTAGGCGTCCTTGTATCCGGCGGCCTTGTAGTTCGCGATGAAGGCCTTGGCGGAGTCGAGTTCCTCGACGGGCTTGCCGACGGAGGTGGCGATGTCGCCCTGGGCCTTCTTGTTGAGCTTGATGAAGTCGGCGCTGTACATGCCGTCGCCGCCCATGAGGGGGATCTGGACACTGTCCTTGAGCTGCTGGCTCAGGGGTGCGCCGGCGGGGTATTCACCGCCGTAGTAGACGGCCTTGGCGCCGGACTTCTTGACCTTGGTGACGACGGCGTTGAAGTCGCGGTCGTCGGGGTTGACGTGGTCGGAGCCGGCGATCTTTCCGCCGAGGCCGGTGAAGGTGGTCTTGAAGGATGCTGCGAGACCGGCGCCGTAGGGCTTCTGGTCGTCGATGAGGTAGACCTGCTTGATCTTCGCGTTGTTGTAGAGGTACTTCGCGGCGAAGGCGCCCTGGATCTGGTCCGTGGTGGCGGTGCGGAAGTAGGTCTTGAAGGGGCGCTTCTTGTCGCCGGTCTTCCAGTTGTCGCCCTGGGTCAGTTCGGTGCCCGTGTTGGCGGGGGAGACCTGGGTGAGGCCGGCGTCGTTGAGGGGCTTCTGCATCGACTGGGAGACGCCGGAGTTCAGGGGGCCGACGACGCCGAGGACCTTCTTGTCGTCGATGAACTTGGTGGCGTTCTGCTGGCCGACGGAGGGCTGGGCCTGGTCGTCGAGTGCCTTGACCTCGAAGGTGATGCCGGGGACGGTCTTGTCCTTGTTCGCCGTTTTGGCGGCGAGGTCGGCGGAGTTCTTGATGCCGAGGCCGAGGGCGGAGAGGTCACCGGTGATGGGGGCGTCGACGCCGATGACGACGGTCTGGTTGCCGCCGCTGTCGCTGCTGCCCTTTTTGTCGTCGTCGCGCGACCCGCAGGCGGTGAGTGTCAGCGCTCCTGTGGTGAGCACTGTGGTGAGGATGAGCAAAGAACGGTGTCGCACGAAAGGTCCTTTCCCTGGCGCGGCCTCCTCTGCTTGAGGTGCCGTGTCGTTCGCCGGGCCGTACTGGTTGGTACAGGGCCGTGCTGCAGACGCGCCCGGCGGCGCGGTGACTGGCGGTGACTCTAAGGGCATGGGTGGGGGTCGGGGATGGGGGTGGAGCAGGATGTGACTGTCTTGTTATGCCCTTGAGCAAGGCTTGAGGTGGCTGTGTGGACATGTACGGTTTTCTGCCGGACGGCGAAATGACCGCATGGTGAGAACGCGCAGCTCTGCTAAGGGGCTTGGGGTGATCTTGCTGCTGTCGCGTGATGGGGGTGCGGGGAGGCGGGGGAGGGCGCGCCTGGGGGCCCGGCGCCTGCGGGGCCGGGTTCTCTTTTGTGCGTGGAGTGGGCGCACATTGCGCGCTCGTTACGCAGTGTTACATCTGGGGTGGCGTGGTCGACGCGGTGTGGTGGGTGCGCAGGCGGGGCGTGGCAGATGAGTGGGCCACGGAACGGTGTTGGCGGTCAAGGGGGTTGGCTGCTGGTGTTGTGCAAGTTCGGTGTGTGCGGGGGTGGTTGTGCCCGGATATGGCGCTGCCCGGCCGGATTGGGGGTCCGGCCGGGCAGGGGTGGTGCGGGGTGCTCGGGGGGTCAGGAGGGGTTGGCTGCCGGAAGGTCGCGGAGGAGGCAGGTGAGGCGGGCGGTGCAGATCCGCTTGTCCTGTTCGTCGGTGATGACGATTTCGTACGTGGCGGTGGTGCGGCCGCGGTGTACGGGGGTGGCGACGCCGGTGACGTGGCCGCTTCGTGCCCCTCGGTGGTGGGTGCAGTTGAGGTCGACGCCGACGGCGATCTTGGTGGCGCCGCCGTGGAGCATGGAGCCGACGGAGCCGAGGGTTTCGGCGAGGACGGCGGAGGCGCCGCCGTGCAGGAGTCCGTAGGGCTGGGTGTTGCCTTCGACGGGCATGGTGCCGACGACGCGGTCCGCGGATGCTTCGGTGATCGTGACGCCCATGCGTTCGCCGAGGTGGCCTGCGGAGAAGAGGGCGGGCAGGTCGACGCCGAGGGTGGCGTACTCGTCGATGATCTCTTGGGGGAACTGGGGTGTGGTGTGCTCGCCCATGGGCCGGCTCCGTTCGTCCGCGGTGGTTCGCTGTTGTGTGCACGTTCTTGTGCGCACTGTTCTTATCAGACGGCTGAGCGGGCGCTTAGTGTCGCCTGTCCGGGGATGTCAGCGCGGGTTCTCGAAGCGCACCACGACGGACTTGCTGGCGGGGGTGTTGCTGGTGTCGGCGGTGGAGCCGAGGGGGACCAGGACGTTGGTCTCGGGGTAGTAGGCGGCGGCGCAGCCGCGGGCGGTGGGGTAATGGACGACGCGGAAGCCGGCGGCGCGTCGTTCGACTCCGTCCTTCCATTCGCTGACGAGGTCGGTGTGGGCGCCGTCGGTGAGACCGAGCGCCGCCGCGTCGTCGGGGTTGACGAGGACGACGCGGCGGCCGTCCTTGATGCCCCGGTAGCGGTCGTCGAGGCCGTAGATGGTGGTGTTGTACTGGTCGTGCGAGCGCAGGGTCTGCAACAGGAGGCGGCCTTCGGGGAGTTCGGGGTACTCGACGGGGGCGGCGGTGAAGTTGGCCCTGCCGGTGGCGGTGGGGAAGCGGCGGGAGTCGCGGGGGCCGTGGGGGAGGGTGAATCCGCCGGGGTGGGCGACTCGTGCGTTGAAGTTCTCGAAGCCGGGGACCACGCGGGAGATGCGGTCGCGGATGGTGGCGTAGTCCTGCTCGAACTCTTCCCAGGGGGTGGCGGAGGCGGGGCCGAGTACGGCGCGGGCGAGGCGGGCGACGATGGCGGGCTCGGAGAGCAGGTGGGGGCTTGCGGGGGTGAGGTTGCCGCGGGAGGCGTGGACCATGCTCATGGAGTCCTCGACGGTGACGAACTGTCTGCCGCCTGCCTGGACGTCCTTGTCGGTGCGGCCGAGGGTGGGCAGGATCAGGGCGCGGGTGCCGGTGACGGCGTGGGAGCGGTTGAGTTTGGTGGAGACGTGGACGGTCAGGCGTGCGGTGCGCATCGCTGCCTCGGTGACGTCGGTGTCGGGGGTGGCGGCGACGAAGTTGCCGCCCATGGCGAAGAAGACCTTGGCGTCGCCGTCGCGCAGGGCCTGGATGGAGCGGACCACGTCGTAGCCGTGGTGGCGTGGTGAGGTGATGGCGAATTCCTTGTCGAGGGCGTCGAGGAATTCGGGTGCGGGCCGTTCGAAGATGCCCATGGTGCGGTCGCCCTGGACGTTGGAGTGGCCGCGGACGGGGCAGACTCCGGCACCGGTGCGGCCGATATTGCCGCGCAGCAGGAGGAAGTTGACGACTTCGCGGATGGTCGGTACGGAGTGTTTGTGCTGGGTGAGGCCCATGGCCCAGCACACGATGGTGCGCTTGGAGGCGAGGACCATGGCGAGGGCCTCTTCGATGGCGGTGCGGTCGAGGCCGGTCGCGGCGAGGGTCCGGTCCCAGTCGGCTTCGGCGGCCGCGGCGGCGAACTCTTCGTAGCCGTGGGTGTGTTCGGTGACGAAGGTGTCGTCGACGGCGCCCTCGGTCTCCAGGATCATCTTGTTGAGGATGCGGAAGAGTGCTTGGTCGCCGCCTATGCGGATCTGGAGGAAGAGGTCGTTGAGCGCGGTTCCCCTGATCATGCCGAGGGGCGTCTGCGGGTTCTTGAAGCGTTCGAGTCCGGCTTCGGGCAGCGGGTTGACCGAAATGATCTTCGCTCCGGCGGACTTGGCCTTCTCCAGGGCGGAGAGCATCCGGGGGTGGTTGGTGCCGGGGTTCTGTCCGGCGACGATGATCAGGTCGGCGTGGTGGAGGTCTTCCAGGGAGACGGAGCCCTTGCCGACGCCGATGGTCTCGGTGAGTGCCGAGCCGGAGGACTCGTGGCACATGTTGGAGCAGTCGGGCAGGTTGTTGGTGCCGAATTCGCGGGCGAAGAGCTGGAGGAGGAAGGCGGCCTCGTTGCTGGTGCGCCCCGAGGTGTAGAAGAGCGCTTCGTCGGGGGTGGTGAGGGCGCCGAGTTCCTCGGCGATGACGGCGAAGGCGCGTTCCCAGGTTATGGCCTCGTACCGGTCGGCGCCCTCGGGCAGGTACATGGGCTGGGTGATGCGTCCTTGCTGGCCGAGCCAGTAGCCGCTGCGGGTGGCGAGGTCGGCGACCGGATGCGCGGCGAAGAAGTCGGGGGTGACGCGGCGCAGTGTGGCTTCCTCGGCGACGGCTTTGGCGCCGTTCTCGCAGAATTCGGCGGTGTGCCGCTTGTCGCCCTCGGGCCAGGCGCAGCCGGGGCAGTCGAAGCCGTCCTTCTGGTTGACCTTGAGGAGTGTCTGCGCGGTGCGGCGGACGCCCATCTGCTGGTGTGCGATGCGCAGGCTGTGGGCGACGGCGGGCAGTCCGGCGGCGGCGTGCTGGGCCGGTTCGATCCGGGGTGCGTCCTGGACCGGGTCTCCTGCGGGCGGCTTGCTGGCCATCGTGTTCCCCTTCGGGCCTGTGGCGGGCGCGGTGCGGTCCGCTGCGCGTGTTTCCTTCTCCTCGATCCTGGCATGCGGTGCGGGTCGGCCGCCCGGTGAGCGGTTGTGGGGTGGCCGGGGGTGGTCGGCGGTCCGGATTGTCAGTGGTACGTGGCAGGATCGGGGTGTGGCTGAGACGGCATCGAAGAAGACGGCAGACAACCGACCGCGCCTGCTCCTGATGGACGGGCACTCCCTGGCGTACCGGGCGTTCTTTGCGCTGCCTGCGGAGAATTTCACGACGGGGGCGGGGCAGCCGACGAACGCGGTGTACGGCTTCGCGTCGATGCTCGCGAACACGTTGCGTGACGAGGCGCCGACGCATTTCGCGGTGGCGTTCGACGTGTCGCGCAAGACGTGGCGCTCGCAGGAGTTCCCGGAGTACAAGGCGAATCGGTCGAAGACGCCGGATGAGTTCAAGGGGCAGGTCGAGCTGATCGGTGAGCTGCTCGACGCGATGCACGCGGACCGGTTCGCGGTCGATGGTTTCGAGGCCGACGATGTCATCGCCACGCTGGCCACGCAGGCCGAGGCGGCCGGTTTCGAGGTGCTGATCGTCACCGGTGACCGGGATTCCTTCCAGCTGATCACGGACAATGTGACGGTGCTGTACCCGACCAAGGGTGTGTCGGAGCTGACGCGGTTCACCCCGGCGAAGGTCGAGGAGAAGTACGGGCTCACCCCTCGGCAGTATCCGGACTTCGCGGCGCTGCGTGGTGACCCGTCGGACAATCTTCCGGGCATTCCCGGGGTGGGTGAGAAGACGGCCGCGAAGTGGATCAATCAGTTCGGTTCGTTCGACGAGCTGGTGGAGCGGGCCGAGGAGGTCAAGGGGAAGGCCGGGCAGAATTTCCGCGATCATCTGGACGCGGTGCGGCTGAACCGGCGGCTGACCGAGATGGTCCGTGATGTGGAGCTGCCGAAGTCCCCGGCCGATCTGGAGCGTGCTCCGTACGACCGCACGGCGGTCACCGGGGTGCTCGATGTGCTGGAGATCCGCAACCCGAGCCTGCGTGAGCGGCTGCTGGCGGTGGATCCGGGCAAGGCCGAGGACGAGGCCCCGGCACCGGCGGCGGGTGTCGAGCTGGACGGTTCGGTGCTGGGTGCGGGTGAGCTCGCTCCGTGGCTGGCGGAGCACGGCGCGCAGCCGCTCGGTGTGGCGACGGTCGATACGTGGGCGCTCGGTAGTGGCGCGGTCACCGAGATCGCGCTCGCCGCGGCCGGCGGGGCCGCGGCCTGGTTCGATCCGGCGCTGCTCGACGCGGCCGATGAGCAGGCGTTCGCGGAGTGGATCGCGGACGCGGACCGGCCGAAGGTCATGCACAACGCGAAGAGTGTGATGCGGGTCTTCCCGGAGCACGGCTGGCGTACCGAGGGTGTCTCGATGGACACGGCGCTGGCGGCGTATCTGGTGAAGCCGGGGCGGCGGTCCTTCGCGCTGGACGCTCTGGCCGTGGAGTATCTGGGGCGTGAGCTGGCTCCGGCGGCGTCGTCCGACGGGCAGCTGGCGTTCGGTGCGGACGATCAGGCCGAGGCCGAGGCCCTGATGACGCAGGCCCGTGCGGTCCTGGATCTCGGTGACGCGTTCACGGCGCGGCTGGAGGAGGTAGGGGCGGCCGGGCTGCTGCATGACATGGAGCTGCCGACGTCGGTTCTGCTGGCCCGTCTGGAGCGGCACGGCATCGCGGCGGACCGGTCCCATCTGGAGGGGATGGAGCAGCAGTTCGCGGGCGCGGTGCAGCAGGCGGTGAAGGAGGCCCATGCGTCGGTGGGCCGTGAGTTCAACCTCGGTTCGCCCAAGCAGCTTCAGGAGGTTCTCTTCGGCGAGCTGGGCCTGCCGAAGACGAAGAAGACGAAGACCGGTTACACGACGGACGCGGACGCGCTGGCGTGGCTGGCCGGGCAGACCGAGCACGAGCTGCCGGTGATCATGCTGCGCCACCGTGAGCAGGCGAAGCTGCGGGTCACGGTCGAGGGCCTGGTCAAGACGATCGCGGCCGACGGCCGTATCCACACCACGTTCAATCAGACGGTGGCGGCGACGGGCCGGTTGTCGTCCACGGACCCGAATCTGCAGAACATCCCCGTCCGTACCGATGAGGGCCGGGCGATCCGCCGGGGCTTTGTCGTCGGTGAGGGCTTCGAGACGCTGATGACGGCGGACTACAGCCAGATCGAACTGCGGGTGATGGCCCACCTCTCCGAGGACGCGGGCCTGATCGAGGCGTTCACGTCCGGTGAGGACCTGCACACCACGGTTGCCTCGCAGGTGTTCGGTGTCGAGAAGTCCGCGGTCGACCCGGAGATGCGTCGCAAGATCAAGGCCATGAGTTACGGGCTGGCGTACGGGCTGTCCGCGTTCGGTCTGTCGCAGCAGCTGAACATCGAGGCGGGCGAGGCCCGGGGCCTGATGGATACGTACTTCGAGCGGTTCGGCGGAGTGCGTGACTATCTGCACCGGGTGGTGGAGGAGGCCAGGGCCACCGGTTACACGGAGACGGTGTTCGGCCGCCGCCGCTATCTGCCGGACCTCAACAGCGACCACCGCCAGCGTCGTGAGACGGCCGAGCGGATGGCGCTCAACGCGCCGATCCAGGGCACTGCGGCGGACATCGTCAAGGTCGCGATGCTCCATGTCGACCGGGCGCTGACCGAGGCGGAGCTGAAGTCGCGGATGCTGCTCCAGGTGCATGACGAAATCGTGCTGGAGATCGCCGCGGGCGAGCGGGAGCAGGTGGAGAAGATCCTGCGTCACGAGATGTCGACGGCGGTGCGGCTGCGGGCGCCGCTGGATGTGTCGGTCGGGGTCGGCAAGGACTGGGAGTCCGCCGCGCACTGACGCGGGTTTCCGCCCTGGGCATGGCCTCCTGTTGGCCGTGGTGTCCCGTTGGGTGTGGTGTGTCCTCAGTCGCCGGTCCGGCTCGTGTCCCGGGCCGGGCCGGCGGCGGGGAGTACCGGTCTGCCGGTGTCGGTGCCGGTGCTGGTGTTCCGGTTCCGAAGCCGGGTCCACGCCCCGTGCAGGACGAGTCCGGCCGCGAGTCCGGCGCCCGCGCCGAAGCATGCGGTCGGAATGATGTCGAGTGGTGTGGCGATGTGCCCGAAGTAGGCGTACCAGCGTGCGCAGCGGTGCGCGATGCCGAGCAGGACGCACAGTCCGATGCCCGCGGCCGCCCACCACCGTGCCCGCCGGTCCAGGACGGGGACGGACGCCGGGACGGGCCGCGGACCGGTGCGGCGCAGCCCCGACACGGTGAACCATGCGAGCAGCGTGAGCGCCAGGGCCGAACTGCCGTACTGCACCAGTTGGAACACCGGGTATCCGGCCATGTTCTGTCCGAGCGGCGGCACCAGCCGTACGCCCCAGCGGCCGTGGTGGGTGAAGGCGTCCCAGACGACATGCGTGGCGGCCCCGATGGCCGCCGACACCACGAACCACGCACCGTCCCGCAGGCCCCGGGGGCCTTGTCCCGGTGGGCGCGGGGGGCCACCGGCCCAGGCGGCGACGCGTCCCTGCCAGCGGGCGGGCAGCAGCGCCACGAGGGGGTCACGCAGCAGCAGCCACAGTGCGACGGTCGCCGCGGTGATGAGGACATCCACCGTGAACACGCCCCACCAGGCGTGGGTGACCTGCCCGAACTCCATGGCGCCGGGGATCGCACTGTCCGCGTAGTACGTCATGTCGGGGGCGAACGAGCCGGCGACGAGGGCCGGGGCGAGGAGCGGTCCGCGCCCTGTTCCGTCGCGGCGGATGCCGGGGAGTACGGCTGCGGCGTGGCTGAGGGTGAACGGCATGGGGGAAGTATGGGTGAGCAGCCGGGTACGGACCTCCGGCGGACTGGACAACGTGCTGTACGGAAGGTGAGAAACCGGTAAGAAGCGGTCGGGCCGCTGTGTTCGGGCGGCACAAGTTGCCGTAGGGTCGCCTGAGTCCAGGCGCAGGGGAGCGCGGACAGCCGTCGAGGGGGAGGGCCCACACGTTATGGCAGCGCAATTCGGTCGCCGACTGCGCAGAGGGGCGACCACGACTGCCGTGGCCGCCGCCGCTGTGGCAGCACTCACCGCTTCGCAGGGTCCGGGTTCACCTCTGGTGGCGTCCGAGGGCGACCAGCCGGGCCAGCCGATCGCGGGTTCGACGCCATCGGGTGACAGCGGGGCGTCCGGCAATTCGCCCTACTTCACGGACCTGCCGCCGCTGAACACGCCCAACAAGCCGGGTACCTCCGTCAATCTGCCAGTGACAGGCAGTGCGGAGTCGGGCATTCCGGCTTCGGTCCTGGCGGCGTACAAGAAGGCCCAGCAGGCGGTCGCGAGTACGGACCCCGCCTGCCGGCTGCCGTGGCAGCTCCTTGCCGCGATCGGCAAGGTCGAGTCGGGCCAGGCCAGTGGCGGCCGTGTCGACGCGCAGGGCACCACGTTCTCGCCGATACTCGGCCCGGCCCTCGACGGCCGGGGTTTCGCCCTGATCAAGGACACCGACAACGGCGTCTACGACGAGGACACGGAGCACGACCGGGCGGTCGGCCCGATGCAGTTCATCCCGTCGACCTGGGCGACCTGGGGTGCGGACGGCAACGGCGACGGCCGCAAGGACCCCAACAACATCTACGACGCGGCGCTCGCCGCCGGGCACTATCTCTGTGCCGGTTCCCGGAACCTGTCGCTCGCCTCCGACCTGGACCGTGCGGTTCTGAGCTACAACCACTCGGACGCGTACCTGCGTACCGTCCGCACCTGGTTCGAGTACTACAACCGGGGTACGCACGAGGTGCCGGACGGCACGGGCGTCCTGCCGGCCGACATCAGCACGGGAAGGCACCCGGGCGCCGGTTCCCGTACCCCGGACACCGCCCCGTCGGTGTCGCCGCCCGCCACGCCCAGCCCCACACCTGTGCCGAAGCCGCCGTCGAAGCCGAGCCCCGGGCCCAGCGATCCGGGCACTCCGACGACGCCGCCCACCCCCGATCCCACCCCGTCCCCGGTCCTGGCCGGGGTGCAGAACGCGGGCACCGGCGAACTCACCGCCACCGCGGGCGAGGCCTTCGCCGAGCGGATCAAGGTCCGGGCCAGGAGCGATGCCGGCACGCCGCTCGCGAAGGTGTCCGTGACCTTCACGGTCGTCGGTGACACGGACGCCGCGTTCGGCGGGGCGAAGAGCACCGTCACTCTGGTCACCGGGGCCGATGGCACGGTCACCGCGCCGGTGCTGACGGCGGGCGAGAAGACCGGCGGGTTCACCGTGCGTGCGACGGCCACCGGCACCAAGCTGCCCGCCGTCAGCTACCCGGCGACCGTCACCGCCCGGCAGGCCGACGCCATCGCCAGGACGGGCACCGCGGAGCTGACCGCCGTGGCGGGCCAGGAGTTCGCCGAGATCACGGCCGAGGCCACGTACAAGGGCGTCGCCGCCGACCGGGTCGCGGTCACCGCCACCATGATCACCGACGACGACGAGCCGGTCGAGAACGACAAGGGCCCCTACTTCACGGACGACGAGGGGGACCCGGTCCGCACCCTCGTGTTCACCACGGACGCCGACGGCAGGCTCACCCTGCCGAAGATCTACGCCGACGGCGCCGCGGGCACGTACAAGCTGCGGCTGACCACCGAGGGCGGCGCCACCGTCGTCATCGAGCTCACCGTCGAGGCCCCCGCAGCCGCCTGACCCGTACACACCGGGCCCACCACGCCCCCGGACAGCCCCTTGGCCCGCACCGGCCAAGGGGCTGTTCTACGTGTTCTCATCTCGCGCCCCGGTTGCTACGGTGCCTCAGCCCTGACGACCCATCAGTTCCGAGCTCCCGGGAGGCCGAGCATGCGCGCCCTGATCGCCGCAGCCATCGGACTGGCCGCCGCCCTCGCCCTCGTACTCACCATCAGCGCGATCGGCGCCCCACCCGGCGAGACCTCGCCCGAACCCCTGCTGACCACGGTCCCGGGTCCGAAGAACTAGCCGTCCGCACCACGGACCGCAGAGGGAGGACACCCCATGCGCCGCCGAGCCAGCCTCGTGCTCCTGGCCTTCGCCGTCTTCTTTGCCGCGCTGTCACCGCTGCTGCGCTGGTACGCCTTCCCCCGGCTGGCGAAGATCCCGCCGAGCCAGTACCAGGAGACGGTGCTGGAGGCGAAGCCCGCCACCCTGCTCGACTACGGAACCCTGAAGGCCAGGAAGGTCGACAAGGTCACCATCGTGCAGACCCTCAAGGGCAACGTGGAGGAGTCCGAGAAGATCGAGCGCAGCGCCGGACGCGATGTGGTGGTCTGGGACGCGCTCTCCTACATCCAGGGCCCCGACGGCAAGATGGTCTCCAAGATCCCCGAGCGCTACATCTTCGACGCGCACAGCCAGGATCCGGTCCACGCCACCGGCGAAATGGTCGACGGCGACCCGGTGAGCCGCGAGGGCATCGAGTTCAAGTGGCCCTTCCTCACCGAGAGGCGCGACTACGAGTACTTCGACGCCCAGAGCCGCACCAGCTCGCCCATCCACTACAAGGGCACCCAGAACTTCCGGGGCATGGAGGTCTACTACTTCGAGCAGACCGTCCCGTGGACCGAGGTCCCCATGCCGAAGACGATGCCGATCAAGGGGATCACGGCCGAGCAGATCGCCAGGACAGGTGTCACCCGCTGGTACACCACCAAGCGGATGTTCTGGGTCGACCCCGTCACCGGGGCGCCGGTCAACGGCGAGGAGGTCCACAAGGAGGAGCTGCGCAACGCGAAGGCGATGGGCATGTCCCAGGACACCGTCACCGTGTTCGCCGGGCATGTGAAGATGCGCGAGGACTACATCGTCTCGATCGTCGACCTGGTCAAGTCCCAGCGGCTGCTGGTCCTGCTGCTGACCTCGTACCTGCCCTGGGGCTTCCTGGTGCTCGGTGCCGGTCTGCTGGCGCTTTCGCTGTGGCTGGAGGCGCGCTCGCGGCGGCCGGGCGACGCGGAGCCGGCCGGGCGGCGGGAGCCGGAACCCGCGCCTACTCCCGCCTGAGCCGTGCCTTGGTGAAGCGGGTCGCCTCGACCGTCGTCGGGTCCTCGGGCCACGGGTGCCTCGGATAGCGGCCGCGCAGCTCCGCGCGCACCGCCCGGTAGCCCTCCCGCCAGAACGACGCCAGATCCGCCGTCACCGCTGCCGGGCGGCCCGCGGGGGAGAGCAGGTGCACCAGAACCGGGACGCCTGCCACCCGCGGGGTCTCCTGGAGGCCGAACAGTTCCTGGAGCTTCACCGCGAGCACGGGCTGAGGCCCGCCGTACTCCACCCTGATCCGCGACCCGCTCGGCACCTCGATCCGCTCCGGAGCCAGTTCGTCCAGCCGGGCCGCCTCCCCGGTCGCCCACGGCAGCAGCCTGCGCAGCGCCTGCCCCGCGTCGATCCCGGCCAGGTCCGAGCGGCGCCGCGCCCGCGACAGCTCGGGTTCCAGCCACTGCCCGGTACGGTCCAGCAGTGCCTCGTCGGAGACGTCCGGCCACGGCTCGCCGAGCTCCCGGTGCAGAAAGGCCAGCCGCTCCCGCAACTGCCCCGTGTCGCGGCTCCAGCGCAGCAGCCCGAGGCCCTCCCGCCGCAGCCCCTCCACCAGGGCCTCGCGGACCAGCGCGGGATCCGGCTGCCTCAGCGGGCGCGCGGACAGTTCGACGGCGCCCAGGCGCTCCACCCGGCGGGTCACGACGTCGCGGCCGTCCCAGCCGACCTTCTCACCCGCGAACCGCAGATGCCCCGCCGCCAGCCGCGCGGTGTCCTCGTCGATGACCGCGGCGAGCCGGACCCGTGCGGAGGCCGCGTGGGCCGGCCGGTCCGCGACCGCGACGGCCAGCCAGGGCGCGCTGCGCAGCCGCGAGCCGTCCCCCAGCTCCGCACCCGTCCCGGACGCCATCAGGAACGTGCCCTCGCCCCGGGCCCTCGCCACCCGCTCGGGAAAAGCCAGCGCGGCGACCAGGCCCACGGCGGCATCGTCGGTGCCCGACGGCCCGGAGCCGCCCCCGCCGTCCTTCAGCGAGGACGACAGCCGCCGTACCTCCTGGCGCCAGCGGGCCGCGTAGCCGTCCTTGCCCAGCCGTGCGGTACGCAACGCGGCGGCCAGGTCGTCGCCGTAGTCCCGCGGCGGTTCCTCGCTCAGCAGCGCGACCACCTCCGCGGCCCGGCGTCCGCCGGTCTCGGCCGCACCGTCCAGCAGCGCCCTGGCCAGCCGCGGATGCAGCCCCAGCCGAGACATCCGCACGCCCCGTTCGGTCACCCGCCCGCCGGCGTCCACCGCGCCGACCGCCGCCAGCACCTCGCGGGCCGCGGCCATCGCACCGGCCGGCGGCGGATCCAGCAGTGCGAGGCCCGTCGCGCCGGGATCGCCCCAGCAGGCCGCCTGGAGGGCGAACGCCGCCAGATCGGCCACCTTGATCTCGGGGGAGGGGAAGCGGGCGAGCCGCCCGTCCTCGGCCTGTTCCCAGCAGCGGTAGACCGTCCCCGGCGCCTCGCGGCCGGCCCGGCCCGCCCGCTGGCGGCCCGCCGCCTGCGAGGCCCGTACCGTCGTCAGCGCGCTCAGCCCGCGTGCGTGGTCGGTGCGCGGCTCCCTGGCCAGGCCCGAGTCGACGACGGTCCGCACCCCGGGAACGGTCAGCGACGACTCCGCCACCGAGGTCGCCAGCACCACTCGCCGCTCCCCGGACGAACCCGCCAGCACCGCGTCCTGCACGGCGGCCGGGGCCCGCCCGTGCACCTGGAGGACCTCCGCGCCCACCCCGGACAGCTGACCGGCCACCCGGCCGATCTCGCCGACGCCGGGCAGGAAGCACAGCACGTCGCCGTCCCGTTCGGCCAGCGCCCGCCGCACCACGGAGGCCACATGACTCAGCAGTGCCGGATCGACCCGCATCCCGTGCGGCGGCCGCACCGGACGGACCGGCGGCGCCCACACCACCTCCACCGGGTGCGACACCCCCTGCGCCTCGATGACCGGCGCGTCGCCCAGCAGCCGGGCCCAGCCCTGCGCGTCGGTGGTCGCCGACGCGGCGACCAGGCGCAGATCGGGCCGGATCGCCTCTCGTACATCCAGGAGGAACGCGGCCACGGTGTCCGCGTCCAGATGGCGCTCGTGGCACTCGTCGATGATCACCGCGTCGATGCCGACGAGTTCCTGGTCACGCTGGAGCCGCTGGAGCAGCACCCCGGTGGTGACGACCTCCACCACGGTGTCCGGGCCCACCACCCGCTCCCCGCGCACGGTGAACCCGACGCGTTCGCCCGCCCGCTCGCCGAGCAGCCACGCCATGCGCCGGGCGGCGGCCCGCGCTGCGATCCGCCGGGGTTCGGCGACCACGACCCGGCGCACCGGTCCTTCCCCGGTCAGGCCGGCCAGGACGAGCGGGACGAGGGTCGTCTTGCCGGTGCCGGGCGGCGCGCACAGCACCGCGACCCCGCGGTCGTCGAGCGCCCGCCGCAGCGCGGGCACGGCGGTACGGACGGGCAGCAGGTCCAGGGCGTCGGTACGGATCACGCCCCCAGTCTCGTACGGCGCGGCACCGGCTCCCGCACCGGCGTGTCCCGGTCCCGGGCAGCGGGACGCCGCCCTGCGCACCCGCGGCGCGTCTCGGTCCCGTACGCAGACGAATCTCAGTCCCGTACGCAGACGAAGATCGCGGTCCCCGGGATCAGATTGCCCCGCAGCGGCGACCAGCCGCCCCACTCCTGGTTGTTCCACGCGGGCCACTCCGGCTCGACCAGGTCGACGAGGCGGAAGCCGCCCGCGACCACGTCCCGTACCCGGTCGCCGAGCGTCCGGTGGTGTTCCACGTACACCGCCTCGCCCTGCTCGTCCTGCTCGACGTAGGGGGTGCGGTCGAAGTACGACGCGGCGACGGACAGGCCCTCGGGGCCCGGCTCGTCCGGGAAGGCCCAGCGGACGGGGTGGGTGACCGAGAAGATCCAGCGGCCGCCGGGGCGCAGCACCCGGTGGATCTCGCGGAACACCTGGACCGGGTCGGCGACGAACGGCACCGCGCCGTAGGCGGAGCAGGCGAGGTCGAAGGAGCCGTCCCGGAAGGGCAACACCCCGGCGTCCGCCTCGACCAGGGGGATATCCCCGCCGATCCGCAGGGCGTGCTGGAGTTGGCGGTGGGAGAGGTCGAGGGCGACCGGCCGGGCGCCCTGGGCGGCCAGCCAGCGCGCACACTGCGCGGCACCGGCGCCGATCTCCAGGACGTCCAGACCCTTCAGCGACTCCGCGGAGCCGAGAAGGCCGGCTTCGGCCTCGTCGAGCCCCTCAGGACCCCAGACGAAGCGGTCGTCGCCGAGGAAGCCGCCGTGGTCGCTCTGGTACTCGTCCGCGTTCCGGTCCCACCAGCCGCGGCTCGCCCGGCTGCTCTCGGCCTCGCCGGCGTTGCGGCGGGTCGCCTCGGGTTCGGCCGCGTAGATCTCTTGGCTCATCGTGTCCGTCGTTGTAGTTTGCCTTCACCCCGTCGTACGCGGTACGTACCAGGGGAGCTGTGGATACGGAACCCGTGTGTCCGGAACGTCTCCCAGGCCGATGTGGCCTCGGTGAACCCGAGTTGTGCCGGGTATGAGCCGTTCCGCCCTCGGTGTGCGCCTTCGCGCATTGACCGTGCCCTGCTGCCCCCGTATGCTACAAGTTGCGCTGCGAGCCTGCGCGCCTCAGACCTAGCAGGCCGCGCTCGCGTCTGTATGTATGTCCCCTCGGTTCACGAGGCGCCCCCCGGTCAGGGGTCGGCGCTTCCCGGGCTGTCCGGCTTCTGCAGAGGCGATACGGGCTCTCGGCGTAGCAGTAACTTCGACTCACTGTCCGTACCGGAGCCCTTTCCCACATGACGAGCAGCACCGAGACCACCGCCACCACTCCGCAGGTTGCGGTCAACGACATCGGCGACGCGGACGCGTTCCTCGCGGCGATCGACGAGACGATCAAGTACTTCAACGACGGCGACATCGTTGACGGTGTCATCGTCAAGGTTGACCGCGACGAGGTTCTCCTCGACATCGGTTACAAGACCGAAGGTGTCATCCCGAGCCGCGAGCTCTCGATCAAGCACGACGTCGACCCGAACGAGGTCGTCAAGGTCGGCGACGAGATCGAGGCCCTGGTTCTCCAGAAGGAGGACAAGGAAGGCCGCCTGATCCTCTCGAAGAAGCGCGCTCAGTACGAGCGTGCCTGGGGCACCATCGAGAAGATCAAGGAAGAAGACGGCATCGTCACCGGTACCGTCATCGAGGTCGTCAAGGGTGGTCTCATCCTCGACATCGGCCTCCGCGGCTTCCTGCCGGCGTCGCTGGTCGAGATGCGCCGCGTCCGCGACCTCCAGCCGTACGTGGGCAAGGAGCTCGAGGCCAAGATCATCGAGCTGGACAAGAACCGCAACAACGTGGTCCTGTCCCGCCGCGCCTGGCTCGAGCAGACCCAGTCCGAGGTCCGCCAGACGTTCCTCACGACCCTCCAGAAGGGTCAGGTCCGCTCCGGCGTCGTCTCCTCGATCGTCAACTTCGGTGCCTTCGTGGACCTGGGTGGCGTCGACGGTCTCGTGCACGTCTCCGAGCTGTCCTGGAAGCACATCGACCACCCCTCCGAGGTTGTCGAGGTCGGCCAGGAAGTCACCGTCGAGGTTCTCGACGTGGACATGGACCGCGAGCGCGTGTCCCTGTCGCTCAAGGCGACGCAGGAAGACCCGTGGCAGCAGTTCGCCCGTACGCACCAGATCGGGCAGGTCGTTCCCGGTAAGGTCACCAAGCTCGTTCCGTTCGGTGCGTTCGTGCGCGTCGACGAGGGCATCGAGGGCCTGGTCCACATCTCCGAGCTGGCCGAGCGCCACGTGGAGATCCCGGAGCAGGTCGTCCAGGTCAACGACGAGATCTTCGTCAAGGTCATCGACATCGACCTCGAGCGTCGTCGCATCAGCCTCTCGCTGAAGCAGGCCAACGAGTCCTTCGGTGGCGACCCGGCCTCGGTCGAGTTCGACCCGACGCTGTACGGCATGGCCGCGTCGTACGACGACCAGGGCAACTACATCTACCCCGAGGGCTTCGACCCCGAGACCAACGACTGGCTCGAGGGCTTCGAGGCTCAGCGCGAGGTCTGGGAGACCCAGTACGCCGAGGCGCAGCAGCGCTTCGAGCAGCACCAGGCCCAGGTCATCAAGTCCCGCGAGGCCGACGAGGCCGCTGCTGCCGAGGGCGCTGCCGCCCCGGCCGGCAGCGCTCCGGCTGCCTCGGGCGGCAGCGGTGGCGGCGGCTCGTACTCCTCGGAGTCCGCGGACAACTCCGGCGCCCTGGCGTCGGACGAGGCCCTGGCTGCCCTGCGCGAGAAGCTGGCGGGCGGCCAGAGCTGACGCTCCGACCTTCCGGCCGGTCATCGGCAGTGAGTAGATGACGGTGAGGCCCGCTCCCTTCGGGGAGCGGGCCTCATGCGTTTTTGGATCCGTCCCGTCAGGGGGTGACGGTGATGTTGGTCAGGCCGTTGCCGCCGGTCACGGTGTTGCTCGCGTAGACCGTCGTGAGGCAATCGGCGCCGTAGTTCGTGACGTTGACCGCGATCCGCTTGTCGCCCGTCGAGCCGGACAGGTCCGAGACGTTGTCCTTGAAGACGGTCCCGCAGCCCCAGCCGCTCTGCTGGGTGTGGGTCTCGAAGCCGTTGTTCGTCGTGCGGGAGCCGTGGTTGCCCTGCACCAGGACGTCGTTGCCCTTCACATCGATCCAGGAGTCGTCGTAGTTGGCGCCGGTCAGCCCGTTGCCGTCGAACGTGTTGCCGACGATGCGCGCGCCCGTGGTGCCCTCCTTGATGTCGACGTTCTCGCCGCCGACGTCCGGTCCGATCGTGTTGTCCAGGATCTGGACCCGGTCGCTGCGGTCGGAGAGGTCGCCCGCCGTGCCGACGTAGACGCCCTCGCCCATGCCCCGGCCGTCGTGGCCGGTGTCGTAGATCCGGGAGTTCCGGATGATGCCGTCGCTGCTGGACCTGCGGAAGTGGACGCCTTCCATGTCGAGGTCGTGCACGGTCACCGAGTCGATCACGACGCCGTCGGCGCTGTCGGCCATGATGCCCTTCTGGCCGCCGGTGACGGTGATGCCCTTCACCGTCCAGTACGAGGCGCCGTTGAGGTGCAGCCCATAGCCCCCGCCGGCCGTGAGGACCGCCCCGGCGGAGCCGGTCAGGGTGATGCGTGCCGAAGCGGTGCCGGGGACGAGCGCTTTGAAGTTGCCGGTGTACGTGCCGTCCGCGAGGTGGATCGTGCCGCCGGGTGCGACCGCCGTGAGGGCCGACTTGAGCTGGGCTGCGGTGCTCACCTCGATGACCGTCGCGGCGCCCGCCGCGGTGGCGGAGGCGAGGGTGAGGGCGCCGGTGGTGAGAGCGGTCGCCAGCAGGGCGGGGAGCAGCGTGCGGGTGCGCATGGGGGGTGCCTTCCCGTGAAGGGTTCAGGACGTTCTCGTACATGAATACGGGGCGAGTCTCTGAAATCGCTGCCCAGTGACGCTAGGGACGGGCGGTGGCGGTGTCAAGGTCTGGACCATTGTTCGCCCGTACGGAGGACAGCGTGAACACAGGGAAACGTGTGGGATACACGAGTAACTGACGGTCCGTAACACACCCTTGCCAGGATCCCGGCAACCTCAAGATCCGAAGGGGAGCCGGGACATGACTCACGCTTCGCACCACTCGCCCGCGACGCCGGGCGCGAGCCGTCGCACCTTCCTCCGCAATGTCGGGCTCTCCGGCGGGGCGGGCGCGATGTTCGCCACCATGGGGGCGCTCGGCCTCGCCCCCACCGCCCGGGCCGCAAGCCGTGAACCCGCGTTCCGTGCCCCGAGCGCGGGTGACTTCAACCTGAAGGGAAGGGCTGCCGCCAAGGTGGTGGTCGTCGGGGGCGGCATCGCCGGTCTCGCCACCGCCTACGAACTCGGCAAGGCGGGCTACGACTGTACGGTCCTGGAGGCCCGCGGTCGTACGGGCGGCCGCAACTTCACCGTACGCGGCGGCGATACCACCACCGACATCCACGGGGTCACGCAGACCGCGCGGTTCTCCGACGGGCAGTACATGAACGCCGGACCCGGCCGGATTCCGCAGTGGATGGTCACCCTCGACTACTGCCGCGAACTCGGCGTCCCCATCGAGGTGTTCACCAATGTGAACGCCAACGCCTATCTTTACAACGAGAGGGCGGGCATGAAGGCCCCGGTGCGCTACCGCACCGCCAAGGCCGATGTGTACGGCTACGTCGCCGAACTCCTCTCCAAGGCCACCGACAAGGGCGCACTCGACCGGCAGATCACCGCCGACGACCAGGAGCGGCTGCTCGAATTCCTCAAGGACTTCGGTGACATCGGTGACACCCTCGACTACACCGGAAGTCCCCGGCGCGGATACCGCGTCGATCCGGCGGCTGCCGGGACCCCCGGCGAGGAGCTCGGGGCCGTCCCCTCCGCGTCCGAGGTCTTCGCCAGCGGCGTCGGGCGCTACTTCGCCTTCGAGTTCGAGTACGACCAGGCGATGCTGATGTTCCAGCCGGTCGGTGGCATGGACCGGATACCGGCCGCGCTCACCCGGGCGATAGGCGAGCACCGGATCCGCACCGGTGCGGCCGTCACCGAGATCACCGACACCGCCCACGGCGTCACCGTCACCTACACCCGTTCCGGCCGCACCCGCAGCATCGAGGCGGACTACTGCGTCGCCGCCCTGCCGCCCAACATCCTCGCCAGGACCGCCCACAACCTCGGCCCGGCCGTGCAGACCGCCCTGGAGGCCTGCAAGCCGTCCTCGGCCGGAAAGATCGGGCTGGAGTACCGCAGCCGCTGGTGGGAGAGCGACCACCAGATCTACGGCGGCATCACGGAGACGGACATGGACCTCTCCCACATCTGGTACCCGTCCTACGGCCACCAGGGCAGGCGCGGCACCCTCATCGGGTACTACAACACCGGTTCCAACGCCGACGCGTACGCCGCGCTCACCCCGCGCGAACGGGAGGCACGGGCCCTCGCCCAGGGCGTGAAGATCCACGGGGAGAAGTACCGTACGGAGCTCGCCACGTCGTTCTCCCACCACTGGCGCCAGACCCCGTACCTGGAAGCCTCCTGGCACTCCCTGTCCGGCGGCCCCGACGCCCCGGTCTTCGCACCGCTCAACCGGGCGGCGGGACGGGTGTACTTCGCGGGCGATTACCTGAGCTACGCGGACGCCTGGCAGCACGGAGCGTTCACCTCGGCACGGAAGGCGGTCACGGCACTGCACGCACGGGTACTTGGGTAAACAGCGTGTGAAGGGGCACGGGCGGGAATGCCTGTGCCCCTCGGAACGTTCTTCTTCAGGAACACAAGGAGGAGCGGTAACCGTGCCCGATCCGCAGAGTTTGTACGAATGGGACCCGAAGGGCCTGGCCGTCGTCGACATGGCGCTTGCCCAGGAGTCGGCCGGCCTGGTCATGCTCTACTACTTCGAGGGATACATCGACGCGGGTGAGACCGGTGAGCAGATCGTCGACGGGCTGCTCGAATCGCTGCCCCACCAGGTGGTGGCCCGCTTCGACCACGACCGCCTCGTCGACTACCGCGCGCGGCGCCCGCTGCTGACGTTCAAGCGTGACCGCTGGGCGGCGTACGAGACCCCGACGCTGGACGTCCGGGTGGTCCAGGACGCCACCGGGGCACCCTTCCTGCTGCTGTCGGGGCCCGAGCCCGACGTGGAGTGGGAGCGGTTCGCCGCCGCCGTCGAGCAGATCGTCGAGCGGCTCGGTGTCCGGCTGGCCGTCACCTTCCACGGCATCCCGATGGGCGTTCCGCACACCCGCCCGGTCGGCGTCACCCCGCACGGCAACCGCACCGACCTCATGCCGGGCCACCGCAGCCCGTTCGACGAGGCGCAGGTGCCCGGATCCGCGGCGGCCCTCGTCGAGTACCGGCTGATGGAGGCCGGACACGACGTCCTCGGTGTCGCGGCTCATGTGCCGCACTACGTCGCCCGCTCCGCCTACCCGGACGCCGCGCTCACCGCGCTGGAGTCGATCACGGCGGCGACCGGGCTGGTCCTGCCGACCGTCGCCCACTCCCTGCGCACCGAGGCGCACCGCACCCAGACGGAGATCGACCGTCAGATCGGCCAGGGCGACGAGGAACTCGTCTCGCTGGTGGAGGGACTTGAGCACCAGTACGACGCGGTCGCGGGCTCCGAGACCCGGGGCAATCTGGTCGCCGAGCCGGTGGACCTGCCGTCCGCCGACGAGATCGGTCTCGAATTCGAGAAGTTCCTGGCCGAGCGCGAAGGCGACGGCTGAGTCCGGCCGGGCCCGCTCTCGGCACCAGGGGGCGGTGGGCACTAGGCTGCCGCCCATGCTGAAAGTGGGCCTGACCGGTGGTATCGGCGCCGGCAAGAGCGAGGTGTCCCGGATGCTCGCCGGGTACGGAGCTGTCCTCATCGACGCCGACCGGATCGCCCGCGAGGTCGTCGAGCCCGGCACCCCCGGGCTCGACGCCGTCGTCGAGGCGTTCGGCACCGGCGTCCTCACCCCCGAGGGCAGGCTGGACCGGCCGAAGCTCGGCTCCGTCGTCTTCGCCGACAGCGAGCGCCTCGCCACCCTCAACGCGATCGTCCACCCGCTGGTCGGCGCCCGTTCCGCCGAGCTGGAGCGCGCCGCCGGCCCCGATTCCGTGGTCGTCCACGACGTCCCGCTCCTCACCGAGAACGGCCTCGCCCCCCTCTACGACCTGGTCGTCGTGGTCGACGCGGCGCCGGAGACCCAGCTCGACCGGCTGGTCACGCTGCGCGGGATGACGGAGCAGGAGGCCCGCGCCAGAATGGCCGCGCAGGCCACCCGGGAGCAGCGGCGGGCGGTGGCCGATCTGGTCATCGACAACGACGGACCGATCGAGGCCCTGGAACCGCAGGTCCGTGCGGTCTGGGCGGAGCTGACCCGGCGGGCCGAGGCCCGCTGATCCCGGTCCGGAACACCGGCAGCCGGGCAGACGTTCACCTCACCGTGGACGACGGAAGGATGCGACTGTGCCCGAGAGGAACCCCGAAACACACGTCATCGACTACCGCGCGGCCGAGCAGCTGCTGGCGGCCCGCGACCCCCGGGGTGCCGTGCAGCTCCTCGACTCGGTGATCGCCTCCCACCCCGAGAACACCGCGGCCCGGCTGCTGCGCGCCCGGGCGTTCTTCGCCGCAGCCCAACTGCGCCCTGCCGAGCTGGAGTTCGAACTCGTTCTGGAGCGGGAGCCGGACAACGCCTTTGCGCACTTCGCGCTCGCCCGTACCTTCGAGCGCTCCGGCCATCCGGAGCGGGCGACACGCCATTTCCGGCTCGCGGCGGCGCTCGACCCGAACCCGGAGTACCTGAAGGCGGCCCGTTTCGACGCGGAGGGCTGACCCGACGGGTTCGAGGCGCGGGGCAGGTTCGCGACACGTTCGACGCGCAGGGCCTGCTCGGCGCGGAGGGCCGGGCGGCTGCCGCACCTCAGTGCCCGTACCGCCCCCGGCCCCCGTGATCGGGTTCGTACGGCGGGACGGCTCGGCCCGGCTGGTAGTGCGGGCCCTGGCGCAGATGGTGAACGATCACGGTCAGATCCACCAGGACCAGTACGAGGAGCACCCCGCAGGCCGCCGCCCACCCCGGCCGGCCGGTGAGGGTGAAGGCCGTCAGGCCGAAGACGGCCCAGGCCAGGCCCCATAGACTCAGCCAGAGCCGCATCCGCAGAGAACTGCGGGCGGTCGTGGGTTCACTGCCGGTACGCATGGCGATCGCCTCTCCTACCAGCATGGACCCGCGACGGCGCTCATGCGGTGGACCGACGCGAAAACAGGGGTGGGGCAGGCATGAACGGCACAGCTCGGGAGGACGCCGCGGTGCGCAGGGCCCGGGTCCGGGGGTGTCTGCTGGGCGGGGCGGTCGGGGACGCGCTGGGCAACCCGGTGGAGTTCCTGTCCCTCGCCGGAATCCGCCGGGCACACGGGGATCAGGGCGTCCAGGGGCTGACCGCCGACGAGGACGGGGTCGTCGGACGCGTCACCGACGACACCCAGATGACCCTCTTCACGGCCGAGGGGCTGATCAGGGCGCACTCCAGGGCCGCGTACAAGGGGATCGGCGGTGCCGAGACGGCGATCGTCAAGCACGCCTACCTGCGCTGGCTGGACACCCAGAACCATCCCGCGCCACCGGCCCGGGGCGGGGAGGACCTCGTCCGGACCGGGTGGCTCAGGCAGCAGCCCTGGCTGTACGCGCGCCGGGCGCCCGGGAACGCCTGCCTGACCGGTCTCGCGACCGGGTACACCCCCGATCCGCAGGGCCCGATCGGTGAGCCGGGCCCCGTCAACACCCATTCCAAGGGATGCGGCACGGTCATGCGCTCGGCACCCTTCGGGCTGACGGGCCAGGACCCGGCCGAGAGCTTCGCGCTCGCCGCCCGGTGCGCGCAGATCACCCACGGCCACCCCACCGGTGCCCATGCCGCCGGTGCGTTCGCCGCGATCGTCGCCCATCTGCTGGAGGGCGACTCCCTGCCGGGATCCGTCCTGCGGGCCATGGACATCCTCGCCCGGCACCCCCGGCACGAGGAGACGACCGCCGCCCTGCGCGGCGCCGTCGAGCTGGCCGCGCAGGGCGCCCCGAGCGCCGGAAAGGTGGAATCGCTGGGCGCGGGCTGGGTGGCCGAGGAGGCCCTGGCCATCGCCGTGTACTGCGCCCTGGTCCTGCCGGAGGCCGGCCGGGCCGGTGAGTCGCTGCTGCTCTCGGTCAACCACTCGGGCGACAGCGACTCCACCGGCGCGCTCTGCGGCAATCTGCGCGGAGCCCGCCACGGCGAGGGGTGCCTTCCGCCGTCGTGGCTGGTGCGCACCGAGGGCCGGGCCGTGATCGCCGAGGTGGCCGACGACCTGTGCCTGGAGTTCGAGCACGCGGTCGAGTGGCCGGAGGGCCGCTACCCGGGCTGCTGACCCCGGCGGTCCGGTCAGCCGGTCAGCAGCTTGGCCCGAAGGGTCTCCACGGTCGCAGCGTCGAGCTTCAGGCCGTCGCGGACATAGGTGTCGAAGTCGCCGTAGATGTGGTCGACCTCGTCGAACGCCGCGCGCAGCCAGCTCAGTTCGACCGCCTTCGGATTACCGGTGTACTGGTTGCTGGCGAGGAAGTCCGCCTCGACGGTGGCCCTCGGGACGCCGAGCAGGGTGAGCAGAACGGCGGTGCCCCAGCCGGTGCGGTCCTTGCCGGCGCTGCAGTGGAAGACCGTGGCGCCCGAGGTGTTCGTGGCGACCGCGGTGACCAGATCGCGGAACGCGTAGTCGGCGCCCACGAAGTTGACCATGAACGGGTAGCCGATGGACTGGCCCAGGTCGGACGAGCCGGAGAAGAGACCCGCCGCGAGGGCCTCGGCCAGTGTCATCAGGGCCGAGTCGTGGAAGCGGATGCCGTGGCTCAGCGAGACGACGTCGGCGACCTTGTACGCGACGCCCGCGGGCAGCCGGTCCGGGTCGTCGTTGCGTTCCTGGATGTTGCGCAGGTCCACATCGAGGGTGAGGCGCTGGGAGACCAGCCGCTGCTGCTCGGCGTCGGTGAGAGAGCTCAGTTTGTTGGAGCGGTAGACCAGGCCGGAGCGGACCCAGTGCCCGTCCGTGGTGCGGTAGCCGCCGATGTCGCGGAAGTTGCGGGCGGAGGCCAGTCCGAGTGAGCGGTCGGCGACGACGAGGGGAGCGCCGCCGTCCGGGACCAGCCGGAAGTACCAGCGGCCGGCCTCCGGGAGCGTCCCGGCCGGGACGGCCAGCGATCCGGTGCCCGGGGCCGTGCCCAGCGCGATCCCGGTGGTGGCGTCGGGCGAGGTGACGGCGGTGACGGCCACCGAAGCGGCCGGCGAGGCCCAGGAGAGGGTGTGGCCGCCGTCGGCCGCGCGCACGGCGCCGGCGGAGGTGAACGGGACCGAGGCCTGCGCGGTCGCCGTGGCGGCGGGCGGTGCGGCCAGCGCGGACGGCGCCAGTGCCGTACCGGCGAGGAGGGCTGCCGCGACGGCGGCTCCGGCTATGCGGTGCGTACGCATGGTGCTCCTTGTCTGTTCCCTGTCTGTTCCCTGAAGGGAAGGGGCGTCAGGAGGTGGGGGTTGCGGTGCACGGAGTGGTGCCGCAGACATTGATGACATGCCCGGTGGTCAGGAAGGTGGCCTTCTGCTGACGTGCGGTGGGCGAGTTGCGGGGATCCTCGTGCGGGTCGTGGCCGTACTCGGGTCCGGTGGGCGGGGTGTTGGTGAGCGGGGGTGCGGGGGTTCCGCTGTCCCAGACGGTCATGGCCGAGCCCCGGTAGGGGAGTTGACCGGCGTGGATGCGGCGGATGCCCCAGTACGGAACGGTGTCCGGGCTCCGGCCGGGTGCGAGCGCGGGAGACAGCAGCCGGGCACCGATCGTGCGCGCCTCCACCTCGGCAGCCGCGTTCGCGACCTGGTGGTCTCCGTAGGCGATGTGGAGCAGTACCCGGTGGCGGTCGGTGAGGTGGTTCGCGTACGCGTTCGTCTCGCCCCGGTCCCACACCATCTGGAACAGCTGGAGGACGAGCTGCTGGCGCAGCTTGTCCGGGTAGGCGACATCCAGGACCTGCTGGAACGGTGCGAAGTCGGCGCTCCGGTTGAGGAGCAGCCCGTAGTTCATGGCGGTGACGCCCAGCACCCCGCGCCGGATGTCGGGCGAGGCGGCGACGAGGGCGCCGCCGAGGATGCCGCCCTGGCTGTTCCCGTCGTACGCGAGACCGTGCCGGGTGTCGACGAGGGGGCGGCCGTCGTCGGTGCGGAACGCGGCGTCGCCGACCAGACCCCCGGAGTGGATCAGGGCGCGGCCGAGGAACACGGCGTTCAGCATGCCCTGTTCGCTGCGCTCGGGGATGGCGGGGAAGAGGTTCGGGTCGGCCAGTGCGGCCAGGACGACGGGGATGTCCTCCTTGGCCATGCCGGCCCAGTCCGTGGCACAGAAGGTGAAGTTGTGCTCGGCGGCCATGTCCTTGACGTTGCCCGCCCCGACCTCGGAGCGGGAGCCCAGCAGCCCGTGTCCGTAGAGGGAGGGGCGGGAGGGGGTGCTGAAGGCGGAGCGGGGGATCTCGCAGCGGAACGCGACGGGCTGGGTGTTGAGGGGGAGCCGGCGCGGTACGCCGTCGTGGTCGCGGTTCAGGACGGAGCCGGGCGGACCGCCCGGCAGGCTGAGATAGCTGGGTACGGTGATCTGCCCGGTGACCTCGCGGGCGATCCGGGCGTCCTGGCCCGCGGTGAAGTCGGTGACGCCGGTGACGGTGAAGCCGGGCGAGCGGTTGCCGAGGCGGCGCAGCGCGTCGTCGCGGATGGTGAAGAGGTCGCCGGTCAGGCTGCGGGTGGAGGCGACGGTGAAGTCCCAGGCCAGGTTGAGCCCTTCGGCACTGAATCCGGCCCTGCGCAGGGCGGTGAGGGCGGGGCGCAGCTGGTCCTGCCGGGCGCGCAGCGGGTCGTGGGCGGGCAGCCGTTTCCCGGCGACGGTGGCGAACGCGGCGCCCGCCGGGAGCGTACGGCCCTCGGCGTCCTTGAGGCGGCGCAGGGCCACGGCGTAGTGGTGCCCGTCCTGGAAGTTGCGGGCCGGGTGGATCAGCAGCGCCCGGCGTGCGGGATCAGGCGCGTTGGCGTCGAGCTCGGCCCAGTACGGCCACCGTTCACCGGTGGTGGTGTCCAGGAGTACGACCGGGGCGTCCCGGTCGAGGGAGCGGCCGATGCCGGTGAGCGGGGCCGCGCCGGTCGCCGCCAGGTCCAGGCCCGGCACCTGGGCGATCAGGGCGGAACCGGGGGAGAAGCCGTCGGAACGGTTCCAGGCGGCCGGACCGACGGGCAGCCCGGTCACGGGGAGGGGCAGGACGCCGGCGTCGAAGTCCACCCGGCGGCCCGTGTCGGTGTCCGGGTCCGGCCGGGTGTACCAGTCGTTGGGGAACGGCAGCAGGCACTCCGCGGGTGCCAGCGGATCGCAGCCCCGCTGCGGCGGATGGCCCGCCGTCGCGGCGTGGGCGGGCGGGGCGAGGAGAGCGGCCGCTCCGAGCGCCGCCGCGAGCAGTCCGTGGAGGAGTGCCTGCCGCACGGTTCAGCTCCCCTGGAGGTGGGCGCCGATGATGCGGGCGTAGGCCGCCTCACCCCGCTGGTTGGGGTGGAGCGGGGCGGCTGCCGCGGTCGGCACGTATCCCTCCACCCACTTGTCCGAGGGAGCCTGGCAGGCGTCGTGGCCCTTGCTGGGGGCGGCCACATCGACGTACTCGGCGCCGTGGGCGGCGCTCTGTTCGGCGATCACCGTGTTCATCCGGTCGACGCTGCCCTGGAGGAAGTCGGCATCCACCGGGAGTACGGGCTGGAGCGGCCAGCAGCCACCCGGCTTGATGTAGAGCCCGTAGCCCGTGACGATCACACGGGCCTGGGGCGAACGCTGGTGGATCCCGTCCAGGACGGCGGCGAGCCGGGGCGCGAACTCCGCGATGCGCTGCGCCACCTGATCGACCCCGCCCTCGGTCAGCTTGTCCTTGCACGGGGTGGCGGTCGGGTCGAGCTGCATGCAGTCCTGCGCGATACCGACCAGACCGGCGTCGTTCCCGCCGATCGTCAGGGTCACCAGGTCGGTGTCCGCGCGCAGGGCGTCGAACTGCGGCGGCGCCGATCCCATCGGGATGTCGAGCAGGGAGAGCGACTGCTTCTCCGTCATGTGCTTGGACTTGGCCCCGCTGCAGGTGACGTCGCGCAGTGACGCGCCGATGCTCGCGGCCAGCTCGTGCGCGTAGTTGTGCGTGGAACGGCCGCAGGCCACCGGACCCGTGATGTCGGGGATGAGGGGCCCGGACGCCATCGAGTCGCCGAGCGCGACGTACGACAAGGTGTCGTCGCCCGCCGCCGAGGCGCCGGACGCGCCCGTCCCGACGGCCAGTCCGGCCAGGGCGAGCGCAGCCACGGCAGTTCTGACGGTCCGACAGAGTGTGCTGTTCGACGCTGAGTTCACGGCAACCTCCGGTGTGGGGAGAGGTGGTGGCATGGCGGGTGTCGCCGGTCATCATGCAGACTCGGACGGCGTCGTTTAACTGGTCGGTAACGCAGACTTCCGCGGGGGCTTTTGTGACACATGACAAAGAGCGTGCTGCCGGAACGTGCGCCGGCGCGGACCGGAGAGCCGATGCGCGGCGCCCGCTGCGCATCGCCGGCCGCCCGGTGGCGGCCCAGTTACGGGCCCGTGCCCCCGCGCTGACCACCCGTGTCGTCGCCCGGCTGCTCAGCGATCTGCCGGTCTACGCGGAGCTGCCGCACGAGGAGATCGCGGGCGACATCGCCGACATCGTGCAGCACAATCTGCGGCTCTTCGCCGATGTCGTCGAGCACCGCAGACCCGCCACCGACGCCGAACTGGCCCAGCAGCGTGACTCGGCGGCCCAGCGGGCCGAGGAAGGCGTGCCGCTGGACGCCATCCTCACCGCGTACCAGGTGGGGATCGGGATGTGCTGGGAGGAGACCGCCCAGGACGCCGGACCCGGAGACCTGCCGACCGTGCTGGAGATCATGAACCGCATCATGGTCCTCCAGCAGCAGCTGACCTCCGCGGTGAGCGGCGCCTATCTGGAGGCCCGGCAGATCCTGGACAGCCAGGAACACGGCGGCCGGCACGCCCTGATGGCGGCCCTGCTGACGGGCGAGGACCTGGAGCGTTTCGCGCGGCGCACCGGACTGCGCCCGGCCGCCCGGTATCTGGCGATGACGCTGGCGCTGGGTCCGCACGACGACGAGGTGGGTCAGCTGCCCGGACCCGGTACGGCAGTGGCGGCCCGCCGCAAGATCCGCAGGATCCGTACGGCCCTGGACCGGTTCGGCGGAACGCCCGCGCTGACGGCTCTCGACGAGACGGGCGGCACTGTCCTGCTGCCCGTCACCGAGCCGCCGCCGTGGAGCGGGCCCGGCGGTCTGTGCGACCTGATCACCGAAGTCACCCGGGCCGCGGGGGTGCCGGTCACCGCGGCGGCGGAGACCACGGAACCGGCGGCGGTGCCGGCCGCCGTGGCCCGCAATACCGAGATCGTCGCCCTGGTTGCCCGCACCGGCCGGCCGGCCGGTCTGTACCGGCTGGCCGATGTCCTGCTGGAGTACCAGCTGAGCAGGCCGAGCGAGGCCCTGAGCGGGCTGGCACGGCTGCTCCATCCCCTGGAGGCGAAACCGGAGCTGCTCCACACGCTGGAGACGTACCTCGCCCACGGCCTGGACCGCAGGGCGGCGGCAGCCACGCTGCACATCCACCCGAACACCGTCGACTACCGCATCCGCCGCATCGGCCGGCTGACCGGCCTTTCCCCTGCCCGGCCGACAGACCTCCAGCATCTCAGCGCGGCGCTGGTCGCACGCCGTTCGGTATGAGACGGGGAACGACAGGAGCCGACCGTTCGTTCGGCAGGGCATGACTGAGCGAGTGGTACGGGAAGGGTATTCGGGGACGGGACCCGGCGAGATCACACCGGACGGCTGCGCCGTCGAGCTGTACGCGCGACTGGCCGTCAACGACGAGCCGGACGTGATCGCCGCCGCCGTCCCTGCCGGATCGAGCATTCTCGAACTGGGCAGCGGGGTGGGCCGGGTGACGCACCCGCTGCTCGCCCTGGGCTTCGATGTCACGGCCGTGGACGAGTCGGCGCAGATGCTGGAACGGGTGCGCGGCGCACGCACGGTGTGCAGCCCCATCGAGTCGCTGGACCTCGGCGAGGAGACCTTCGACGTGGTCATGCTGGCCTCGTTCCTGGTGCACTCGGGGAGCCACCGGGTGCGCGAGGGGCTGCTGCGCACCTGCCGCGGATACGTGCGCGACGGCGGCGTGGTGCTCATCCAGCGGGAGGGCGAGGACTACCACGTCGACCTGCCGCGCGAGCGCGTCCATCCGGCCGGGTACACGACGCGGATCGTCTCCTCGGAGCCGGTGGGCGACGGGGTGGAATCGGTCTACGTCGAGTACGAGTTCGCGGACGCGCGCTGGACGCAGACCTTCCTCTCACGGCCTTTGTCGAAGGAGCGGTTCGAGGACTGTCTGGACGAGGCCGGGCTGCGGGTGGACCGGTACCTCACCGAGGACGGGATCTGGGTGCGCGCCGTGCCCAAGTAGGGCCTCGGCAGGGGAAAACGGTGGCCGGTGGGGCGATGAGTTACGGGCCGGTTCGCGGTCTGACCTTGTGTGAGCAATACCGCGCACCGCTTCCCCGAGGAGACCACCATGTCCGGGAACACCATGTCCGGGAACACCACGTCCGAGACCGCGGCGTCCGAGACCGCGGCGTCCGGGAATGAGACGTCCGGGAACGAGACGTCCCGCATCACGGAGGCCGGGATCACGGCGTCCGCAGGCGGGCCGGCCGCTTCCGCACCCCCGTCGGCCGCCGCCGGCCGCCGTGGCCGGGGCGCTGTCGCGCTGAGCGTGGCGCGGTACGCCCTCGCCCTGTTCCTGGGCTTCAGCGGAATCGCCAAACTGATCGCCCACGAGTCCGCCGTCGAGTCGTTCGACCGGATGGGCTGGAGCCACGGAGCGATGTACGCCATCGGCGGTCTGGAGACGGCCGGGGCGGTCGCGCTGCTGATCCCGGTCCTCGCCGGGGTGGCGGCCCTCGCCTTCTGCGGGCTGCTGGCCGGGGCGTCGGTCGTCCAGCTGACGCTGCTCGATCCGCCGAACGCGGTGATGCCCGCGATGCTCATCGTGGTGATGGTCCTGATCGCCAAGGACCGCCGGGCCGCGACGGCGGCGCTGATCGCGCTGGTCCGTCGCGGTGCGTGAGACGGACGCCGGTGCGGACGCGCACCGGGTGCGCGACCCGTCGGGGCCGCGACCCGGCGCACGTCCGCACCGGCGTCCCGGTGGATCAGTGAACGGTGGTGAAGCTGCGCCAGGGCAGCGAACTGGGCGCCCGCACGTCGGTCAACGTGGTGGCGACATAGGTCGTTCCCGGGCCCGTGCAGTCCCGGGTGCGGTACAGGATGATGTCGATCAGGGTCTCGTTGGCCACTACCTTGGCCCCCGCGGGGGCCAGCCGGTGGCATCCCTTCACCGAGGGGCTGTTCACCATGACCACGGCATCGCGTTCGGTCGTGTAGATGACCGGACCGACAGCGGTCCGGCCGAGGCTCGAACAGCCTGCGACGGCAAGGGTCAGGAGCGCGGTCCCGGCGGCGATGCCGAGACGGCGGCGTCGGTGGTCGATCACGGGCATGGGCGGGTCCTCGTCTGTCTCGTCCGGCTCATCCGTACGCACTCCGTCACATCACCCCGTAGGCCACCGGGGGACGTGCTGACGCTGGTCACCCTGCCCGCTCGTGGCGGGCACGGCATCCGGGAAGCGGCCGGGCGAGGGATGGCGGAGCGGGCCCTGGTTCGCCCGCTGTCCAAAGGGGGCGTAACGTGGTATTAGCGCTGATTGTGGCGTGAGGTAGATGTTCCGGTTCTTCCGGATGGCAGGGGGCCGTCATGGTCCAGGAGCTCTTGATCGCAGCGGTGGTGGCGATCATGGCGGTAGTCGTGTACACGGCGGCGGCCGCCCGGGTCGTCAAGCAGTACGAACGGGGCGTGGTGCTCAGGCTCGGCCGGCTCCGCAACGATGTGCGCGGGCCCGGATTCACCATGGTGCTGCCCGGCGTCGAGCGGTTGCGCAAGGTCAACATGCAGATCGTGACCATGCCTGTGCCGGCCCAGGACGGGATCACCCGGGACAACGTCACGGTCCGCGTGGACGCGGTCATCTACTTCAAGGTGGTCGACGCGGCGAGCGCGGTCGTCGAGGTGGAGGACTACCGGTTCGCCGTCTCGCAGATGGCACAGACGTCGTTGCGTTCGATCATCGGCAAGAGCGATCTGGATGATCTGCTGTCCAACAGGGAGAAGCTCAACCAGGGCCTGGAGCTCATGATCGACAGTCCTGCGGTCGGATGGGGCGTGCAGATCGACCGGGTCGAGATCAAGGACGTCTCGCTGCCGGAGACGATGAAACGCTCCATGGCCCGCCAGGCGGAGGCCGACCGTGAGCGGCGCGCCAGGGTCATCAACGCGGACGCGGAACTCCAGGCCTCCAAGAAGCTGGCCGAGGCGGCGTCGGAGATGTCTGCCCAGCCCGCCGCGTTGCAGCTGAGGCTGTTGCAGACCGTGGTGGCGGTGGCGGCGGAGAAGAACTCCACCCTGGTGCTGCCGTTCCCGGTGGAGCTGCTCCGCTTCCTGGAACGGGCCCAGCAGCCGACGCCTCCGCCGCAGGCCGGACAGCCCGCGCCGTTCGAGCGGACCGGGCAGCCTGTGCCGCAGCCCGTGGAGGGTGCGGCAGCGGACGCCCACCCCCGCGACCGGGCGGCGGAGGCGGGGGACGGGCCGGTGGAGCCGGCGCCCCGGTCGGACGAGCCGCCGGCGCCCGCCGCCTCCGAGCCACCGGCACCCGGTACGGGCCGCCCGCGCCACGCCACGCAGGCGAAGGCGGCCGCGCCTTCCGGGAGGCCCCGTCCCACCGGCTCGAAGCCGCTCGCCAGGCACTGACCGCCGGCTCATCAGGGGCTGGGCCACCCGATCCCAGACGCCGGCCCCTCCACGTGTCAGGCACTGATCCGGGCGCCCATCAGCGCGCCGGCCGCGCCGCCGGCCAGGCTGCGGGGCGTCATGCTCCGGCCGCCGCCCGACCCCGTACGAGTTGCGGGCAAGGCGGCGGCCGGTCCGCTGTCAGACCTCCCGCCTAGACTCGCGAGTCACAGGGTTCCCGTGCCGGCAGGGCTTGACCAGGCATGGAGGACCGATGACGCAGGAGCTCCCGAGCGGGGCCGGACAGGAAGGGGAGGGGAGGCGCCGGTGAGCATCGCATCGCCGCCGCAGGACGCGGCCGTGGGCCGCCTGCTGCGCTGTGCGGCGGTCTTCCTGCCTGCCGCGCTCCCACGCGAGGGACAGATCGCGTTCTGGGACCCGGAAGGGCACCCGCTGCCCGACCCGGGCGACCTGCACCCGACCGGGGGTGCGCTCCCGGCGGGCACCGGCGGACCCGCCGAGCCCGACGGCACAGGCACGCGCCCCTCCGAGCCCGACAACACGGGCACGCGGACCGCCGAGATCACGGTCGTCTGGCGACGCGGCGAGCGGGGAAGCGTCCGCAGGGTCACCGTGCCGGCCCTGCTGCTCCCGGTGGCCGATGCCGTGCCCCTGCTGGCCCGTGCCCGCCACCAGCGGTCCGCCCACCCCGCCACCCGCTGCTGGGGCGCCGCCACCCTCCACGCGCTCCACCTGGTCTCCCGGGGCCGGATGCTTCCCGGACTGACCGCCGACGACCACGACGCCTGGCGTGCCGGACCGCGTGACGCCGAGGACATCGCCCACCTGCGTGCCGTCGCCGCGGCCATGCCCGCCGAGGGTTACGCGATCCCCTTCCCCGGCCGCGTGCCCCTCCAGGTCCCCGACCCCGAGCCGCTCATCGGCTCCTTCCTCGACGCGGTGGCCGACACCCTGCCCCGGACGCCCGCGGCCGCCTTCGCCATGGGGGCGCCGTTCGCGGCCGGGGAAGCCAGGCATCTGCCCGGCGCCCGGGAGTGGGCGGTGGAGGTCGCGGCCGGACTGGACGCGGGCGTACGGGTCTCGCTGCGCCTGGACCTGTCCTCGTACGAGCTCTTCGACACGGCCGGCACCGATGAAGGGGCCGTCCCCGGCGAGCCGGACGACGGCCGCACACCGGCGGCCGCACGGCATGCCGGAGCCGCCATCACCCAGGTGCACAGCCTCGCCGACCCCACCTACGTCGTCGACGCCGCCGCTCTGTGGAACGGCACGGCGGGCGAGCCCTTCGGCCCGCGCGCCCAGGTCGACGCCGTGCTCGCCCTGCGTCGCGCCGCCCGCGTCTGGGCCCCGCTGGAGCGACTGCTGGACCAGCCCGTCCCCGACGTACTGGCCCTCACCGAGGACGAGTTGCAGGATCTGCTGGGCACAGGCGGGGCACGGCTGTCGGATGCCGGGGTGAGCGTGCACTGGCCCAGGGAGCTCGCCCGCTCCCTCACCGCCTCGGCGGTCGTGCGGCCCGCACCCGGCTCGGCCACCGACGGCACCTCCTTCTTCGACGCCGAACAGCTCTTCAGCTTCAACTGGCAGCTCTCGCTGGGGGACCAGAGGCTGACCGAGGCCGAGATGGATGTGCTGGCCGAAGCACACCGGCCCGTGGTGCGCCTGCGCGACCAGTGGGTCGTCGTCGACCCCGCTCTCGTACGCAAGGCACGCAAGCGGGAGCTGGGGCTGCTCGACCCGGTGGACGCCCTCGCTCTCGCCCTGACCGGCAGCGCCGAGGTGGACGGCGAGCAGGTCGAGGCGGTTCCGGTCGGCGCGCTGGCCGCGCTGCGCGCCCGCATCGTCGAGGACGACACCCTCATCGCACCGCCGCCCGGTCTCGACGCCACCCTCCGCGACTACCAGCTGCGCGGTCTGGCCTGGCTGGACCGGATGACGTCACTGGGCCTCGGCGGCTGCCTCGCCGACGACATGGGCCTCGGCAAGACGGTCACCCTCATCGCACTCCATCTGCACCGCGCCCACCCCGCGCCCACTCTGGTGATCTGCCCCGCCTCCCTGCTGGGCAACTGGCACCGGGAGATCAGCCGCTTCGCCCCGGGCGTCCCCGTCCGGCGGTTCCACGGCACCGACCGCACCCTCACCGAACCCGACGGCGGATTCGTCCTCACCACCTACGGCACGATGCGCTCCAGCGCGGCCGAACTGGCAGCCCACAGCTGGGGACTGGTCGTCGCCGACGAGGCACAGCACGTGAAGAACCCGCACTCCTCCACGGCGAAGGCGCTGCGCACCATCCCGGCCCCGGCCCGGGTCGCCCTGACCGGCACCCCCGTCGAGAACAACCTCTCCGAACTCTGGGCGCTGCTCGACTGGACCACCCCCGGGCTCCTGGGCCCCCTCAAGGCGTTCCGGGCCCGCCACGCCCGCATCGTGGAGAACACCGGTACCGCCGCCGGCATCGCCAACGACGAGGCGGTGGAGCGTCTTTCCCGGCTGGTGAGGCCCTTCCTGCTGCGCCGGAAGAAGTCGGACCCGGGCATCGCCCCCGAGCTGCCGCCCAAGACGGAGACCGACCACCCCGTCTTCCTCACCCGCGAACAGGCCACGCTCTACGAGGCCACGGTGCGCGAGACGATGGCGTACATCGAGGCTTCGGAGGGCATCGCCCGGCGCGGCCTGATCATGAAGCTGCTGGCCTCGCTCAAGCAGATCTGCAACCACCCCGCGCAGTACCTGAAGGAGGAACCGACCCGGCTCACCGGCCGCTCCGGGAAGCTCGCCCTGCTCGACGAACTCCTCGACACGATCCTCGCCGAGGACGGCTCGGTGCTCGTCTTCACCCAGTACGTGACGATGGCCCGGCTGCTCTCCGCGCATCTCACCTCGCGCGCGATCCCCTCCCAGCTCCTGCACGGAGGTACGCCGGTGCCCGAGCGGGAACGGATGGTGGACCGCTTCCAGTCCGGTGAGGTCCCGGTCTTCCTGCTCTCCCTCAAGGCCGCCGGCACCGGCCTGAACCTCACCCGGGCCGCCCACGTCATCCACTACGACCGCTGGTGGAACCCGGCGGTCGAGGAGCAGGCCACCGACCGTGCCTACCGCATCGGGCAGACCCAGCCGGTCCAGGTGCACCGGCTGATCGCCGAGGGCACCGTCGAGGACCGGATCGGCGAGATGCTGCTGGCCAAGCGGGCACTGGCCGACGCCGTGCTCGGCACCGGGGAGAGCGCGCTGACCGAGCTCAGCGACCGCGATCTGGCCGATCTCGTCTCCCTGCGGAGGCCGTCATGAGCCCCAGGCCGCATACCTCTGCCTCTCCCGCCGCCGCGCGGCCCGGCAAGCGGCCCGGCACACGATCCGGCGCACGGCCCCGCCCGGGCCCCGACGACCTGCGGCGGACCTTCGAGGCCGTGCCGGCGCGCACGTCCCAAGGGGACGAGCCGTTCGCGGACAGCTGGTGGGGCCGGGCCTGGGTGGCGGCGCTGGAGGACCTGTCGATGGACGCGCCCCGGCTCGCCCGCGGGCGCGCGTACGCGGACAGCGGGAACGTCGCCGCGATCACCGTCACCCCGGGGCAGGTCGTCGCCTACGTGCACGGCAGCCGCCCCCGCCCCTACCGCGCCGAACTGCGGCTGCGCACCCTCACCGACTCCGGCTGGGAGACCCTCCTCGACGCGGTCGCCGCCCGCCCCGGACATCTCGCCGCACTGCTCGCCAAGGAGATGCCGCACTCCCTCGCCGACACGGCGGCCGCCGCCGGTGTCACCCTGCTTCCCGCAGCGGACGACCTCGACCCCGGCTGTTCCTGCCCCGACCGCGGCTGGCCGTGCAAGCACGTGGCGGCGCTCTGCTACCAGATGGGCCGCCTTCTGGACACCGACCCGTTCGTCCTCCTGCTGCTGCGCGGCCGGGGGGAACGCGATCTCCTGGAGGACCTGGGACGTCGCAACGCCGCGCACTCCGCGAGGGAGCGGCCCGCAGTGCCCGCCGCCCCGTCCATACCCGCGCGCGAGGCGCTTGCCGACCGTTTCCTGCCGCCGCTGCCCGCCCCGTTCCCGGTGGAGCCGCATCCGGGCCGGCCGCCCTCGTACCCGGAGTTCCCCGGCGCCCGGGACCCGCTCGCCCTCGACCAGCTCGCCACCGAGGCGGCTGCCCGCGCCCACACCCTGCTCACCACCGGCCTCGACCCGATCGCCGGGCTCACCGCCTGGCAGGACGCGGTGCGGCTGGCAGCGGCCCGTCCCACGGCCGGACTCACCGCCACCACCCGCGCCCTCTACCGCGAACTGGCGTCCGCCACCGGCCGCAACACCACTGACCTGGCCCGTGCCGTGGCCGCGTGGCGCCAGGGCGGAGCCGAGGGGCTCGCCGTCCTGGAGACACCGTGGGACCCACCGGCAGGCCCCTTCGACCGGGCCCGCCCCGCCCTGGCCGCCGCCGGCTTCCCGCGCTTCCAGCCGTGGCGCAACCACCTCACCCACCCCGGCGGTGCGCTCCAGCTCCGCTTCGGCCACGACGGCCGGTGGTACGGCTACGAGTCCGACCCGGGCGAGGACGAGTGGTGGCCCAGGGCCGCGCCGGACTCCGACCCGGTGGGCGCGCTCCTGGAGCTCAGCGGCGGCTGATCCCGCCGCAGGATCAGCTGTTGAGGAAAATCAGCAGACCGATCAGCAGTACGGCGACGACAGGCAGCATGATGAGCCGCGCCTTGCGGAACGACTCGTTGTCCTGCTGCGCCAGCCCCTGGCCGGCCCCGTGGGCGGATGCCAGGTGCTCACCGGCCATGTCGATGAGGCGCCGGGTCGTCAGGAGCGACGGCGACCAGTCGCAGTGCGTACAGACGAGGAAGTCCCGGTACGGCTCGTACCGGAAGTCCCGCTCGATGTTGACCGTGAAGACCTGACCCTGCTCGGTCGTCGCGGTGAAGTGACGTACGGGCGTGCCCACCTGGTGTGCTCCCTGCTGGTCGACGTCCGGTGCCCCGGAACCCGGACGCGGAACAGTATCCGACGGGTCGCCGCCCCCGCCGCCCGGCCGGGGAACGCCGACGCGCAGCCGTGCGCGGCCGGCGCCCCCGCCGAGGCGTCCGGGGCCGGAAACCGGCCGACGCGCGCTCCTCCAGCCGCGCCACCGTCCGGGCGCGCACGGGCCCGTCAGGTGCACAGCGGAGCGGGAAAAACCGCTGGTGCGGGTGGAGTTGCTGTTGTTAGTTTTCCGGACGTGGCGAAACTCAATCAGATCATCGCAGTGGAGAAGGGCGTCAAGTCCAAGGCTCACCAGGACCTGACGGCGGCGCATCACGGCCTCCAGAAGGCCGGTCTGCTGGCCGGGATCTCCCGTACGTACCAGCCGAAGGACGAGGAGGGTGAGCAGCTGCCGCCCGAATCGACCCTGGTGCAGGTCAAGGCCGAGGACGTGCTGCGGGAGACCGCCGCGACGCTCACCCGCCTCTTCGACGTGACCGCCACGAAGGACTGGGCCAACTGCGCGGCCCGCGCCGACGTCTCGGTCGACGGGTGTGTTCTGGTGAGCGGCGTGCCGGTGTCGTATCTGCTCTTCCTGGAGAAGCAGCTCACGGACATCAACACCTTCATCCGCAAGCTTCCGGTGCTGGACGCCTCCGAGGCCTGGTCCCAGGATCCCTCGACGGACTCCTGGAAGACCGAGCCGGTGCGGACCCTGCGGACGAAGAAGGTCCCCCGCAACCACGTGAAGGCGGAGGCCACCGAGAAGCACCCCGCGCAGGTCGAGGTGTACTACGAGGACATCCCGATCGGCTACTGGACGACGGTGAAGTTCTCCGGTGCGCTGCCCGCGCGGCGGATCAACGAACTGCTCGACCGGGTCGAAAAGCTCCAGCAGGCCGTCAAGTTCGCGCGCGAGGAGGCCAACGGCGTGGATGTCACGGACCAGCGGGTGGGTGATGCGGTCTTCGGTTACCTCTTCGGATGAGGTGACCGGCCATGGAAGCCCCGGCGGCGGTCGACGCGGCCGGGGTGCGCGAGGAGCGCAAAGCTGAAACTGAAGTTTGTCGTGACGGACGCGGTTCACGTGGAGGTTCGAGTCCTCCCCCCGGCACTTCCGTGCCTCCCGTACGGATACGGGCCGGGGTGGCCCAACTGGCAGAGGCGGCCGCGATCAATCTCAGACTCCTGCTCCAGACTCAGCATGCGCCGCCTATCGCCGGATCAACCGGGCCCGTGCCCGTGCGCGTCGAGATGCCGGTTCGACTCCGGCCCGCGGAGCTTCGGTCTGCGGTCGTCCAAAGGCAGGACGCGGCGACATAAAACTGACACGGGACCTTTAAAAGTGCCGGCGTGCCGTACAGGCGGCAATCACAGGGCTCGGGGGCCGGCTACGCCCCCGGGCCCGCTCCCGTTCCGGACCCCCGCATCATCGCGTCCGGCCCCGCACATCATCGCGCCGGGCGCAGCGACACCCCGCGGCCCGCGAAGAAGCGCTCGAACTCGGTCAGCGGCAGCTCCGCCGCCCGGGTCGCGGCCGTGGTGCCGGACGGGTTGTGGAAGTGGACGCCCGTTCCGTCGGCCGTACGGGACGTCAGGAGCACCAGGTGTCCGCCGCGCCCCGGCGCGGGACGCTGCGGGTGACGGATCGCGTAGTGCACCGACGCCATGACGGACCGGCCCTCGTCCAGCAGGTCCGGGATCTCCTCCGGTGCGAGGACGCGGTGGACCGTGGCGTCCAGGCCGTGCCTCTCGCGTACGTATGTGGCGAAGGGGGCGTAGACCAGCCCCCGGATCGCGCCGTCGCCGTCCTCGGTGTAGGCGCCGTACTCCAGCGCTCCGTCCCGCAGCGCGAAGAGCGACGGGGCATCGGCGCCGAGCGCCATGCGCAGGCAGGTCATACCGCACAGATGACCTGCCCAGCGCGCGTACTCAGCGGGCGACTTGGCGCCGGAGTCCGCCCAGCCGGGGTCGGTGGCCGGGTCCAGACCGCCCTCGACGATCGGCCCGACGAGGTCGAACGAGGCGAACTGGGTGTGGACGGGGGTCCGGCAGGTGGGACAGCTCACGGTCGGGCTCCGCTCGTCTCCGGCGGCAGGTCACTGCCGGTATCCGGTCAGGAAACGGCCGATTCGGCTGATGGCCGCGTCAAGATCGTCAGCGTACGGGAGGGTCAGGATCCGGAAGTGGTCGGGCCGGGGCCAGTTGAAACCGGTGCCCTGGACGACCTGGATCTTCTCCCGCAGGAGCAGGTCAAGGACGAACTTCTCGTCGTCGACGATCGGATGCACCTTCGGGTCGATGCGCGGAAAGGCGTACAGCGCGCCCTTCGGCTTCACGCAGGACACCCCGGGGATCTCGTTCAGCTTCTCCCAGGCGCGGTTGCGCTGCTCGTACAGCCTGCCGCCGGGCACCACCAGCTCCCGGATCGACTGGCGGCCGCCGAGCGCGGCCTGGATCGCGTACTGCGCGGGAGCGTTGGGGCACAGCCGCATGGAGGCGAGCATGGTCAGCCCCTCCAGATAGCTGCGGGCGTGCTGCTTGGGGCCTGACACCACCATCCATCCCGAACGGAAGCCCGCCACGCGGTACGTCTTCGAAAGCCCGCTGAAGGTGAGGCAGACCAGGTCGGGGGCGAGGACCGCCACACTGTGGTGCTCGGCGTCGTCGTACAGGATCTGGTCGTAGATCTCGTCGGCGAACACCATCAGGCCGTGCCGGCGGGCCAGGTCGAGGATGCCTTCGAGGATCTCGCGCGGATAGACGGCACCGGTCGGATTGTTCGGGTTGATGATCACGACGGCGCGGGTGCGGTCGGTGATTCTGGAGGCCATGTCGGCGAGGTCGGGGTTCCAGTCCGAGGCCTCGTCGCACGTGTAGTGGACGGCCTTCCCGCCGGCCAGCGTCGTCACCGCGGTCCACAGCGGGTAGTCGGGGGACGGGATCAGTACCTCGTCGCCGTCCTCCAGCAGCCCCTGCACCGCCATCGAGATCAGCTCGGAGACGCCGTTGCCCAGGAAGATGTCATCGACGCCGACCTCCGTCAGCCCCATCGCCTGATAGCGCTGCGCCACGGCCCGGCGGGCGGACAGGACGCCGCGCGAGTCCGTGTAGCCGTGGGCCCGGGGAAGCATCCGGATCATGTCCTGGACGATCTCCTCCGGCGCCTCGAAACCGAACAGTGCCGGGTTGCCCGTGTTGAGGCGGAGCACGCTGTGGCCCGCCTCCTCCAGGGCGTTGGCGTGTTCGATGACCGGGCCCCGGATCTCGTAACAGACCTCGTTGAGCTTGCTGGACTGGCGGAACTCCATGCGGTGCCTCCCGACCCGATTGCGATACTTGGTTTTACCAAGCTTGGACTTGGAAAGTCCAACAACGTGTCTAGACTGAGTCGCATGCCACGTCAGCAACAGCCCGCAACCCGCCCGGTCCGCCGCCGGAGTTACGACCAGTTCTGCGCCGGTGCCCGTGCGTTGGACGCCGTCGGTGACCGGTGGACCCTGCTGATCGTCCGTGAACTGCTGGCCGGTCCCCGCCGCTACACCGATCTGCACGCGGACCTTCCCGGCGTCAGTACGGATGTCCTGGCCTCCCGGCTGAAGGACATGGAGCAGGGCCTGCTGGTGACCCGCCGCAAACTGCCGCCGCCCGCCGCGGCTGTGGTGTACGAACTCACCGAGCGCGGACACGGGCTGCTGCCCGTCCTCGCCGCGCTCGCCGAGTGGGGAGCGCCCGCACTCGCGGAGCGGCGGCCCACGGACGCGGTCCGGGCGCACTGGTTCGCGCTTCCGCTGCTGCGCGCGCTGGAGGGGTTCGGGGGGCGGGCGGCCGACGGGGTGGTCGATGTGCGCCTCGACGAGGGCGAGTTCCATGTCCGTGTCGGCGCGCCGGTGGCCGGTGAGCCGGTCTACGGGGATGGGCCGGCCGCCCGTGCCGACGCGCGCATCGCCCTCGACGCCGGACTCTGCCTCGCGCTGGGGCGCGGCGAGCTGACGTTCGCCGAGGCTGTGCGGGACGGGCGGATCGAGGTGTCCGGTGCCGGAGCGCTGGCTGCGGAGCTGCGTGGCGCATGACGATCGTCCTGGCGTGATTCATGCGGTCAACTTCTGGGTAGCGTCGGGGCATTTGGGATGTCCGGGACACTGACGCAAGGGAGTTGCCCATGAGGACCGGCAGACAGCAGGGCCAGGAGGAGCGGCGGAGCACGCGGGGACAGCAGGGGCGGCAGGACTCGTCGGAGCGGCGGAGGCCGCAGGGGCGGCTGGGCAGGGCGCTTGTCGTCGCGGGCTGCGCCGCCGCGCTCGGCATCGTCCCGGCGGCGGCCGTCGCCACCCCCGGCAGCGGGGTGAGCGGCACCGTCGTCGCGGAAGGCACCTCGCCGGGCAAGCTGAAGGTGAAGACGCCGGAGGGCCGTACCGATGTCACCTTCCGGACGATCACCGTCGAGCCCGGCGGTTCCACCGGCTGGCACACGCATCGCGGCCAGCTGATCGCCGTCGTCAAGTCCGGGACGCTGACCCGCACCCTGGACGACTGCTCGGTCGAGGTGACACCGGCCGGCACCTCCTTCATCGAGCCGTCCGGGGTGAAGCACCGCCACATCGGGCGCAATCTGGGGACCGAGCCCGTCGTCCTGTGGGTGACCTATCTGCTGCCCGAGGGCAGCGAACTCTCCGACGACGCCGACGCGGTGGACTGCGGCAAGAAGAAGTAGGGCACGAGGCCCGCCCTCTGTCGTCCCGGCCGGCCACCGCGCCGCCGGGCGCCGACCGTCAGTGGGCGAGTGTCTCCCCGTATGCCCCGAGACCGCTGATCACCAGGCCGTCGCGGAAGGTCAGCACCTCGTACACCCGGCCGCCGATCTGGTTGCGGTAGTCGATCACCAGGGTGCCGACGCTCACCCGCACGTCCATGACCTCGAACGCGAGGTCGGGGATGAGCTCCAGCCCACGCGTCCAGTAGGCGCGCAGCTCGGCCTTGCTGCGGACCGTGCCGGAGGCGTCGCCGGTGAACCGGGCGATCATGGGGGAGCTGAACGTCACGTCGTCGTGGTAGTGCGCCAGGATGCGTTCCAGGTCGTGGGAGTTCCAGTCGTCCTGCCACTGCGCGGCGAACGTGCGAGCGAATGCGAGATCCATGATCAGGACCGTAAGGGGTCGAGCCGTCGGGCGCCGCGGATTTCCGGGAACGGGTGCACGATGGACGCGTGCGATTCGAAGCGATCACCTGGGAACGGCTCGCGGACGCGCTCGCCGCGCACGCCGACGGGCTGAAGGCGGCCGACGGAGGGCCCTGGCTCAGGATCGCCGTCGACGGTGCCCCGGCCGCCCGCACCGGTGAGCTGGCCGGGGCGGTGGCCCAGGCGCTGCGGCTGCGCGGCCGGGCGGTGCTCGTGGTGTCCACCGCGGGGTTCCTCCGGCCGGCCAGCCTGCGGTACGAGTACGGCAGGCAGGACCCCGACTCGTACTACGGCAGCTGGTTCGACACCGGCGCCCTGTGGCGTGAGGTGTTCGGTCCGCTGGAACCGGGCGGCGGCGGGCGGGTGCTGCCCGATCTGTGGGATCCGGTCACGGACCGGGCGACGCGCAGCCCGTACCGGCATCTCCCGGAAGGCGGGGTGCTGGTCCTGCACGGGCCGTTGCTGCTCGGCCACTGGTTCCCGTTCGACCTGAGTGTCCATCTGCGGCTGTCGGCGGGCGCGCTGCGGCGGCGCACCAGGGAGGACGAGCGGTGGACCCTGCCCGCCTTCGAGCGGTACGAGGACGAGGTGGCGCCCACTGCGAGCGCGGACGCGGTCGTCAGGGCCGACGACCCGAACCGCCCCGCCTGGACCGGACCGCGGGCGCAGGGATGATCTCCCGGAGGCCGGTCACGGCCGGTCCCCGGGCAGGGGCGGCCGCCCGCCCACGGTCCTGACGGCCGCCGCCCCCGCACGGCACCCCGCCGCCGCGGCGGCCGCATCGTCGGCCCCCGCCAGCCGGGCCGCGAGAAAGCCTCCGGTGAACGCGTCCCCGGCCCCCGTGGAGTCCACGGCGGCGACCACCGGTTCGGCCGGAGCGCGGGCGGTCACCTTCCCCGAGGTGGCCAGCAGAACGCCGCCATCGCCGAGCGTGACCGCGACCTGACGAACCAGCAGACTCAACTTGGCCGCCGCGTCCGCCGGTTCGGGGAGTCCGGTGAGCAGCCGGGCCTCGTCCGCGTTGGGCAGCAGGAGATCCGCCCCCTCCGTCAGGGCCAGGAACCGGTCGACGCCCAGTTCGGCGAGGAAGCCGGCCGAGGCCGGATCGATGCTCACCGGGATGTTCCGCCGCCCGGCCTCCCGCAGCGCCAGCAGGGCGGTCGCGCGGCTGGTCCCGGCGAAGAGGAGGTATCCGGACAGATGGAGATGGGCGATGCCGTCGAGCATCGACGGCGCCCAGTCCTCGGGGGCCAGCCTCAGCACCGCGCCGCTGTCGGTGAGGAAGGTGCGCTCGGCGGACGGGTCGACCAGGGCGACTACGGTGGCCGTCGGCGCATCGTCGTCCACGGCCAGCAGCTCCCGCACCCCCGCGCGCCGCAGCAGTTCCCGGTGCCAGTCCGCGGAGTCCGTGCCCACGCGGGCCAGCAGCCGTACGTCCCGGCAGCCCGCGTGTGCGGCCCAGCAGGCAGCGTTGGCCCCCGCGCCGCCCGCCCGCGTCCCGATCCGGGCCGCCGTGTCCGTGCCGTGGGCCAGTGCCGAACCGTGCCGTGCGACCACGTCCGTGACCACGTCCCCGACGACGAGAAGGCCGCCGCTCACCGGGCGGCCCAGGCGGTGGCGATCCGCCCGGCGAGCGCCACGTTGCCCCGGACGGCCGCCAGGTTGGCCTCCAGCGAGGCGCCCTCGGTGCCCCGCATCAGATGGCCGAGCAGATACGGCGTGACGGCCTGCCCCACGATGCCGTGCTCCCGGCACGCGTCCAGCGCCTCGGCCAGGACCCGGTCGTGCAGCGCGGGATCCAACTGCTCCTCCCGCGGTACGGGGTTGGCCACGACAAGCGCCGACGCCGGGCCGCCGAGCGCGTCCTGCGCCCCCATCACCTCGGCCACCTCCTCGGGAGACCGCACGGTCCAGTCGACCGGTTCACCCGAACTGCTCAGATAGAAGCCGGGGAACCGGTCGGTGCCGTAGCCGAGCACTGCGACCCCCAGCGTCTCCAGGCGCTGGAGCGTGGCCGGCACGTCCAGGATCGACTTCACGCCCGCGCAGACCACGGTGATGCCGGTCCGCGCCAGCAGCCGCAGGTCCGCAGACTCGTCCTGGGTCTCGGTCCAGCCCCGGTGCACACCCCCGAGCCCGCCCGTCGCGAAGACGCGCAGGCCCGCCCGCGCGGCGAGGAACGCGGTCGCCGAGACCGTCGTCGCCCCGCTCGCACCCGTCACCAGTGCCGGTGCGAGGTCCCGGTGTCCCAGCTTGCGCATGGCCGGGTCCTCGGCGACCCGCTCCAACTGGCCCTTGTCCAGGCCGACTCTGGCACTGCCGTCCAGCACGGCGATCGTGGCGGGTACGGCACCTGCCGACCGGACGATCTCTTCCAGCTCCTCGGCGACCCGCAGATTGCGGGGGCGGGGCAGGCCGTGGGCGATGATCGTCGACTCCAGGGCGACCACGGGCCGGCGCGCGGCGAGGGCATCCCGCACCTCCGTGGAGAGAACGGGTGCGTACGGGGCGGCGTCGAACGGCTCAGTCAATGACATGTCCACATCCCTGTCGCGGGCGGGCCGCACTCAAACGTGGCCTGGTCCGGGCGGCTGGAAGTCGCTTCACCTTGCGTGGTCGTCGGGCCCGTGTGGTGCGAGACCGGCGAGCTGGGCTCGTGCGACGCGGGGCCGGAGGGCCGGACTCCATTCCGCCCGGCCTGGTGGTGGGACGTTCGGAGGCGGTGGCTAAGGTGACCGGCCATGACCACATTTGATCAAGCTCCCGCCTCTTTTTCCGTGCACATTCCCGACGCGGTGCTCGAACCGGAACCGCTCGAACCCGAGCAGATCGTCTCGGGAGAACCCGAGGTCACCGGCAAGGTGCTGTGGGAGTCGGCCGACGGCAAGCAGGTGCGCGGGATCTGGCAGATCACGCCCGGCGTGGTCACGGACACCGAGGCCGACGAACTGTTCGTGGTCATCAGCGGGCGCGCGACCGTGGAGGTCGAGGGCGGTGCCACGCTGGAGGTCGGACCGGGCGACGCCTGTGTGCTGCGCGAGGGGGACCGTACGACGTGGACCGTGCACGAGACGCTGCGCAAGGCCTACCACATCAGCCTCTGAGCAGCGCCTGCGCAGCGTGTCAGTCCTGCCGGCCTGGTGCCCTGCCGGCCTGATGCCTGTCGTCCAACCGCGGGAGCACCGGCACAGGTACCGGCCTCGGCACCGGCCCAGGGCTCAGGCCGCGGCGCGGCGGGCGAGGGTCCGGCGCATGGCCAGTGCCGCCATCGGCAGCATCAGGCACGCTCCGGCCAGGTTGAGCCAGCCGTAGCCGGCCCGGGCGACGATCACTCCGGCTACCGCGCCGCCGATGCCCGCCGACGCGTTCATGGTGAGGTCCGACAGTCCCTGCACGGCAGCGCGTGCGGCCTGCGGTACGGAGTCGGTGAGCAGCGCCGACCCCGCGACCAGGCCCGCGGACCAGCCGAGGCCGAGCACGAACAGACCGGCCGCGGTCCTGCCGTGCGCGTCGCCCGCGGTGCCCGCGAGCAGCGTGGCGAGGGCGAGCAGCCCGGCCGCGAGCCCGATGACGGCGAGGCGGCCCAAACGGTCCGCCAGCCAGCCCATCACCGGGGAGAACGCGTACATTCCGGCGATGTGGCCGCTGATCACCAGCCCGATCAGCTGGAGGCCGGCGCCGTGGTGGCCGAGGTCCACCGGTGTCATCACCATGATCGAGACCATCGCGGTGTGCGAGACGGTCACCGTCACCAGGGCGAGCCGGGCCATGGGCGACACCCGCACGGCCGCGACACCCGCCCGCAGCGAACGGCCCCCGGTCGACCGGCTCTCCTGCGGGGCCAGGGCGCGCGCGGTGAGGAGGGGGTCGGGCCGCAGCAGCACCGCCGCCACGACCGCGGCGAGTGCGAAGATGCCGGCCGCCCAGACGAACGGGCCCGCCGTCTCCGAGACGGCGGTGCCCCGGAAGACCCGCCCCGCCGGGGCCGCGATGTTGGGCCCGAGCACCGAACCGATCGTGGTGGCCCAGATGACGGTCGAGATGGCCCGGCCGCGCCGGTCCGGCTCGGCCAGGTCGGCGGCGGCGAATCTGGCCTGGAGATTGGCCGAGGAACCCGCGCCGAATCCGGCCATGCCGAGCAGCAGCAGCGGGAAGCTCTCCACCACGGTCGCCAGCACCACGAGCCCCGCACCGAGTGCGCCGACCAGATACGCCAGTACAAGCCCGGGGCGGCGGCCGCGCGAAGCCATGAGCGCGGCCAGCGGCAGCGAGAGCAGGGCCGTTCCGGTCACCGACGCGGTCGGGGCGAGGCCCGACAGCGCCTCGGAGCCGCTCACCCGTGTCGCCAGCACCGGGGCCAGGGTGATGCCGATGGGCACGCCGAGGCCGCCGAGTATCTGGCTGGATATGAGCACGGCGGTCGTCCTGCGCCGGAGTCCGGGCAGGTCGGCCACGGTCACCTGCTCGACGGAAGCCGGTCCGCGGGAAGTGTCAGGCGCATCGGAGGCGTTGGTCACCGACGCAGTGTGCCAGTCGGCACGTGCGCCCGGAACAGCGCGTCGGGGAGGGTGGTGCACGCCCGGAACAGTGTGTCCGGTGAGGGCGGTGTGTACCCGGAACAATGCGTCCGGTGAGGCTCGCGTGCGCCCGGAACAAGACGTCGGTGCGCGGGCGGGCACGCGCACCGACAGGCCGGTCCAGGTGGGATACGTGCCGGACAGGGCGGACGGTGCAGGTGGGATACGTGCCGGACAGGGCGGACGGTGCAGGTGGGATACGTGCCGGACAGGGCGGACGGTGCAGGTGGGATACGTGCCCTACAGGGCGGACGGTGCAGGTGCGAGGGCGCCTCGGGACGGCACGGTCGGTGCAGGCGGCGCGAGACGTCAGAACAACGGCTGCGGCAGCACGCCCTCCAGGGCCAGCAGCTGCCGTTTGGTCTCCAGCCCGCCGCCGAAACCGCCGAGCCCGCCGTCGCTCTCCACCACCCGGTGGCAGGGCACCACCACGGGCAGCGGGTTGGACCCCATGGCGGCACCGACCGCCTGGGCCGCCCCGGGCTGCCCCACCCGGTCGGCGAGGTCCCCGTACCCGGCAACCGCGCCGTACGGCACTCCCTTCGCCAGTTCGCGGAGAACCTGGCGGTTGAAGCCGCTCGTCAGTGACCAGTCCAGGTCGAGCGAGAACTCCCGCAGCGTGCCCGCGAAGTACGCGGCGAGCTGGCGTATCGGCTCGGCGAGCCGTGCGGAGCCGGGCGACAGCACGGGCTCCGCGCCGAGGCGGGCGGCCAGCCGGTCCAGCGCCCGGTCCCGTATCTCAGGCCGGGCGTGGAAGGCCACGGTCACCAGGCCCGTATCGGTTGCGGCCAGCATGAGCGGGCCGATGCCGCTGTCGACGACGGCCCACTCGACAACCCCGTTGCTGTTCATGCAACCCACCGTACGACCGGCCACTGACAACGGCCGACGGCGTCCACGCGTAACGGCCGCCCCACAGGCCCCGGGCGGTCCCGGCCGGCCCCACAGGCCACGGGCGGTCCCGACCGGTCCCGGCGCTGCCCGACCGGGTCCCGGGCGATCGTCAGCCGATGGCCTCCCGCACCACATCGGGGGCGTTGCTGATGATGCCGTCCACGCCGTAGCCGGTCACCCGGAGCGCAGGCTCCGCGTCGTTGACCGTCCAGGTATGGAGCTGGAGCGGTTTGTCGTGGGGGCCCTTCAGCGCGTGCACCGCCGCCACGTACTCGCCCGTGATGCCGGCGTACGCCGGGTTGACCCGGTCGGCGAACTCCGCGTACGAGGGAAGATCGGCGACGGCCGGAGTGCCGAGGTACCCCGTGACGACGTCCGGGCGCAGCGCGTGCACCCTGCGCACGCTGTCGGCGCCGAAGCTCTGGATCACCAGACGGCCGCGGACGTGCTCGGGGTCGAGCCATCCCTCCTGGCGCAGGACCCGAAGGATCGCCCGCTCGATCCCGGGGTAGGTCTCGGGGCTCTTGATCTCCAGAAGCAGGTTCTGGTGGTTGCGGCCGATCCGGCGCAGATACTGCCGGAGCGTGGGCACCCGGGCCCCGGCGTACACCGGAGCGAACCAGCTGCCCGCGTCCAGCCGGGCGATCTCGGCGGCCGTGAAGTCCCTGACCGCCCACGGCGCACGGCCGGGGAAGACCTGCTCGGCATCCGTGGTCCGCTTCAGCCCCGTGTCGTGCATGACGACCAGTACGCCGTCCCGGGTGAGCTGGACGTCGTTCTCCACCCAGTCGAAGCCCAGCAGGTCCGCCTTGTCGACGGCCTCCAGAGTGTTCTCGGGAGCGTATGCCGACGCGCCCCGGTGAGCGGTGAGGAGCGGGGCGCCCGTCCGGTCCCGGAACACGTCGCTCACGGTCCGGACGCCCGCGCCCGCCTCTCCGCCCGCGCCCGTGTCCCCTCCGGCGTCCGTCACGGAGCTCACGCTCCGGGCCATCGCCATGGGACGACCGGCCGAGGCGGCGCCGGCGCCCGGTGCCCCGGCGGTCGTACCCGACATCAGCAACGTGCCGGCGCCCAGCAGGGCGGCGGCAGTGACGGAGGCGGTTGCGGTGCCTGCGTGCACGAGGACTCCTTGCGTCAGAGTTACGGACGGCCCGGGAGTTCCGGCCGTCTCCGAACGAGGGGACAGGACGAGGGCGGGCACCACGTGAACCCTCCCGGAGACCGGGTCACGGGCTGCCGGCCCTGTCGATAAAATGCTGGTCTTCTGTTTGTTTGCCGGGCCTTGCGCCTTAAAGTCAGCCGAACCCGGGCTTCTGCGAAGGGCGTACGACATGCAGGGCACAATCGACGGTTTCGGCTATGGGGCGGTCACTCCCGTGGCCGCTTTCCTCATGGCGTGTCTGGGCGCGGCTCTGGGTCTGCGCTGCACCACCCGCTCGCTGCGCACGGAGCGCTCCTTCAAGGCCGGCTGGCTGGCTCTGGGCGCGACCTCCATAGGGTCGGGCATCTGGACGATGCACTTCATCGCGATGGTGGGTTTCACCGTCGAGGACGTGCCGATCGGCTACGACAAGCCGATCACCTTCGCCAGCCTCGCCGTCGCGATCGTGATGGTCGGTGTCGGGATCTTTCTGGTCGGGTACCGCGGCGCCACCCGCATGGCGCTGGTGACGGGAGGAACGATCACCGGACTCGGCGTGGCCTCCATGCACTACCTCGGCATGGCCGGAATGCGACTTGATGGGCAGTTCGAGTACGACACGATCACCGTGTCACTCTCCGTCGTCATCGCCGTGGTGGCCTCGACCGCCGCACTCTGGGCCGCCGTCTCCATCCACGGCTTCCTGCCCAGTCTCGGGGCCAGCGTGGTGATGGGTGTCGCGGTGAGCGGAATGCACTACACCGGCATGGCCGCCCTCAGGGTCCATCTCCACCCCGCCGCCTCCTCCGGAACCTCTCCGGGCACGACGGGCGACAGCGCGACCGCGCTGCTCGTCCCCATGCTGATCGGCCCCGCCTGCTTCCTGGTGCTCGCCGCGGTCGTCGTCATGTTCGACCCCCTGGTGGTCATGGGCACCCCGGACTGGAACGACCCCGCGGTCATCCACGCGGCCAGGGCGCCCGGAATCCCGGCTCAGCGCCAGGTGCCCCGGTTCGGTACGCACGCCGACCCGGCGTCGTTCCACTCGCAGCGACAGGACTCCGCGCAGCCCCAGGACTGGTGACCCGAGACCGCCGCGGGCCCTGATCCCGCCCTGTTGTCAGTGGGGGGTCGTACGGTGGTTGCATGCGGCCCGTTTCGAAGATCGAACGTTCGGTGGCGCCTTTCGAGGTCGTCAGTCCCTACCAGCCCAGCGGCGACCAGCCGGCGGCCATCGCCGAGCTGGAGAGGCGCGTCCGGGCAGGTGAGAAGGATGTCGTGCTCCTCGGCGCGACCGGCACCGGTAAATCGGCGACCACCGCCTGGATGATCGAGAAGCTCCAGCGCCCCACCCTGGTGATGGCGCCGAACAAGACCCTCGCGGCCCAGCTGGCCAACGAGTTCCGCGAGCTCCTGCCGAACAACGCCGTCGAGTACTTCGTCTCGTACTACGACTACTACCAGCCCGAGGCGTACGTCCCTCAGTCGGACACCTACATCGAGAAGGACTCCTCGATCAACGAGGAGGTCGAGCGGCTGCGCCACTCCGCCACGAATTCGCTGCTCACCCGGAGAGACGTCGTCGTGGTCGCCTCCGTGTCCTGCATCTACGGCCTCGGTACCCCGCAGGAGTACGTGGACCGCATGGTCCAGCTCAAGGTGGGCGACGAGTTCGACCGCGACCAGCTGCTGCGCCGCTTCGTCGAGATGCAGTACACCCGCAACGACCTGGCGTTCACCCGGGGGACCTTCCGGGTGCGCGGCGACACCATCGAGATCTTCCCGGTCTACGAGGAGCTCGCCGTCCGCATCGAGATGTTCGGCGACGAGATCGAGGCCCTCTCCACGCTCCATCCGCTCACCGGCGAGATCATCAGCGAGGACCAGTCGCTCCACGTGTTCCCCGCCAGCCACTACGTGGCGGGTCCCGAGCGCATGGAGAAGGCGGTCGGCCGCATCGAGCGCGAACTGGAGCAGCGCCTCGCCGAGCTGGAGAAGCAGGGCAAGATGCTGGAGGCCCAGCGGCTGCGCATGCGCACGACGTACGACATCGAGATGCTCCGCCAGATCGGCACCTGCTCCGGCGTCGAGAACTACTCGCTGCACTTCGACGACCGCGATCCCGGCACCGCCCCCCACACCCTCCTCGACTACTTCCCCGAGGACTTCCTCCTGGTACTCGACGAGTCGCATGTCACCGTGCCGCAGATCGGCGCGATGTACGAGGGCGACGCCTCCCGCAAGCGGACCCTCGTCGACCACGGCTTCCGGCTGCCCTCCGCCCTGGACAACCGCCCGCTGAAGTGGGAGGAGTTCCTCGACCGGATCAACCAGACGGTCTACCTCTCCGCCACCCCGGGCAAGTACGAACTCTCCCGGGGCGACGGCTTCGTCGAGCAGATCATCCGGCCCACCGGGCTCGTCGACCCGGAGATCGTCGTCAAGCCCACCGAGGGCCAGATCGACGACCTGGTGCACGAGATCCGCAAGCGCACCGAGAAGGACGAGAGGGTCCTGGTCACCACCCTCACCAAGAAGATGTCGGAGGACCTCACCGACTACTTCCTGGAGCTGGGCATCCAGGTCCGCTACCTGCACAGCGACGTCGACACCCTGCGCCGTATCGAGCTGCTGCGCGAGCTGCGCTCCGGTGAGTACGACGTCCTGGTAGGGATCAACCTCCTGCGCGAGGGCCTCGACCTGCCCGAGGTGTCGCTGGTGGCCATTCTCGACGCCGACAAGCAGGGCTTCCTGCGCTCGGCCACCTCGCTGATCCAGACCGTCGGACGCGCGGCCCGGAATGTGTCGGGCCAGGTTCATATGTACGCGGACAAGATCACCCCGGCGATGGCGCAGGCCATCGACGAGACCAACCGTCGCCGCGAGAAGCAGATCGCGTACAACACCGAGCGTGGCCTCGACCCGCAGCCGCTGCGCAAGAAGATCAACGACATCGTCGCGACGATCGCCCGTGAGGAGGTCGACACCGAGCAGCTGCTCGGCACCGGATACCGCCAGTCGAAGGGCGCGAAGGCACCCGTACCCACGCTGGGCATCAAGACAGGCGCCGCCAAGGGGAAGGCCGGCGGGGACAAGGCGGCGGTCACGGACCGTCCGGCCACCGAACTCGCGGGGATCATCGAGGAGATGACCGACCGGATGCGCGCGGCCGCCGCGGACCTGCAGTTCGAGGTGGCCGCCCGGCTGCGTGACGAGGTGGGGGAGCTGAAGAAGGAGCTGCGCCAGATGCGGGAGGCGGGCCTGGCCTGACCCCGGCCCGGTCGAGAAGCGGGGAGAGCGGGAGCGTGCAGATCCGGCACGTGCAGCCCCCGCGCCTGCGGATCCGGCGCGGGCAGATCCGGCGCGACAGGCCTCGTTCTCCCGTTCCAGCAGCTCGGGCAGGCCTCGTCCTCCTGCTCCAGCAGCGCGGGCGGCGGTGCCCGCTGTGGGATGATCTGCCGTGCGAGCTAAGGCGCTTGGGGGCTGCGGTGGAGCGGATCGGAAAGTACCTCGTGGAGCGGCAGCTCGGCGAGGGCGGGATGGGAACGGTCTACCTGGCGCGGTCGCGTGGCGGGCGAGCGGTGGCTGTGAAGGTCGTCAAACCTGAGCTGGCGCGGGACGCGGAGTTCCGTGAACGGTTCCGGGCCGAGGTGGCCGCCGCACGCGTGGTGGGGGGTTTTCACACCGCACCCGTGGTCGACGCCGATCCGGACGCCGACGCACCCTGGCTCGCGACCGCGTATGTGGCGGGGCCGACGCTGTCCCAGCTGCTGGCGACACAGGGGCCGAGGGACGAGGAGTCCCTGCGCGCCCTGGGGGCTGCCCTCGCCGAAGCGCTGCAGGCCATCCACACCTGCGGTCTCGTCCATCGCGACCTCAAGCCCGGCAACATCATCATGGCCGAGGACGGTCCCAGGGTTCTGGACTTCGGCATCGTGCGGGCGGTCGAGGGATCCCGCCTCACCGCGACCGGCGCGGTCTTCGGCACTCCAGGCTTCCTCGCGCCCGAGCAGGCCGTGGGTCTTCCCGTCGACGGGGCGGCGGATGTCTTCGCGCTCGGTGCCGTTCTGATCGCCGCCGCGGGCGGCAGCGCCTTCGGCGAGGGCACACCGGTGGCGCTGATGTATCGCTGTGTGCACCAGGCGGCCGATCTGTCGGCACTTCCCGAGTCCTTGCGGCCGGTCGTGGCCGCGTGCTTGGCCAAACGGGCCGAGGACCGTCCCACCCCCGAAGAGCTCCTGGACCGGTTCACCGCCATGCCCGGAGAGGGCCCGAGCCGGACCGGCCCTGCCCCCGTCCACTATTCACCCACCCAGTACTGGCCGCCGGACGCACCCGCCCATCAGGCGTACCCACCCACCGTCACGGCCCCCGCCCAGCAGGTGACAGCCCCTGTGCCGCAGGCGCATCAGCCCACCGTCACCGCACCTCGGGACACCTCGTCCGCACCGGCTCATGTCGGGCAGCCGCGAGGGCCGTTGCCGAAGAAGGGGGAGGCCAAACCCTATGCGGCGGTCGAGTTGGCCGCGGGCCGGGCCATCAGCCTGCAACGGGTGGGCGGGGAGGCCGTGACCGCGGTACGCGTGGGGTTCGGCTGGCAGGCGGTCCCGCGCCGCGGTCTGTTCGGCTCGCGCACTCGGGAGATCGACCTGGACGCCTCGGCGGTTCTCTTCGCCGACAAGCAGGCGGTCGACGTCGTCTTCTTCCGGCATCTTGTCAGCGATGACGGTTCGGTCAGGCACACCGGCGACAGCCTGGTCGGCGGAGTCGGCGCGGGCGGGGACGACGAGGCGATCCTGGTCGACCTCCAGCGGGTGCCGGTCCACATCGACCAGATCGTCTTCACGGTGAACTCCTTCACCGGCCAGACGTTCCAGGAGGTGCAGAACGCCTTCTGCCGCATCGTGGACGAGACCAACGGCCAGGAGCTCGCCCGCTGCACGCTGAACGGCGGCGGCCAGTACACCGCCCAGATCATGGCGAAGGTGCACCGCTCGGGGAGCCGATGGCGGATGACCGCCATCGGCATCCCGGCCAACGGCCGCACGTTCCAGGAGCTTCTGCCGGTGATCGCGCCGCATCTGTAGGCGGCGTCGGCTACAGATCTCGGCTCCACGTCTGCGGCCGCTCGGCGTCCAGGGTCCGCGTGTTGCAGGACCGACACAAAATGGTTCCGACCGGTCACGCCGCAGGTGTGACTGCGTAGGGTGCTGGAAGACCGCAAGGACGGTTGCGGGGACAGCGGAGAGGGGACAGCGCGTGACGGTCAATATGACCAAGGGCCAGGCCATCAGCCTGCAGAAGAGCGACGGGGGGGTCCTGACCGCGGTACGCATGGGGCTCGGCTGGCAGGCGGCTCCGCGCCGCGGTCTGTTCGGCTCGCGCACTCGGGAGATCGACCTGGACGCCTCGGCGGTCCTGTTCGCCGACAAGCAGGCGGTCGACGTCGTGTACTTCAACCAGCTCATCAGCAAGGACGGTTCGGTCAGGCACACCGGCGACAACCTGGTCGGCGGAGTCGGCGCGGGCGGGGACGACGAGGCGATCCTGGTCGACCTCCAGCGGGTGCCGGTCCACATCGACCAGATCGTCTTCACGGTGAACTCCTTCACCGGCCAGACGTTCCAGGAGGTGCAGAACGCCTTCTGCCGCATCGTGGACGAGACCAACGGCCAGGAGCTCGCCCGCTACACGCTGAACGGCGGCGGCCAGTACACCGCCCAGATCATGGCGAAGGTGCACCGTTCGGGGAACGGGTGGCAGATGACCGCCATCGGCACCCCGGCCAACGGCCGCACCTTCCAGGACCTCCTCCCGGCGATCCTGCCGCACCTGTAGGCGGCGCCGGACCCACGGTCCGCGGCGCTACGTGCAGCTCCCGGCCCCATCGGCCGCCGGGAGCTGCACGGCATCGCGCCACCTCGCGGAAGCGGTACGCACCTGACGGCGGCATCGCGCAGCGCCGGACGTGCCGCACACACCGCACCGCACATGGCACCGCGGTACGCGCACTGCTCACCGCGCGCTACGCGCAACACCGCAATGCCGGCAGCACCGTAATGCCCGCAACACCGCACCGCGCACCACACCGCATCGCACCGTGCACCACACTGCGCATCGCATCGCATCGCACCGCGCACCGCATCGCACCGCGCACCACACCGCATCGCGCGACAGCAACTCGTCGAGGGGACAGGGCAATGACGGCCGAGCTGGTCCGGGGGCAGAACCACGCCTTGCCCCAGACCCGTCTGGAGATCCGGGTTTCGGCCGGCGCACCCGTGGTGGCAGGCGCCACGCTCGGGGACGAGCGCGGCACGGTGCGGGGCGTCGAGTGGATAGCCCACCCCGGATCACCGCAGCTGCCGGGACTGGAGGTGTCCAGGCAGGCCGCGGCCGAGCACCGGCTCGCCGTCGACCTCGCCGCCCTGCCCGAGGCGGTGCACCGCGTCACGGTGCTGCTCGCGCTGCCGCTGGAGGCGGGCGGCCCGACCCGTTTCGGCGCCGTGGCCTCGCCCTTCGTCGCGGTCACCGGACTCGACGGTACGGAGATCGCCACCTTCACCCTGACCGGTCTGGACACCGAGTCCGCGGTCACCGCCCTGGAGCTCTACCGCAGGCAGGGGGTCTGGAAGGTCCGCGCGGTCGGCCAGGGCTACGCGGGCGGTCTCGCCGCGATGCTCGCCGACCAGGGCGTGGCCGGGGCGGCCGAACTGGCGCGCTCGATCCAGGAAGCGGTCGCCCGGGGCCTGGCCCGCTCGGTGGCCCCGCCCCCGCCCCGCACCCCGGAGGGCGGCCGGGTCAGGCATGCCGGGGATCCGGCATCGGTCCAGGGCGGCGGCCGTCCCCAGTCCGCCCCGCACCCGGTCACCCCGGACGCGCCCGCCCCGCAGCCGGACACGCCCTCCCCGCAGCCGGCCGGTCCGGTCGCGCCCGTCACCCCCTCCGCGGGGGGGCCCATCGACTACGCCCACCCGCGTCGCCGGACCACGGCGCCCCCGCCGCCCCCGCCTGCCGCACCACCGGCGGAGCCCGGCCGGCCCGCGACCCCCGTGGCCGGGGACGCGACGGGCTGGTCCATGGACGAGCGCCTGTACAACCAGATCTGGGGCATGTTCGAGGACCTGGCCCGTGCCGCGGCCGCGTACCGCAGCGCTGTCGACTTCGCCGAGTCCCGGATGGGCCAGGAGCTGGAGCGGGCTCTGTCCGATCCGCGCAGCCGGATCGGCGGCGCCGGTGACCGGGTCCGCGAGCAGGCCCGCGCCAAGTGCGACGAGCTGACCGGCCGGGCCCGCGAGGTGCTGGACCGGGACCTCGCCCAGCTCGCCGCCGAGGCCGCCGTGGTGGAGCCCGCGCTCCCCGCCGCCTACGCGGGCTGGGACAACCCCGTCTGGCACGCCTACCGCGTTCCGATGGAGATCCCCATGGCTCTGCGGATCGGTGACCTGCACCTTCCGGAGAGCACCGGGATGCGCATTCCGCTGCTCGTCCGGCTGCCGTTGGAGCGCGGCATGTGGATCGACAGCGGGCGCACGGCGTCCGAGGCCGCCGCGATGACCGATTCGGCCCAGCTGCGCCGGCTGGCCATGGAGAGCGCCGTCCTGCACGCGGCGCGGCTGCTTGCCGTGTACCCGCCGAACGAGTTCTCGGTCCATGTCATCGACCCGGCGGGTTCCGCCGCGGCGACACTGGCCCCGCTGGTCACTGCCGGGGTGCTCGCCGGGCCGCCCGCGTCCGGGCCCGGGGGAGTGTCCTCGGTCCTCGCGCACCTCACCCGGCGCGTCGATCTGGTGCAGATGGCGATCAGGGCCGGAGCCGCCGATTCGCTGCCGCCCGATCTGGACCCGGCCGAGCAGTTGCTGATCGTCAATGACTTCCCGCACGGCTTCGACGACCGTGCCGTCACCCAGCTGCGCTACCTCGCCGACGAGGGGCCCTCCGTCGGGGTGCACCTGCTGATGGTCGCGGACCGGGAGGACGCCTCGGCGTACGGTCCGGTGCTCGACCCGCTCTGGCGCTCCCTGCTCCGGGTCACTCCGGTCGCCGACGACCATCTGGCCGACCCCTGGGTCGGTCACGCATGGACGTACGAGCCGCTCAGGACCCCGCCCGGCAGCCGCGTCCTGGAACAGGTGCTGGACCGGGTGGCCACCGCGCGCCGCACCGGACACCGCTGACCCGCCCACACGTCATCACTGGCCCTGACCAGGAGCTTTGGGGAGTCTTTACCCTTCTCTTTACCTTTCCTTGGTATTCCCTGTACTGTTCTTTGGGCGGAGGGGAGTACTCCCATACGCGGCGTTCCCGTCAGTACGGACTGTGACCGGTCCCGGGGCGCCGGCCCAGGCGCACATCCCGTGCGCCGGGTGGAAGAGACCTCCGGCAGCGACGACGCTGATCAGTAGCCGTAGCGAACTGCCGGAGGCGCAGTGGACGTTTCATGGACCCTCTGGGCGCTGACCATTCTTGGTCTGTGCGCCCTCATCGCCGTCGACTTCTTCATCGGGCGCAAGCCTCATGATGTGTCGACCAAGGAAGCCGGGATCTGGACGATCGTCTGGATCGCGCTGGCTGTGCTCTTCGGGCTCGGACTGCTCGTGTTCGGCGAGAGCCAGGCCTCGGGCGAGTTCTTCGCCGGCTACATCACGGAGAAGTCGCTGAGCGTCGACAATCTCTTCGTCTTCGTGCTGATCATGGCGAAGTTCTCGGTGCCCTCCCACCTCCAGCAGCGGGTGCTGCTCGTCGGAGTGATGATCGCGCTGGTTCTCAGAGCGGTCTTCATCGCCGCCGGCGCCGCGGTCATCGCCAACTTCTCGTGGGTCTTCTACATCTTCGGGGCGTTCCTGATCTACACCGCCTGGAAGCTCATCCAGGAGGCACGGGCCGGCGAGGAGGAGGAGGATTTCGAGGAGAACCGCCTCCTCAAGACCATCGAGCGACGTTTCGGCGTCGCCGACCGGTACCACGGCACCAAGCTCTTCATCCGCGTCAACGGCAAGCGCGTCCTGACGCCCCTGATGGTCGTCATGCTCGCCATCGGCACCACCGATGTGCTGTTCGCGCTGGACTCGATCCCCGCGATCTTCGGCCTGACCCAGGACCCGTACATCGTGTTCACCGCCAACGCCTTCGCGCTGATGGGCCTGCGGCAGCTGTACTTCCTGATCGGCGGCCTGCTCAAGAAGCTGGTCCACCTCAGCTACGGGCTCTCGGTGATCCTCGGCTTCATCGGGGTGAAGCTGGTGCTCCACGCGCTGCACGAGTCCGGGGTGAACGTCCCGGAGATCTCCATCCCGGTCTCGCTGGGTGTCATCTGCGGTGTGCTGGTGATCACCACGATCACCAGTCTGATCGCCAACAAGAAGACGGCCGATGCCGATGCGGCGTCGGGGGACGGGAAGGCCGAGAACTCCGCGGACAAGGGCGCCGGCATCGACGCCTGACGCCTGGACGAAGGGCGGGTGACGGGCGCGGACCGCGCGCCCGTCACCCCGCCACCGCGTCACCAGCCCCGGGCGCGCCACTCCGGCAGCTGCGGACGCTCGTCGCCGAGCGTGGTGTCGTGGCCGTGGCCCGGGTAGACCCAGGTCTCGTCGGGCAGCGGACCGAAGAGCTTGGTCTCCACATCGTGCAGCAGGCTTGCGAACGCCTCGGGGTCCTGGTGAGTGTTGCCGACCCCGCCCGGGAAGAGGCAGTCTCCGGTGAACAGGTGCGGAGCGCCGTGCGGGTCGTCGTAGACGAGCGCGATCGAGCCCGGAGTGTGACCGGTCAGATGGCGGGCGGTCAGCTCGACCTGCCCGACCCTGATCGTGCCGCCGTCCTCGACGAGCACATCCGTCGGCACCGGGATTCCCTCGGCGTCGAACCGCCCGGCGTACGTACGCGCGCCCGTGGCGGCCACCACCTCGGCCAGCGCCTGCCAGTGGTCGCCGTGCCGATGGGTGGTGACGACCGAGGCGATCGAGTCGTCACCGATCAGCCGCAGCAGGGTCGCCGCCTCGTTGGCCGCGTCGATCAGCAGCTGCTCGCCGGTGGCCCGGCAGCGCAGCAGATAGGCGTTGTTGTTCATCGGGCCGACGGCGACCTTGGAGATCATCAGATCCGTCAACTCGTGTACGTCCGCGCGCCCGCCGACCTTGACCGCTCCGCTGTACGTCATGTCTCTCAGCCTATAGCGGGGGCAGCACGGGAAGGCTGCCGCCTTCGACGGTCAGCGCGGAGCCGTCGCGCCGCCCGCTGAGCCAGCCGAGCAGCTCGGGAGCTGTGCCGCGGACACCGACGGGGCCGCCCTCCGCGCCGCCGCCGGTCGTCCAGATCCGGCCCCGGTCGTCGGCCACGCCCGTCGAGACGAGCGAGGGGTGCCCGGCGAACCGCTCGGCCAGGAAGTCGATCTCCCGGGCGGCGAACTCGTCCGGCAGGTCCTCCAGCTCGTAGCCGACCCCCAGGTCGACGTGGTGCAGCTCGACCTCGACGCGGCGTCGGAAGGGGATCCGGGCTGCGGAGTCCGTCACGCCGTTGCGCAGTGCGACCGTGCGCGACCAGTCGCCGGGCGCCGCGGCTGCCGCCACGAAGCGGTCCGCGCTCGCGCTCAGGTCGGCCAGCTGTACGGCCTGCGGCCGGGGCGCGTCCCGCTCGATGTCGCGGTCGCGGGTTTCGCTGTCTGCGTACATCGGCCGGCCCTGGAGAACATTTACGAGCGCGTCGGCGTTACGAGAGAGGTGCGCGACGACATGACCCCGGCTCCAGCCCGGCAGCTGTGACGGTTCCGTCAGTGCGGCGTCGTCCAGTTTCGCCGTGGCGCTGAGCAGTCGATCGGTCGCTTCACGCAGTGCTGCGAGGTCGTGCGCATGATCAATCATGGGGCCGAGCCTAGCCCCGCCACTCGTTCGGGTGAAGGAGTCATCAGCCGTCCGTAAATCGAATGTGCGTGCTATACGCTCGGAGCTGAAAGCTTCGTACATCGCTGTGGCACCCCCCATACCCTGGGGCAGGGGCTCAGTTCCCCCGCTTCTCTCTAGAAAGGTGCGGACCGGCGTGGCCGACCGTCTCATCGTCCGTGGCGCTCGCGAGCACAACCTCAAGAACGTCTCGCTCGACCTTCCCCGCGACTCCCTCATCGTCTTCACCGGGCTCTCCGGGTCGGGCAAGTCGTCGCTCGCGTTCGACACGATCTTCGCCGAGGGCCAGCGGCGCTACGTGGAGTCGCTCTCCTCGTACGCCCGCCAGTTCCTCGGCCAGATGGACAAGCCGGACGTCGACTTCATCGAGGGTCTGTCGCCGGCTGTCTCCATCGACCAGAAGTCGACCTCGCGCAACCCGCGCTCGACGGTCGGCACGATCACCGAGGTCTACGACTACCTCCGGCTGCTCTTCGCCAGGATCGGCAAGCCGCACTGTCCCGAGTGCGGCCGTCCCATCTCGCGCCAGTCGCCGCAGGCCATCGTGGACAAGGTGCTCGGCCTGCCCGAGGGCAGCCGCTTCCAGGTGCTCTCGCCGCTGGTGCGCGAGCGCAAGGGCGAGTTCGTCGATCTCTTCGCCGACCTGCAGACCAAGGGATACAGCAGGGCCAGGGTCGACGGCGCGACGATCCAGCTCGCCGAGCCGCCCACGCTCAAGAAGCAGGAGAAGCACACCATCGAGGTGGTCATCGACCGCCTCACGGTGAAGGACAACGCCAAGCGCCGGCTGACCGACTCGGTCGAGACCGCCCTCGGCCTCTCCGGCGGCATGGTCGTGCTCGACTTCGTCGACCTTCCCGAGGACGACCCCGAGCGTGAGCGGATGTACTCCGAGCACCTCTACTGCCCGTACGACGACCTCTCCTTCGAGGAGCTGGAGCCGCGCTCCTTCTCCTTCAACTCCCCCTTCGGCGCCTGCCCCGACTGCACGGGTATCGGTACGCGTATGGAGGTCGACCCGGAGCTGATCGTTCCGGACGAGGAGAAGTCCCTCGACGAGGGCGCGATCCATCCCTGGTCGCACGGCCACACCAAGGAGTACTTCGGCCGCCAGATCAACGCGCTGGCCGAAGCCCTCGGATTCCGTACGGACATTCCCTGGGCCGGACTGCCGCAGCGTGCCAAGAAGGCCCTGCTCTTCGGACACAAGATCCAGACCGAGGTGCGCTACCGCAACCGGTACGGGCGCGAGCGCGCCTACACCACGCCCTCCTTCGAAGGTGCGGTGCAGTTCGTCAAGCGGCGGCACTCGGAGGCCGAGAGCGACTCCAGCAGGGAGCGTTTCGAGGGCTACATGCGCGAGGTTCCCTGCCCGACCTGTGAGGGCACCCGCCTCAAGCCGATCGTCCTCGCGGTCACGGTGATGGAGAAGTCCATCGCCCAGGTCGCCGCGATGTCGATCAGTGAGTGCGCCGAGTTCCTCGGCCGGATGAAGCTGAACGCCCGTGACAAGAAGATCGCCGAGCGGGTGCTCAAGGAGGTCAACGAGCGGCTGAAGTTCCTGGTCGATGTGGGCCTGGACTATCTGTCGCTGAACCGCGCGGCAGGCACCCTGTCCGGCGGCGAGGCGCAGCGCATCCGGCTCGCCACCCAGATCGGCTCCGGGCTGGTCGGTGTGCTCTACGTCCTGGACGAGCCGTCCATCGGCCTGCACCAGCGCGACAACCACCGCCTCATCGAGACTCTGGTCCGGCTCCGCGACATGGGCAACACGCTCATCGTCGTCGAGCACGACGAGGACACCATCAAGGTCGCCGACTGGGTCGTCGACATCGGCCCCGGCGCCGGTGAGCACGGCGGCAAGGTGGTCCACTCCGGATCGCTCAAGGAGCTGCTGGCCAACGACAAGTCGGTCACGGGTCAGTATCTGACCGGCAAGAAGTCGATCGCGATGCCCGAGATCCGGCGCCCTGTCGACCCCTCGCGACTGCTCACGGTCCACGGCGCCCGGGAGAACAACCTCCAGGACATCGACGTCTCCTTCCCGCTCGGTGTGCTCACCGCCGTGACCGGAGTCTCCGGCTCCGGAAAGTCGACGCTGGTCAACGACATCCTCTACACCCACCTGGCCCGTGAGCTGAACGGCGCCAAGTCGGTGCCCGGCCGGCACACCCGGGTCGACGGGGACGACCTCGTCGACAAGGTGGTGCACGTCGACCAGTCGCCCATCGGCCGTACGCCCCGGTCCAACCCGGCGACGTACACCGGCGTCTTCGACCATGTCCGCCGGCTCTTCGCGGAGACGATGGAGGCGAAGGTCCGCGGCTATCTGCCGGGCCGGTTCTCCTTCAACGTGAAGGGCGGCCGCTGCGAGAACTGCTCCGGCGACGGCACCATCAAGATCGAGATGAACTTCCTGCCGGATGTGTACGTCCCGTGCGAGGTCTGCCACGGAGCGCGCTACAACCGGGAGACCCTGGAGGTCCACTACAAGGGCAAGTCCATCGCCGAGGTGCTGGACATGCCGATCGAGGAGGGCCTGGAGTTCTTCGAGGCCGTTCCGACCATCGCGCGCCATCTGCGCACGCTCAACGAGGTCGGTCTGGGATACGTCAGGCTCGGCCAGTCCGCGCCGACGCTCTCGGGCGGTGAGGCCCAGCGGGTGAAGCTCGCCAGTGAGCTGCAGAAGCGCTCCACCGGGCGCACGGTCTACGTGCTGGACGAGCCGACCACCGGACTGCACTTCGAGGACATCTCCAAGCTGATCAAGGTGCTCTCCGGCCTGGTCGACAAGGGCAACTCGGTGATCGTCATCGAGCACAACCTCGATGTCATCAAGACCGCGGACTGGGTCATCGACATGGGACCCGAGGGCGGCAACGGCGGCGGCCTGGTCATCGCCGAGGGCACCCCGGAGTACGTGGCGGGCGTTCCCGCCAGCCACACGGGGAAGTTCCTCCAGGGGATCCTGGACGCGGACCGGGTGAGCGAGGCGGCCGTGCCCGCGTCGCGCAAGCCGGCGCGGAAGACGGCCGCGAAGAAGGCGGTCGCCGCGAAGTCCGCCCCCGTGCGGAGGACGGCGACGGCGAAGACCGCCACGGCCAAGAGCACGGCGAAGGCCGCCACGGCCAAGAGCGTGGCGAAGAGCACGGCCAAGGGCGCCGGGGCGGCTGCGGCGAAGAAGCCCGCGGCCAAGAAGACGTCCCGCACCCGCAAGGCCTGAGACCGGTCCTGCGGATGCATGCCGGGCCTGCCGGGCGCACGTGCCCGGCAGGCCGCACCGGCAGGGCCTGACACGGGTTCGGCGGATGCCGGGCCCGCCGGGTGCCCGTCCGGTGGTCCGCGCCCGCACCGGGGTCCGACCGGACGCATCGGTGGCCGGGGGCCGGAGGCACGCCCGATGTCCGAAAGCCGAGGTGGCGGTCCCTCCCGAAGGGGCCGCCACCTCGGCTTTCCTCACCTCTGACCAGGCACGATCGGGTCCGCCCGGCCCGGACGCAGAAGCGTCCCCCTCCGCCGGTATCGTCGGTTACGTCACCGATGCCTCCGCTGTTCACACACCCGGGCATCGTCGGCACCCCGCTGCCCCTCTGACCCGTGGAGACCGCATGTCCGGCCAGCCCGCCGCCCGCCGCACCGTGCTGAAGGGCGCCGCTCTCGCGGGCGTCGCCGGGCTGGGAGCAGCCGCCTGCTCGACCGACTCGAAGCTCGGTCACGCCCAGACGCCGACCCCCACCGCGCCTGTCGAGCTCGGCGCCCCCGACGAGATCCCGGTCGGTGAGTCCAAGCTCTACCGTGAGCAGCGCGTCATCGTCAGCTGCCCGGCCAAGGGGCAGTACAAGGCGTTCAGCGCCCAGTGCACCCACGCGGGCTGCCTGCTGGACAAGGTGGAGAAGAACGAGGGGCACTGCCCCTGCCACGGCAGCCTCTTCGACACCACGACCGGCAAGGCCGTCCAGGGCCCCGCGACCGTGCCGCTGCCCTCCGTCCCGGTCAAGGTCGAGGGCGGAAAGCTGATCGCGGGCCCCGGCGCCTGACCCACGACCGGGCCGGCCCCCGACGCCCGCCCCCGGTTGTCACCGCCCCTCCCGGTTGTCACCGCCCCCGGTTGTCACCTGCACCGGTTGTCACCTGCACCGGTTGTCACGGCACCGGTTGTCACCGCCTCCAGCCACCGCCTGCCCGACGACCGGGGCCGCCTGCCCGACGACCGGCCGCTCGCAGGACCCGCCGGGCCCGTCTCACTCCCAGTCCCAGTCGATGCCGACCAGGCCCGGCCGCACCCCCTGTTCCACCAGGTGCACGGTCCGGTGCCGGCCGGTGAGCCTGAGATCGGCCCGGTCTCCGCGCGGTGCCCCCGCCGAGGCCTGCGCGAACCGCCGGCACCGGACCGGCAGCGCCTCTTCGTCGAACCCGACCTGCAGCACGTACTGCCCGCCGCCGAAGCCGAAGCCGCGGACGTACTCGCCGCACGGCCCGCCGGTACCGTCCTCGAATCCGTAGCCGAAGAGGTACGTCTCTCCCGCCCGCAGCCGGGTGTCGAAAAGCAGCTCGGCGACCAGCACCCCCGTCGCGGTGTCCCGGCGGATCCGGCCCTTCCAGCAGTTCTCCCGGGCGCTCACCCCGATCCGCTCCGGATCGCAGCCCGGATCACCGCGGTACACGGCGAGATAGCGGTCGATGCCGTCACGGTGGGCGCGTACGACGTGCTGGGAGTCGCGGGACCGCATCTGACGGCCGGCCCCGATCCGTACCCGTTCCTGATGCCCCACCGTGTGCAGCCCGCCGTCCGCGGACGGCCGCAGTTCCGCGAGCATCCGCTCCACCGCCCCGGACACCTCACTCCTCGGGGAACGGTGCGGGCGGACGGGCGGACGGTCGGCCTCCGTGCGCGGATTCCCGGTCGCGAGCAGCCCTAGCAGGGAGTTCCCGGGCAGCTCCAGCACCTCTTCCAGCGCCTTCACCGCCCGCAGGGACTCGGGGCGCTGCGGGCGCCTGGCGCCCTGTTGCCAGTAGCTGAGGCTGGTCATCCCGACCTTGACGCCCCGGTGCGCCAGATGGTGCTGCACCCGCTGGAGCGGCAGTCCGCGCACCGAGAGCGCGGCGCGCAGCGCCAGATGGAACGGGCCGGTGTGCAGCACCTGCGCCAGTTCGGCCTCGGTGTGCCGCATGGGTCCTCCAGGTGAACGTCCGCGACGGGCGACGGCCGACCGCGGCGACGGGTGCGGGCGGCAGGCGGCCAGGTGGGGGAAGTTCACGCATCCGCCCCCGGCGTCCGCACCGCGGTGTTCCCCCGCATTGAAGCGTGTCGTCCCGCTCCCGACAACGGGCCGACGCTCATCGGACCCGGTGACCCCGCGCTCCGGGACACACGACCCACCCCGTGTCCCGGAGCGCGGCGCCGCCCCTGGACATCCCGTGCTGTCACTGCCCGCAAGTAGGGTGGGAGACATGGCAGACCCCTCCAGCTACCGCCCCAAGCCGGGACAGATCCCCGACTCCCCGGGGGTCTACAAATTCCGCGACGAACACCGCCGGGTGATCTACGTCGGGAAGGCGAAGAGCCTGCGCCAGCGCCTGGCCAACTACTTCCAAGACCTGTCCGGTCTCCATCCGCGTACGCGCACGATGGTGACCACCGCCGCGTCCGTCGAATGGACCGTCGTCTCCACGGAGGTCGAGGCGCTTCAGCTCGAGTACTCCTGGATCAAGGAGTACGACCCCCGGTTCAACGTCAAGTACCGCGACGACAAGAGCTATCCGTACCTCGCGGTCACGCTCAACGAGGAGTTTCCGCGCGTCCAGGTCATGCGCGGCGCCAAGAAGAAGGGTGTGCGCTACTTCGGTCCGTACGGGCACGCCTGGGCGATCCGCGAGACGGTCGACCTGATGCTCCGCGTCTTCCCGGTGCGCACCTGCTCCGCCGGTGTCTTCAAGAACGCCGCCAGGACCGGACGCCCCTGCCTCCTCGGCTACATCGGCAAGTGCTCGGCTCCCTGCGTCGGCCGGGTCACCCCCGAGGAGCACCGCGAACTGGCCGACGATTTCTGTGACTTCATGGCCGGCCGCACCGGTACGTACATCCGCCGCCTGGAGAAGGACATGATGGCGGCGGCCGAGGAGATGGAGTACGAGCGCGCGGCCCGCCTGCGCGACGACGTGGAGGCGCTCAAGCGCGCCATGGAGAAGAGCGCCGTCGTGCTCGCCGACGCCACCGACGCCGATCTGATCGCGGTCGCGGAGGACGAGCTGGAGGCGGCGGTCCAGATCTTCCACGTCCGCGGCGGCCGGGTGCGCGGCCAGCGCGGCTGGGTCACCGACAAGGTGGAGAACGTCGACACCTCGGGCCTCGTCGAGCACGCCCTCCAGCAGCTGTACGGCGAGGAGACAGGCGACTCCGTCCCCAAGGAGGTCCTCGTCCCGGCCCTTCCCGAGGACCCCGAGGCGATCTCCCAGTGGCTGGCCGACCGCCGGGGCTCCCAGGTCAGCCTGCGCATCCCGCAGCGCGGCGACAAGAAGGACCTGATGGCCACGGTCCAGCGCAACGCCCAGCAGGCCCTCGGGCTGCACAAGACCAAACGCGCCTCCGACCTGACCACCCGCTCCCGGGCCCTTGAGGAGATCGCCGAGGCGCTCGGCCTCGACACGGCCCCCCTGCGCATCGAGTGCTTCGACATCTCCCACCTCCAGGGCGACGACGTGGTGGCGTCGATGGTGGTCTTCGAGGACGGCCTGGCCCGCAAGGGCGAGTACCGCCGCTTCCAGATCAAGGGCTTCGAGGGACAGGACGACGTCCGCTCGATGCACGAGGTGATCGGCCGGCGCTTCCGGCGCTACCTCCAGGAGAAGGAGCGGACGGGGGAGTGGGAGGAGAGCCCCGCCACCCCGGGAGCCCCCCCGGCCGACGGGACGGTCCGGGCCGACGGCACCGCCCCGGCCCACGACACCGCTCCCACCGAGGCCGCGCCCGGCGCGGCTCCCGCCGAACCGGCCGAGCCTCGTGAGGACGACGGCCGTCCCAAGCGGTTCGCCTACCCGCCGCAGCTCCTCGTCGTCGACGGCGGGCAGCCCCAGGTCGCCGCCGCCAAGCGGGCCCTGGACGAGCTGGGGATCGACGACATCGCCGTCTGCGGCCTGGCCAAGCGCCTCGAAGAGGTCTGGCTGCCCGATGACGACGACCCGGTCGTCCTGCCCCGTTCCAGCGAGGGCCTCTACCTCCTCCAGCGCGTCCGTGACGAGGCGCACCGCTTCGCCATCACCTACCAGCGCGCCAAACGGGCCAAGCGCATCCGCTCCGGTCCCCTGGACGCGGTGGCCGGTCTCGGCGAGACCCGGAAGCAGGCGCTGATCAAGCATTTCGGCTCCGTCAAGAAGCTGAGGCAGGCGACAATCGACGAGATCTGCGCGGTTCCGGGGATAGGCCGCAGGACGGCGGAGTCAGTGGCTGTCGCCCTTGCCGCGGCAGCCCCGGCCACGCCCGCCGTGAACACGGCCACAGGAGAGATCATTGAAGAGGACGACGGGGGCAGCACGACATGACCGAGCACGAGCGTGAACACGGGCACGACCGCACGGACCGAGCAGACGGAGCAGCAGACGTGAGTACGGGCACCTCGATCGAGACGGGCGACAGCTCGGTGGCCATCCCCGAGCTGGTGATCATCTCCGGAATGTCGGGAGCCGGCCGCAGTACGGCGGCCAAGTGTCTGGAGGACCTCGGCTGGTTCGTCGTCGACAACCTGCCGCCCGCACTGATCCCCACCATGGTGGAGCTCGGCGCCCGCTCGCAGGGCAACGTGGCGCGGATCGCCGTCGTCGTCGACGTCCGGGGCCGCCGCTTCTTCGACAATCTGCGGGAATCCCTCGCCGACCTGGAGACCAAGGGGGTCACCCGGCGGATCGTCTTCCTGGAGTCCTCCGACGACGCGCTGGTCCGCCGCTTCGAGTCGGTCCGCCGGCCGCACCCCCTCCAGGGCGACGGCCGCATCGTCGACGGGATCGCCGCCGAGCGCGACCTGCTGCGCGAGCTGCGCGGCGACGCCGACCTGGTGATCGACACCTCCAGCCTCAACGTGCACGAGCTGCGCGCCAAGATGGACGCCCAGTTCGCGGGCGACGAGGAGCCGGAGCTCCGCGCCACCGTGATGTCCTTCGGCTTCAAGTACGGTCTGCCCGTCGACGCCGACCTGGTGGTGGACTGCCGCTTCCTGCCCAACCCGCACTGGGTCCCCGAGCTGCGTCCCTTCACCGGACTCAACGAGGAGGTGTCCGCGTACGTCTTCGACCAGCCGGGCGCCAAGGAGTTCCTCAACCAGTACACGGAGCTGCTCCAGCTCATCGCCGCGGGCTACCGCCGCGAGGGCAAGCGGTACGTGACCATCGCCGTCGGCTGCACCGGCGGCAAGCACCGCTCCGTGGCCATGTCGGAGAAGCTGGCCGCCCGGCTCGCGACCGAGGGGATCGAGACCGTGCTCGTACACCGGGACATGGGGCGCGAGTGACCAGCCGCAACCTGCGTCTGCGCAGGCTGCGCAGAGGCGCCCCCCTGTCCGGCCGCAAGCGCGGCGCACAGCCCAAGGTCGTCGCGCTCGGCGGCGGCATGGGCCTGTCCGCCTCGCTCACCGCGCTGCGCCGGATCACCGGCGACCTGACCGCCGTGGTCACCGTCGCCGACGACGGGGGATCCAGCGGCCGGCTCCGCGAGGAGCTGGGCGTGCTGCCGCCCGGCGACCTGCGCAAGGCGCTGGCCGCGCTGTGCGGCGACGACGAATGGGGCCAGACCTGGGCCCAGGTCATCCAGCACCGCTTCCAGTCCAGGGGCGACCTGCACGAGCACGCGGTCGGCAATCTGCTGATCGTCGCCCTGTGGGAGCAGCTGGGCGACCACGTACAGGCCCTGGACCTGGTCGGTAAGCTCCTCGGCGCGCACGGCAGGGTGCTGCCGATGTCCGCGGTGCCGCTGGAGCTGCAGGCGCTCGTGAAGGGACACGACCCCGGGCATCCGGACCGGGTGGACACGGTGCGCGGCCAGGCGACCGTGGCGCTCACCCCGGGCGAGGTCCAGTCCGTGCACGTCGTGCCGCCCGACCCGCCGGCGGTCCCCGAAGCGGTCGCCGCGGTCCGCGACGCGGACTGGGTGGTGCTCGGCCCCGGCTCCTGGTTCTCGTCGGTCATTCCGCACCTGCTGGTCCCCGATCTGCTGGACGCGCTGATCGAGACGAAGGCCCGGAAGGTCCTCTCGCTGAACCTCGCACCGCAACCCGGTGAAACAGATGGCTTCTCTCCGCAGCGTCATTTGGAGGTTTTGGGACGACACGCCCCTAAACTCGCCCTGGACGTGGTGTTGGCCGACGAGGCCGCCGTGCCCGACCGCGAGTCCCTCGCCGATGCCGCAAAACGGCTCGGTGCCGCGGTCGAGCTGGCGCCCGTGGCCTCACCCGACGGCGTTCCGATTCATGATCCGGAGCTGTTGGCTGCCGCGTACGACCGTATTTTTCGGATGCATGGAAGGATCGGCCCATGGCGATGACGCCGGCGGTGAAGGACGAAATCTCTCGGCTTCCCGTAACCCGGACCTGCTGCAGGAAGGCAGAAGTCTCGGCGATTCTTCGGTTCGCGGGTGGGCTGCACCTGGTGAGCGGCCGGATTGTGATCGAGGCGGAGCTGGACACCGCGATGGCGGCGCGCCGGCTGAAGCGGGACATTCTTGAGATCTTCGGGCACAGCTCGGAGCTGATCGTGATGGCACCCGGCGGGCTGCGGCGCGGTTCGCGCTACGTCGTGCGCGTGGTGGCGGGCGGCGACCAGCTGGCCCGCCAGACGGGTCTGGTGGACGGCCGCGGCCGTCCCATCCGCGGTCTTCCCCCGCAGGTGGTCTCGGGGGCCACCTGCGATGCCGAGGCCGCCTGGCGCGGGGCCTTCCTGGCCCACGGCTCGCTCACCGAGCCGGGCCGCTCCTCCTCGCTGGAGGTCACCTGCCCGGGTCCGGAGGCCGCGCTGGCGCTGGTCGGCGCCGCCCGCAGGCTCTCCATCGCGGCGAAGGCCCGTGAGGTGCGCGGCGTGGACCGCGTCGTCGTCCGGGACGGCGACGCGATCGGTGCCCTGCTCACCCGGCTCGGCGCCCATGAGTCGGTGCTGGCCTGGGAGGAGCGGCGGATGCGCCGCGAGGTCCGCGCCACCGCCAACCGGCTCGCCAACTTCGACGACGCGAACCTGCGCCGGTCCGCCCGTGCCGCCGTGGCCGCCGGTGCCCGGGTGGGGCGCGCGCTGGAGATCCTCGGCGAGGAGGTCCCCGAGCACCTCGCGGCGGCCGGACGGCTGCGCATGGAGCACAAGCAGGCCTCCCTGGAGGAGCTGGGCGCCCTCGCCGACCCGCCGCTGACGAAGGACGCCGTCGCCGGACGGATCCGCCGTCTCCTGGCGATGGCCGACAAGCGGGCTCAGGACCTCGGGATCCCGAGCACGGAATCCACCCTCAGCGAAGAGCTCGCCGACGGCCTGGTCGGCTGACCGGCACCCCCGCCGGTGCGCCGCCGCGGGAACACCCCGCGCACCCGCGGGTGTTGACGCTGCGTAATCGTCGCGGCGGGCGGGGGAGGGCAACCGGAGGCCCGTACTCCTACTGGGGAGTACGGGCCTCCGGCGTTCGTACGGCCCTGCTCGATGTCACCCCGACGGCTTCGGAGAGGTAGGGTCGGAGGCGGTCGGGGACATCCCATACAACTCGCCGGCGTCGAAAACCGGCGTACCTAACGAGGAGATCGGTTCGTGACGATCCGCGTAGGCATCAACGGCTTTGGCCGCATCGGTCGTAACTACTTCCGCGCGCTGCTGGAGCAGGGTGCGGACATCGAGATCGTGGCTGTCAACGACCTGGGTGACACTGCGACCACGGCCCACCTGCTGAAGTACGACACCATTCTGGGTCGTCTCAAGGCAGAGGTGAGCCACACCGCCGACACCATCACCGTCGACGGCCACACCATCAAGGTGCTCTCCGAGCGCAACCCGGCGGACATCCCGTGGGGCGAGCTGGGCGTCGACATCGTCATCGAGTCGACCGGCATCTTCACCAAGAAGGCCGACGCCGCCAAGCACCTCGCGGGCGGCGCGAAGAAGGTCCTCATCTCGGCTCCGGCCAAGGACGAGGACATCACCATCGTGATGGGCGTCAACCAGGACAAGTACGACGCGGCCAACCACCACGTCATCTCCAACGCCTCCTGCACCACCAACTGTGTGGCGCCGATGGCCAAGGTTCTCGACGAGAACTTCGGCATCGTCAAGGGTCTGATGACGACGGTCCACGCGTACACGAACGACCAGCGGATCCTGGACTTCCCGCACTCCGACCTGCGTCGCGCCCGCGCCGCCGCGGAGAACATCATTCCGACCACGACGGGTGCCGCCAAGGCCACCGCCCTGGTCCTGCCCCAGCTCAAGGGCAAGCTCGACGGCATCGCGATGCGTGTCCCGGTCCCGACCGGTTCCGCCACCGACCTCGTCGTGACCCTGCAGCGCGAGGTCACCAAGGACGAGGTCAACGCCGCGTTCAAGAAGGCGTCCGACGACGGCGACCTCAAGGGCTTCCTGACGTACACCGAGGACCCGATCGTGTCCTCGGACATCGTCAGCGACCCGTCGTCCTGCACCTTCGACTCCTCCCTGACCATGGTCCAGGAGGGCAACACGGTGAAGATCCTCGGCTGGTACGACAACGAGTGGGGCTACTCCAACCGCCTCGTCGACCTGACCGTCTTCGTCGGCGGCCAGCTCTGATCCTCGGATCGGCAGGCACCTCGATGTGAGCACGGGGCTCGAACAGCGCAACGCAGCGCCGTTCGGGCCCCGTCGCATGCTCCCTCGTCCTCCAAGGAGTCCAGACAGATGAAGACGATCGACGAACTTCTCGCCGAAGGGGTCACCGGCAAGCGCGTATTCGTCCGCGCCGACCTCAACGTGCCGCTCAGCGGGACCACCATCACCGACGACGGCCGTATCCGCGCCGTCGAGCCGACCGTGCGCAAGCTCGCCGAGGCGGGCGCCCGGGTCGTCGTCGCCTCGCACCTGGGCCGTCCGAAGGGCGCCCCGGACCCGGCGTTCTCGCTGGCCCCCGCGGCGGCCCGCCTCGGTGAGCTGCTCGGGACCGACGTGGCGTTCGCGACCGACACGGTGGGCGAGTCCGCCCGCGCCGCGGTCGCCGCACTCGCCGACGGCAAGGTCGCCGTCATCGAGAACCTCCGCTTCAACGCCGGCGAGACCTCGAAGGACGACGCCGAGCGCGGCGCCTTCGCCGACCAGCTGGCCGAGCTCGCCGACCTGTACGTGGGCGACGGCTTCGGGGCCGTCCACCGCAAGCACGCCTCGGTCTTCGACCTCCCGGCCCGGCTTCCGCACGCCGCGGGCGACCTGATCGCCACCGAGGTCGGCGTGCTGAAGAAGCTCACCGACGACGTGCGGCGGCCCTACGCCGTCGTGCTCGGCGGTGCCAAGGTCTCCGACAAGCTCGGCGTCATCGACCACCTGCTGGAGCGCGCCGACCGCATCCTCATCGGCGGCGGCATGGCGTACACCTTCCTCAAGGCCCAGGGCCACGAGGTCGGCAGCTCGCTGTTGCAGGAGGACCAGATCCCGGCCGTGCGGGAGTACCTCAAGCGCGCCGAGGAGAAGGGCGTGGAGTTCGTGCTCCCCGTCGACGTCGTCGTCGCGCCGGCGTTCCCGGACCTCAAGACCAAGGCTCCGGCCCACCCCGCCACCGTCGCCGCCGACGCCATGCCGGCCGGCCAGATGGGGCTGGACAACGGTCCGGAGACCAACAAGCTCTACGCATCGAAGCTCGCCGACGCGGCCACCGTCTTCTGGAACGGCCCGATGGGCGTCTTCGAGCACCCCGATTTCGCCGAGGGCACCCGGGCGGTCGCCCAGGCCCTCGTCGACTCCTCGGGCTTCAGCGTGGTCGGCGGTGGCGACTCCGCCGCCGCTGTCCGCATCCTGGGCTTCGACGAGAACGCGTTCGGACACATCTCGACCGGTGGCGGCGCCAGCCTCGAATACCTCGAGGGCAAGACGCTTCCCGGCCTCGCCGCACTGGAGGACTGACCTTTCATGACCACCCGTACCCCGCTGATGGCGGGCAACTGGAAGATGAACCTCAACCACCTCGAGGCCATCGCCCACGTCCAGAAGCTCGCCTTCGCCCTGGCCGACAAGGACTACGACGCCGTAGAGGTCGCCGTCCTGCCGCCCTTCACCGACCTGCGCTCCGTCCAGACGCTGGTCGACGGCGACAAGCTGAAGATCAAGTACGGTGCCCAGGACATCTCGGCGCACGCATCCGGCGCGTACACCGGTGAGATCTCCGGCCCGATGCTCGCCAAGCTGAAGTGCACCTACGTCGCCGTCGGTCACAGCGAGCGCCGCCAGTACCACGCGGAGACCGACGAGGTCTGCAACGCCAAGGTGAAGGCCGCGTACGAGCACGGCCTGACCCCGATCCTCTGCGTCGGTGAGGGCCTGGACATCCGCAAGGCCGGTGACCAGGTCTCCTACACGCTCGCGCAGCTCGACGGCGGGCTGAAGGACATCCCGGCCGAGCAGGCCGAGACCATCGTGATCGCGTACGAGCCGGTCTGGGCCATCGGCACCGGCGAGGTCGCCACCCCCGAGGACGCGCAGGAGGTCTGCGGTGCGATCCGCGGCCGCCTCGCCGAGCTGTACTCGCAGGAGCTGGCCGACGCGGTCCGTATCCAGTACGGCGGCTCGGTGAAGTCCGGCAACGTGGCCGCGATCATGGCGCAGCCCGATGTGGACGGCGCGCTGATCGGCGGCGCCGCACTGGACGCCGACGAGTTCGTCAAGATCGTCCGCTTCCGCGACCAGTGAGTATGCGCTAGCGCGGATCCGTCGTACCCTTGCGGGGGCCAGGAGGCACAGCCTCCCGGCCCCCGTTGTTCGCATAAGCAGTCCAGGAATTCCGGAAAGTAGGGACCAGCCGTGGTTTTGGCGTTCGAGATCGCCCTGATCGTCTTCAGCCTGCTGCTGATGCTGCTGGTGCTGATGCACAAGGGAAAGGGCGGCGGTCTCTCCGACATGTTCGGTGGTGGCATGCAGTCGTCCGTCGGCGGCTCCTCGGTCGCCGAGCGCAACCTCGACCGGATCACCGTCGTGGTCGGTCTGGCCTGGTTCGCGTGCATCGTGGTGCTTGGTCTGCTCATCAAGCTGGACAACTGACCCGTCGTACGCGATTCCGGTGAGGGTGTAACTCCAACCACTGGACGCGCGTTGGGCCTTACGTAGACTGGGGCATCTTCGAGCACCATCACGCAGGGAGTTACGACCGTGGCAAGTGGCAACGCGATCCGGGGAAGCCGGGTCGGAGCGGGGCCGATGGGGGAGGCCGAGCGCGGCGAGTCCGCGCCACGGGCCCGCATCTCCTTCTGGTGCTCGAACGGGCACGAGACGCAGCCGAGCTTCGCCCATGACGCGCAGGTACCGGAGACCTGGGACTGCCCGCGCTGTGGATTCCCGGCCGGCCAGGACCGGGACAGCCCGCCGGACCCGCCGCGCACCGAGCCGTACAAGACGCATCTGGCGTACGTGCGGGAGCGTCGCAGTGACGCGGACGGCGAGGCCATCCTCGCCGAAGCCCTCGCCAAACTCCGCGGCGAGATCTGAAACCTCGCGTGGCTCCGCAGAAGTTGTTCACCGGCCGGACACCCCCAGGGTGTCCGGCCGGAACGCTTCCGTCGTGCCACAGCCCGCCCTCGTCCCGTCCGCCGCGCTGATCAATTAAGTTGGAGGGGCAGCGGGGAACTGCGGTTACGAGAAGAAGTGGGCTGATGTCCGGGATGAACGCACAAAGCCGTACCAGGCTCAACCAGACGCCGGAATGGACCGCGCTGGGCAAGCACCGTGAGCAGCTCGGGGCGACCCAGCTGCGCGAGCTGTTCGCGGACGATCCGGAGCGCGGCACCGGATACACCCTGAAGGTCGGCGATCTGTACGTCGACTACTCCAAGCACCTGGTCACCGACGAGACGCTCGGGCTCCTCCGTGAGCTCGCCGGGGCCACCGGTGTCGCCGAACTGCGGGACGCGATGTTCCGCGGCGACAAGATCAACACCACCGAGGACCGGGCCGTCCTGCACACCGCGCTCCGCGCCCCGCGCGACGCCGTGATCGAGGTCGACGGCGAGAACGTGGTGCCCGCCGTGCACGCGGTGCTCGACAGGATGGCCGCCTTCTCCGACCGCGTCAGGTCCGGCGAGTGGACCGGCCACACCGGCAGGCCGATCAAGAACATCGTCAACATCGGCATCGGCGGCTCCGACCTCGGCCCCGCCATGGCCTACGAGGTGCTGCGCTCCTTCACGGACCGCTCGCTCACCGTCCGCTTCGTCTCCAACGTCGACGGTGCCGACCTGCACGAGGCCGTGCACGACCTCGACCCGGCCGAGACGCTCTTCGTCATCGCGTCGAAGACCTTCACCACGATCGAGACGATCACCAACGCCACCTCGGCACGCGACTGGCTGCTGACCGGGCTGAGGGCGGGTCAGGACGCGGTGGCCAAGCACTTCGTGGCCCTGTCGACGAACGCCGAGAAGGTCTCCGACTTCGGCATCGACACCGCCAACATGTTCGAGTTCTGGGACTGGGTCGGCGGCCGCTACTCGTACGACTCCGCCATCGGCCTCTCGCTGATGATCGCCATCGGGCCGGACCGGTTCCGCGAGATGCTCGACGGCTTCCACCTCGTCGACGAGCACTTCCGCACCGCCCCCGCCGAGGAGAACGCCCCGCTGCTGCTGGGCCTGCTCGGTGTCTGGTACGGCGCGTTCTTCGACGCGCAGTCGCACGCGGTGCTGCCCTACAGCCACTATCTGTCCAAGTTCACGGCGTACTTGCAGCAGCTCGACATGGAGTCCAACGGCAAGTCCGTGGACCGGGACGGCAATCCGGTCGACTGGCAGACCGGTCCGGTCGTCTGGGGTACCCCCGGCACCAACGGGCAGCACGCCTACTACCAGTTGATCCACCAGGGCACCAAGGTCATCCCGGCCGACTTCATCGGCTTCGCCGAGCCGGTCGAGGCCCTGCTGCCCGGCCTGGTCGCCCAGCACGACCTGCTGATGGCCAACTTCTTCGCCCAGACCCAGGCGCTGGCCTTCGGCAAGACACCCGACGAGGTGCGCGCCGAGGGCGTTCCCGAAGAGCTGGTGCCGCACAAGACGTTCCGGGGCAACCACCCGACGACGACGATCCTCGCCGACCGGCTGACTCCGTCCGTGCTCGGCCAGCTGATCGCGCTGTACGAGCACAAGGTGTTCGTCCAGGGCGCCATCTGGAACATCGACTCCTTCGACCAGTGGGGTGTCGAGCTCGGCAAGGTCCTCGCCAAGCGGATCGAGCCGGTGCTGACCGAGGGCAAGGGCGCCGAACAGCTGGACAGTTCGACCGCCGCGCTCGTCGCCGCCTACCGCGAGCTGCGGGGGCGCTGAGTCCGTGGCCACGGGGGAGGGGGCGGTACGGCTGCGGTCTCCGGCGCACACACCGGACCCGCGGGCCGTCGGCTGGTGGCGGGCGCAGTGGCTGCTGCTGACCGCGGTGCCGGTGGTGGTTCTGGCGGTGCTGGGCGCGTTCATCGAGTCCGCCCGGTTCTGGCTGCTGCTGCCCGCCGCGGTTCTCGCGGTCATCGGCATCGGCTGCGCCGTCCTCGTCCCCCTCTGGTGGTTCCGCACCCATCGCTGGGAGGTCACCGACGCGGCGGTGTACGTGCGGACGGGGGTGCTGTGGCAGGAGTGGCGGATCGCGCCGATGTCCCGGATCCAGACCGTGGACACCGTGCGCGGCCCCCTCGAACAGCTCTGCCGGCTCGCCACGGTCACCGTCACCACCGCCTCGGCCAAGGGGGCCGTCCGGATCGAGGGCCTCGACCACGAACTGGCGGCCGAGCTCGCCGAGCGGCTGACCCGGATCACCCAGGACACCCCCGGCGACGCCACATGAGCACGGCGCACCCCGCACCGGAGACCCCGGGCGCCCGGGACGACCCGGAAACCCCGGGCGTCCCGGACTCCCTGGATGCCCCCGACGGTGTGGCCGGCAGCGGGTCGTCCGTCGTCGAATGGCGCCGCCTCGACCGGCGTACGGTCCTGGCCACCGCCCTCGTCACGGCCGGCGTGGCGGCCGGGGCTGCCGTGCCGACCACGCTCGGGCTCTCGGGACGGTTCGGGTTCGCCACCGCCGTCGTCTGGGTCCTGGCGGGCGCCGTCCTGCTGGTCGCGGGCAGCGCCGGTGCCGACTACGTACGCCGTCGCCGCACCCGCTACCGCGTCGGCGCCGACCGGGTCGAGCTCCATACCGGTCTGCTGATCGTCAGGAAGCGCTCCCTGGCCCGGGAACGCATCCGCAGCGTCGACCTCACCGCTCACCCGCTCCAGCGCGTCCTCGGCCTGGTCACCGTCCGGATCGGCACCGGTGAGCACAGCGGCGAGGACTCCACCCTCGAACTCGACCCGGTCCTGCGCGCCGAGGGCGAACGGCTGCGCCGCGCGCTCCTGGAACGCGGCCGCACCGAAGCGTCCGGAGGCCACCGCGAGGGCGAGCTGGCCACGCTCGACCCGCGCTGGATCCGTTACGCACCGGTCTCGTTCGTCGCACCCGCACTCGGCGGCGCGGCGGCCGGAGCGGTACTCCAGGTCAGCGACTGGTTCGGCGCACAGGGCCAGGTCATCGAATGGGCCGGCGACCGGCTCCGGGACTTCTCCCTGCTCTCCGTGATCGTGCTCCTCGCCCTCGCCGCCACGCTCGCCGGAGTCGTCGGCGCGCTGGGCCTCTGGGTCGAGATGTGGTGGAACTACCGCCTCGAACGCGAACCGGGCGGCACGCTGCGCATCCGGCGCGGACTGCTCACCTCCCGGTCCGTCTCCATCGAGGAACGGCGGCTGCGCGGTGTCGATCTCGTCGAGCCGCTGGGCGTCCGGCTGCTGGGCGCCGCCCGGGTCGACGCCATCACCACCGGACTGGCCAAGGACGACGAGGAGGAGCGCGGCGACCACAACACCCTGCTGCCCGCCGCGCCCCGGCAGGTCGCCGACGAGGCCGCCGCCGCGGTGCTGCGCGAGGAGGTGTCCCCGACCGGTGCGGCACTGACCGCGCATCCGCCCGCCGCGCGCACCCGGCGCCTGCGCCGGGTGTACTGGGCGGTCCTGGTACCCGTTCTGGTCCAGGCCCTGCTCGGCGCCCTGCTGACTCCCGTCCTGCTGTGGACCGCGTTCGGCTGCGCGCTCGTCGGGCTGCCCGCCGGCGTACTCGTGGCGCGTGACGCCTACCGCGGCCTCGGCCACGCCCTCAGCGGCGGCTACCTGGTGACCCGCTCGGGTTCCCTGCGCCGCTCCACGGCCGCGCTGGAGCGGGCCGGGGTGATCGGCTGGACGGTCCGGCAGTCGTACTTCCAGCGACGGGCCGGGGTGCTGAACGTCACCGCGACGACGGCCGCGGGAGCTGGCGCGTACACGGTGCACGACGCCGACGCCTCCGAAGGGCTCACCTTCGCGTCCGAGGCCGTCCCGGGGCTGCTGGAGCCCTTCCTGGAGCGGGTCCGGCCCGGGGAGTGAGGGGCCGGGTCAGCCGTGTGTGGTGTCGATGACGCAGAACCGGTTGCCCTCGGTGTCTCCCAACACTCAGAACTAGACGTTCTGGAGTGCGGACATGGTGCCATCGACGCTGGTCAAGCCGGGTAGCGGAACCCCCTCGGTCCCTACCAGTTCCATGGAGAACAGAGAGCGCAAGCAACCCCCGCTCCCCACAAAAAGTATGGAGGCCAATCACAACCACCGGAACCCCCTCACGGGCACGGTCTACGAAACGCGGACCCTGCGGGGTGTGCGGTGCGTGCGCCTGTCCGTCCTGACCGACGAGACCACCAGCCCCGAGCGGCAGCGCGCGGCCGACGACAAGGTTGCGGCAGAACTCAACATCGACTCTGGGTCCGGTGACGCGCTCCGCGAGGCCGTAGACCTTGACGTGTCGGCGAGCAAGATAGCCCCGTTCGACCGTCCCGCCCTCGGACAGTACTGTCCTGTTTGCGCCCGTTGCTGGGGGTGATGGAATCTCAGTTCCCTGCAATCCCCACAAAGGTGTGATGAGTACACCGAGCTGACAGCGGGGCTACCGGGCATGTAGCGCGCCCTACTGTGACGTAAACCATGCGGCGAGTCCGCTTCCCGTGGCGGTGGCGAGGGCTGCCACCAGCCATCCGGGGATGCGCTGAATGGTCAGGTGTAGTCCGCCGCAGCGGAGTTCAAAGGCGGGAGCGTCGCTCTGCTTCGTCATGCACCAAGCGAACCGCAAGGACACCCCGGAATGCTCGCCACATTATCGATATAGCGATTTCAGAGAAAAGATTCTTGGATGTCCCCCCGTGAAGGTGCCCCATGCCCCGACGACCCCGCCCCCCGTGCTCTGTCCCCGGGTGCCCCGAGCTGACCCCCCCCGTGGTGGCCGCTGCCCGCAGCACAGCAGGGAAGCGAACCAGGACCGTGCGTCGCGTGGTGGTGCGGTGTACACAATCCGTTGGCAGCGCGTCCGGCGGGCGTACCTGTACGCGAACCCGTGGTGCGTGCTGTGCGGTCGGGCGGCGAACGTTGCGGACCATTTCCCCTTGTCGCGCCGCGAGTTGATTGCTCGGGGCGAACCGAGTCCTGATGCTGCGAAGCATCTGCGTCCGCTGTGCGTCGCGTGTCACAACCGCGAGACTGCGCGCAACCAGCCCGGGCGGGTTCGCCGCAGAAGCACGGTCACGGCGCGAGGCGAACGAACGCCCGCCGTTCTGACCAGGGGGGTACTCCCCCTCTCCTTCCGACCCTGAGCGGCAGGGAGGCAAAGAACTCACGTGGCTCATTGAGGCATTCTTGCGGGGGTGACCTCCGTCTGATTTAACAGCAACACCCGCCCCGTGTGCATCGTTCGATATTGAATGATGGGCGCGGGGGCTTTCTCTTTGAAGCTTAGGCAATAACCGATGGCGGGGAAACGAGGCGTGCGCGCTCGTAAAGGCTGCGAGCAGTCTGGTTCTTGAGATAGGGGCGAATTCGAGCCTGCATCGCGGACATGGCTTTATCGCACTGCCCCGATTGGACGTCGGGGTAAATTTCCACGACTTTGACCCAGGTGGCACACGCGCTTTCGAGATGGCCGATCTCTAGCTGACGTTCGGCAAGCATGGAAAGATAGCGAATCCGATTCCTCTTGAACGAGCTGTGCCGCAGCTTATCGGATTCCTCCAAGTCTTTTACTGACCCCTTGATATCGCCTAGTTCGTAACGAACCTGCCCTGCGTGATAGGTCAGAGAGGACGGGTTGTAAGAGCCGAACGTCTTAGTCTGGGATTCGGCCTTTTCCATCGCTACTTCGGCCTCTCGCAGATACATGAGCGCCCTCGTGCGCTCGCCAAGCTGTGCGGAGGCGTGCGCTTGCTGCCCCGCCAGAAAGGCACGCATTCTAGGACCAGCCTGCGGAGATGCAGACGCGGCAGCGTCAGCAAGACGCATCGCGGTCTTTCCGTGGCGCAGATCAACGGCCTGAACGCTCATTCCTCGCAGGGTTGTGCAATACGTGAGGTGATCTTCCGAAGTACCCGCCAGTTCTAGCGCTTTCAGGTAATACTGTTGCGCCAGGCCGTGGACGCCTTCGTCCACGGCCATGTATCCGGTGAGATAGCAGAGATCGGAAGCCGCCGATAGCATCGCCTTGCGGACTTCCTCTGTTGCGTTGGCTCGAAGGTAGGGGGCAACCGTGTTTACGAGGAATGCCGCAGCCATTGGGCGAGCGTGCCGACCTCCGAATTGGTCGTCCAAATCAGATACACGCTCCGTCATAGCGATGACCATGTTTACATCGGCCATCCCTATGCGTTGGGTCTTTCCAGACCGAACCGCTTCCATACGCCCCACAACATCCGGCCATCCAGGGACGGTAAGGGCCACGGAGAACAGTCCCGCACTCAGGACGCTACGACGTGAGGGTTCCATGTCTTGCCTCCCGAGGTCTACCAGCCCTTCAACGGTAGTCAGGTGGCTGTTGGACTCTTCCGGGAGTACCGGGAATCCTGCATCGGCGTGCGTGATGGGACGGAGCAGTCTCCGGGCGAGCGCTTCCAGAATCAGCGGTCGGACAGTTTCCTTCGGCAGGTGGCCGCTCAACCACTGGTGCACTGACGGCTGTTGGTACTTGAGAGGGGTGCCGCGCTCGGTTCCGATGCGGTTGACCTCTTGGGCGAACTGCCGCAGGGTCCACCCGCTCTCGCGGTACAGCCGCTCAAGTCCGGCGTTCGGCTGTCGTGTCATCACTGGCCCCAACTCCCGTGCTGTCACCGCTTAACGCTCTTAACTCCCGCCCTCTTCCCAACGGTACCGCTGTGCGTGGTCGGGCGGTTGCCTAGTGCGAGCACAGCCACCGCAAGGGATGGCGCCGCAAGGAGGGTCCGAGCATGGAGAAGCACGCGCAGACGGTCATGGGGAACCCCGTGAACCTCCCGTTGAGGCTGGAGGCAGACCCGCAGCCGGTACCGGGATGCGCGCACTGCGACAAGGTCGCCATGGACCGGGGCCACGCCAAGGTAAACGGTGACGGCAGCCGCGTGAGCGACTGCAACGTGCGGTTGCGCCGCCACCTCGCGGACGAGCACGCGTGAGTGCCCCCGTAAAGCCGCAGAGTCGTGCGCGGCTTCTCCCGGCTCCGGAGCCAGTCAGCCTCGTAGGCGACCCCAACGGGCCGTACGCGGACTCTCCGGCCGGCTGGTGGTCGCAGTACGGCGGAGCGGTCAGCGCTTCCGGCGTGATCCATCTGCCTGGCCCGGCGCATCCGCCGAACCAGCGTCACGACCACTGCCCCCACTGTGTGCCGCTCCGGGGAGCCGAGTGAGGAACGTACGCCGGTTCGGATGGTCCGTGTTCGTGTTCACGGTCGCCGTGCTCGCCACGGCGATCCCCGCGCTGGCTGCTACCGGCCGCCTTTGATCTCCGCCCCGCTGGACACTTCCTTTCTGGCTGCCCTGCCCGAGCGGTCCGGTGGGGCGGTGCAGTCCCCCGCCCCAATTGCCAACAGCGTGAAGACATAGGGCACTTGGATCGGGTTCCCGTAGTGCACGACCGACAAGGAGAGTGCAAGTGGCAACCTCAACGCTGACCCGTCCGGCCCCCGAGAAAGTGGCCGAGCGTGCACGGGAAATCCACACGGCGTGGCACGCCGACAGCGAGATGAAGACGGTCATGGAGGGATGCGCCGCCTACTCGTCCGACTGGGACGACTTCTACGGCGGGCCGCTCGTGATCGAGTTCGACGTGTCCCGCGACGCGCGGCCGCTGCTCGCTGACGCCCTGCGGGTGATGGCGCTCAAGTCGGCCGTCTACGAGATGACCGGCGACGAGCTGGCCGCCGAGATCCCCGTCCTGGTCCCGGTGGATGTGACATGCCATGCGCTGTGTGCGCAGTTCACGGCCTTGTCCCGCATCCAGCGGCGCACGGGCCACCTGTTCGTTCACTCAACGGTCAACGAGCACGTGAACGACACCCCGTGGGACTCCGGCGACTGGACGCACCAGGCGTACAAGGCGGCGTTTGGGTCCGTCGATGAGCGGTACTGGATTCCCGCCGACGAGGCCGAGCGCCGCCGCACGGTGCTGGACAGGGTGTACGCCGGTATCGGCGTCACCGATCGGGGTCAGAAGGTGTCCATCCCGCTCAGCTCCGACGCCACCACCGCCGCTTAGCCGGAACCGGTTCGGGCTCGTCCAGTGCCGGCGGTTCCGGCGCGGGCGCGAACTTCTCGGGCTCTAGCCCCACCTTGTGGGGGTGGACGCAGGCGGGCACCCCATCCGGGGCGTAGCGGTATCCGTCGTCTGGGTTAAAGGGGCATTCCCGGTTCGGCCGGTCGTAGACCACGAACCCGGACCGGGGAAGTCGCTTTGAGGGACAGATACCGCACGCCGGATGGTCGATGTCATCGGCGTTCACGTAAGGCGCGTCCATAGATCGACCCTAGCCCTGCGGGGGCAGGTGGAGACGCCCGTTTCGGTCCGGGTCACCCTTGGGCAGGTCGAGACCGGAACGGGTGCAAGGCCCCTCGCGGAGACCGCGCAAGTAGCCGCGAGGGATGAGGGGGACCGGTGCGGCACGTGACGCGCCGGCTCCCCGAGTTAAGCCCCGTCCGTGTGCTGCCCCCGTGGCGCGCGGACGGGGCTACTGCGCGTCCTGGTGCTCATCCTCGCTGCGGTCGCGCACGTACGTGCCCCGCTGCGGCACGGTGTAGACGTACCCGAGTTCCCGCAAGTGCCGCACCGCGCGGCGGGCGGTGTCCCGTGCCACACCCCACCGCTGGATCAATGACGACTCCGAGGGGATCGGGCGGTCTACGGCGAGCCTGCCCGACTCGATATCCCGGATGATCTCCGCCGCGATCTGCTGATACGGCGGTTTCGGGGCGTCGTAGTCAAGGAAACTCGCTCGCTCACCCCGGAACAGCGCGAACGGTGGTGGGCCGCCGCGTTCTCCGAAATCGGCGTGGACTACGACTTCCCCACCATCAACATCACACGCGTCCGGGACACGCGTCAGGGGGGTAGCGGCGTGACCGCCGACGAACTGTTCCCGGTAACCCTCGCGGGTCACGTGGCGCTGTGTATCGCGTGCAAGGCCGTCACGCGCGCCCCGGTTCCGGTCCGCTGGATTCAGAGCACCAGCGGCCCTGGAACGACCCTCTACGCCTGCCCCGAACATGCCGTGAAGCTCGGCGCGGACCCGACCCCCGAGGGCGAGCTACGCACTCCGTAGACGGGCACACAGACAGCAAAACGCCCCGCGCGGCCAAGTGCCGTGCGGGGCTCTGTCGTTGGCGCTGACGTGCGCGTATCGTCAGAACCGGTAGTCAGGAGTGTTGGGGTCCGCGAGGACCACGAAGTCGGGGTCGTCCGGGTAGAGCTTCCAGTCGGTCTCCACCGCCCCGAGGGCGAGCAGCCGCGCCACCTCGGCGTCCTGCTCCTCGGTGTACAGGTCGAGGTGGACCCGGGGGACCTCCTGCACCGGGACGTCGCTGCGGCCCAGCGAGACGCCCGCCCCGGGCCCCTCGGCCGGGACCAGCACCACCCAGTCGTCGGTCGACGGCTCCCGCTCGACGTACCCGAGCGCGGCCTTCCAGAAGGCCGCCGCTCGCCGGACGTCCGACGCACCCATCACCACGCTGCCGATCCGCATGGGCCGAGCCTTTCACGTCCCGGGCCCGGTCCGTTCCGAGGAGCGGACCGGGCCCGGGAGGAGCACCGACGGCGTACGGTCAGGCGGACGCAGGCGGGTACAGGGCACGCGGCAGCCGCGAGGCCGCCGCCGCGTCCAGCAGCCACAGTGTGCGGCTGCGGCCGTACGCGCCCGCCGCCGGGGCCTGGACCTCCCCGGCCCCCGACAGCGCGATCTCCGCCGCCTCCGCCTTGTCCTCGCCCGCGGCGAGCAGCCACACCTCACGCGCCGCCCGGATCGCGGGCAGCGTGAGCGAGACACGGACGGGCGGCGGCTTGGGAGCCCCGTGCACACCGACGACGGTGCGCTCGGTCTCCCGTACCGCCGGCAGCTCCGGGAAGAGCGAGGCGACATGGGTGTCGGGACCGACGCCCAGCATCAGCACATCGAACACCGGCACCGGTCCGTGGTCCTCCGGACCGGCCGCGGCGGCCAGTTCGGCGGCGTACGCGGCCGCTGCCGCGTCCACGTCCTGGCCGTACGGACCGTCCGACGCGGGCATCGCGTGCACCCGGGACGGGTCCAGCGGCACCGAGTCCAGCAGGGCCTCGCGGGCCTGCGTGACATTGCGTTCCGGATCGCCTTCCGGCAGGAACCGCTCGTCGCCCCACCACAGGTCGAGCCGCGACCAGTCGACCGCGTCCCGGGCGGGCGCACCGGCGAGTGCGGCCAGCAGGCCGTTGCCGTTGCGACCGCCGGTGAGCACCACCGAGGCGTGACCGCGCGCGGCCTGGGCGTCCACGATCTTCGTGATCAGCCGGGCCGCCGCGGCCTGCGCCATCAGCTCCTTGTCGCGGTGCACGACGAGCTGCGGGACGACACTCACTTCGACGCCGCCTTCTTCGCGGGCGCGGCCGTCTTCTTCGTGGCGGGAGCGGCCGACGACGCGGACGCCGCCGCCTTCGGCTTCGCCGCCTCCCCGAGCCGGTCCACGCCGAACTTCACCGAGGACGCGTAGGTGTTGTCCGGGTCGAGCCGGCGCAGCTCCTCGGCGAGCAGCTCCGCGGTCTCCCGGCGCTTGAGCGCCACCGCGCGGTCCGGCTGTCCCACCATGGAGAGCGTGGCCAGCGAGCCGTCGGCCCGGTCGAGCACGATCGTGCCCTCCTTGGTCTCCATCCGGACAGCCGTCAGACCCGGGCCGCCGGACATGGTCCGCTCGACCGGGATCTGGAGCCGGTCCGCGAGCCACATGGCCAGCAGCTCGCAGCTCGGGTTCTCGGACTCGCCCTCGACCGTCGCCGAGACGACCTGCACGGACTGCTGGTCGAGCGCGGCCGCCAGCATCGAGCGCCAGGGCGTGATCCGGGTCCAGGACAGATCGGTGTCACCGGGGGTGTACGACTTGGCGCGTACCGCCAGCTCGTCGCCCGGGTGCTCCGCCGAGTAGGCGTCCGTGATCCGGCGCTGGGCGAGCGCGCCCAGCGGGTCCTTCGCCGGATCGGCGGGCGCGGCCTCGGGCCACCACACCACGACGGGTGCGTCGGGCAGCAGCAGCGGCAGGACCACCGACTGGGCGTGGTTGGCGAGTTCGCCGTGGAGCCGCAGCACCACGGTCTCACCGGTGCCCGCGTCGGAGCCGACCCGGACCTCGGCGTCCAGCCGGGCGTCGCGACGGCTGCGCGGCGAACGGCTGACCCGCTTGATCACCGCGATGATCCGCGAGGGGTGCTCGCGCGAGGCGTCGCCCGCCGACTTGAGCGCGTCGTAGGCGTTCTCCTCGTCGGTGACGATGACCAGCGTGAGCACCATGCCGATCGCCGGGGTGCCGATGGCACGACGGGCCGACACCAGCGCCTGGTTGATCTTGCTGGAAGTGGTTTCCGTGAGATCGATCTTCATGGCCGGCGCCAGCTCCGTCCGTCTCGTGCGAGCATCTCGTCCGCCTCGGCCGGGCCCCAGGTGCCCGCCGGGTACTGCGCGGGCTTGCCGTGCTTGTCCCAGTACTCCTCGATCGGGTCGAGGATGTTCCAGGAGAGTTCGACCTCCTGGTGGCGGGGGAAGAGGTTGGCGTCGCCGAGCAGCACATCGAGGATGAGCCGCTCGTAGGCCTCCGGGCTGGACTCGGTGAAGGACTCGCCGTAGGCGAAGTCCATCGTCACGTCCCGGACCTCCATGGAGGTGCCGGGCACCTTGGAGCCGAAGCGCACGGTCACACCCTCGTCCGGCTGGACCCGGATGACCAGGGCGTTGCCGCCCAGCTCCTCCGTCGCCCCGGACTCGAACGGGAGGTACGGGGCGCGCTTGAAGACGACCGCGATCTCCGTGACCCGGCGGCCGAGCCGCTTTCCGGTGCGGAGGTAGAACGGCACGCCCGCCCAGCGGCGGTTGTTGACCGTGAGCTTGATCGCGGCGAAGGTGTCGGTCTTCGACTTGGGGTCGATACCGTCCTCCTCCAGATACCCGAGGACTTCCTCGCCGCCCTGCCACGCGTGCGCGTACTGACCGCGCACGGTGTGCTTGCCGAGGTCGTCGGGCAGCTCGACGGCCGTGAGGACCTTGAGCTTCTCGGCGACCAGGGCCTTCGGGTGGAAGGAGCCGGGCTCCTCCATCGCGGTCAGCGCCAGCAGCTGGAGCAGGTGGTTCTGGATGACGTCACGGGCGGCGCCGATACCGTCGTAGTAGCCGGCCCGGCCGCCGATGCCGATGTCCTCGGCCATCGTGATCTGGACGTGGTCGACGTAGGACCGGTTCCAGATCGGCTCGAACATCGTGTTGGCGAAGCGCAGCGCCAGGATGTTCTGGACCGTCTCCTTGCCCAGGTAGTGGTCGATCCTGAAGACCTCGTTGGGCGGGAAGACGTCGTGCACGAGCTGGTTGAGCTCCTGCGCGCTCTTCAGGTCGTGACCGAAGGGCTTCTCGATGACGGCACGCCGCCAGGAGCCCTCCTTCTGGTCCGCGAGCCCGTGCTTCTTGAGCTGCTGGACGACCTTGGGGAAGAACTTCGGCGGCACGGAGAGGTAGAAGGCGAAGTTGCCGCCCGTCCCCTGCGCCTGGTCGAGCTCCTGGATCGTCGCCTTCAGGGTCTCGAAGGCCTCGTCGTCGTCGAAGTTGCCCTGGACGAAGCGCATCCCCTGGATGAGCTGCTGCCAGACCTCTTCGCGGAACTCGGTACGGGCGTGCTGCTTGACGGCGTCGTGAACCTCCTGCGCGAAGTCCTCGTCCTGCCACTCGCGGCGCGCGAAACCGATGAGCGAGAAGCCCGGCGGCAGCAGGCCGCGGTTGGCCAGGTCGTAGACGGCGGGCATCAGCTTCTTACGGGACAAATCGCCCGTGACGCCAAAGATGACCAGGCCCGACGGCCCCGCGATGCGCGGGAGCCGTCGGTCCTGGGCGTCACGGAGCGGGTTGGCTCCGGGAACACCAGACAAAGTGGTCAGCCCTCCGAAGGGGCGAGGCGCTTGAGCTCTGCCTCGGTCGAGTTGAGCAGGTCGATCCAGGCGGCCTCGAACTTCTCGACGCCCTCGTCCTCCAGCAGCTGGACGACGTCGTCGTACGAGACACCCAGCTTCCCGACGGCGTCGAGCTCGGCGCGGGCCTGCCCGTAGGTGCCGGCGATGGTGTTGCCCGTGATCTGCCCGTGGTCCGCGGTGGCGTCCAGGGTGGCCTCGGGCATGGTGTTCACCGTGCCGGGGGCGACCAGGTCGTCCACGTACAGCGTGTCCTTGTACGCGGGGTCCTTCACACCGGTGGAGGCCCACAGCGGACGCTGCTTGTTGGCGTGCGCCTTGTCCAGCGCGGCCCAGCGGTCCGAGGAGAAGACCTCCTCGAACGCCTGGTAGGCGAGCCGGGCGTTGGCGAGAGCGGCCTTGCCCTTGAGGGCCTTGGCCTCGTCGGTGCCGACGGCGTCGAGCCGCTTGTCGATCTCGGTGTCCACACGGGACACGAAGAAGGAGGCCACCGAGTGGATCTTGGAGAGGTCCAGGCCCGCGGCCTTCGCCTTCTCCAGGCCCGCCAGGTAGGCGTCCATGACCTCGCGGTAGCGCTCCAGCGAGAAGATCAGCGTGACGTTGACGCTGATGCCCTTGCCGATGACCTCGGTGATCGCCGGCAGACCGGCCTTCGTCGCCGGGATCTTGATGAGCGTGTTCGGCCGGTCCACCAGCCAGGCCAGCTGCTTGGCCTCGGCGACCGTGGCGGCCGTGTGGTGGGCCAGACGCGGGTCGACCTCGATGGAGACCCGGCCGTCCTGGCCGTCCGTGGTGTCGAACACCGGACGCAGGATGTCGGCGGCGTCACGGACGTCCGCCGTGGTGATCATGCGGATGGCCTCGTCCACGGTGACCTTGCGGGTGGCGAGGTCGGTGAGCTGCTGCTCGTAACCGTCGCCGTGCGAGATCGCCTTCTGGAAGATCGAGGGGTTGGTCGTGACACCCACGACGTGGCTCTGGTCGATCAGCTCGGCGAGGTTGCCCGAGGTGATCCGCTTGCGCGAGAGGTCGTCGAGCCAGATCGCCACGCCCTCGTCGGAGAGGCGCTTGAGTGCGTCTGTCATGAGAATTGCATCTCCTACTAGTCGTATAACGGCGTCAGCGCGTGACGGCGGCGAGAGATTCCCGGGCGGCGGCCGCGACGGCCTCGCCGGTGAAGCCGAACTCGCGGAAGAGGACCTTGGCGTCGGCGGAGGCGCCGAAGTGCTCCAGGGAGACGATCCGGCCGGCGTCGCCGACGTACCGGTACCAGGTCAGGCCGATGCCGGCCTCGACCGCGACGCGGGCCTTCACCGACGGCGGCAGGACGCTGTCCTTGTATGCCTGGTCCTGTTCCTCGAACCACTCGACACACGGCATCGACACGACACGGGCCGGGATGCCGGCGGCCTGGAGTTCCTCGCGTGCCTCGACGGCGAGGTGGACCTCGGAACCGGTGCCGATCAGGACGACCTCGGGCGCGCCGCCCTCGGCCTCGAAGAGCACGTAGCCGCCCTTGACCGCGTTCTCGTTCGCCTCGTACGTCGGCACGCCCTGACGGGTCAGCGCGAGCCCGTGCGGGGCGCCCTTGCCGAACACCTTGGTGTAGCGGCGCAGGATCTCGCGCCAGGCGAGGGAGGTCTCGTTGGCGTCGGCCGGGCGGACCACGTTCAGGCCCGGGATGGCGCGCAGCGAGGCCAGGTGCTCCACGGGCTGGTGGGTCGGGCCGTCCTCGCCCAGGCCGATCGAGTCGTGCGTCCACACGTAGGTGACCGGCAGGTGCATCAGCGCGGACAGGCGCACGGCGTTGCGCATGTAGTCGGAGAACACCAGGAAGGTGCCGCCGTAGATACGGGTGTTGCCGTGCAGCGCGATGCCGTTCATGGCCGCGGCCATGGCGTGCTCGCGGATACCGAAGTGGATCGTGCGGCCGTACGGGTCCGCGCCCGGCAGCGGGTTGCCGGCCGGGAGGAACGACGACGTCTTGTCGATCGTGGTGTTGTTCGAGCCCGCGAGGTCGGCGGAGCCGCCCCACAGCTCGGGCACGATGTCACCCAGCGCCTGGAGGACCTTGCCGGAGGCGGCACGGGTGGCGACACCCTTGCCGGGCTCGAAGACGGGGAGCTTGTCCTCCCAGCCCTCGGGCAGCTCGCCCGCGGAGATCCGGTCGAACTCGGCGGCGCGCTCCGGGCTGGCGGTGCGCCAGGCGGCGAAGGTCTTCTCCCACTCGGCCCTGGCCTCGCGGCCGCGGTCCAGTGCCCGGCGGGTGTGCGCGATGACCTCGTCGGCGACCTCGAAGGTCTTCTCCGGGTCGAAGCCCAGCACGCGCTTGGTCGCGGCGACCTCGTCGTCGCCGAGCGCCGAGCCGTGCGCGGCCTCGGTGTTCTGCGCACCGGGGGCGGGCCAGGCGATGATCGAGCGGGCCGCGATGAACGAGGGGCGCCCGGTCTCGGCCTTGGCGGCCAGCAGCGCCTTGTACAGGCCCGCCGGGTCCAGGTCACCGCTGGGCAGCTGCTCGACACGCTGGACGTGCCAGCCGTACGCCTCGTAGCGCTTGAGGGTGTCCTCGGAGACCGCGGTCTCCGTGTCGCCCTCGATCGAGATGTGGTTGTCGTCCCACAGCAGGACCAGGTTGCCCAGCTTCTGGTGCCCGGCCAGCGACGACGCCTCCGCGGAGATGCCCTCCTGGAGGCAGCCGTCACCGGCGACGGCCCACACCATGTGATCGAACGGGGAGGTGCCGGGGGCCGCCTCCGGGTCGAACAGACCGCGCTCGTAGCGGGCGGCCATGGCCATGCCCACCGCGTTGGCGACACCCTGGCCCAGCGGACCGGTGGTCGTCTCCACACCGGTGGTGTGGCCGTACTCCGGGTGCCCCGGGGTCTTCGAGCCCCAGGTACGGAACGCCTTCAGGTCATCGAGCTCCAGGCCGTACCCGGCCAGGTAGAGCTGGATGTAGAGGGTCAGGCTGCTGTGGCCCGCCGAGAGCACGAACCGGTCACGGCCGGTCCACTCCGCGTCGGCGGGGTCGTGCCGCATCACCTTCTGGAAGATGGTGTACGCGGCGGGAGCCAGGCTCATCGCCGTACCCGGGTGGCCGTTTCCGACCTTCTGTACGGCGTCCGCGGCCAGGACACGGACGGTGTCCACGGCCCGCTGGTCCAATTCGGTCCACTGGAGGTCTGTGGTGGTCGGCTTGGTGCTCACCCTGAGTCAGGGCTCCTCTCCACTGTCGTAAGCCGGTGACTGTTACCGCACCGGGCGTCGTCGAGCCTACCCCCGTCGGCACCCGTGTTTTCCGGCTCCTTCCAGGGTGCGGGCGGCCTGCCGAATCCGCCTCCCGTATGAGCGCGCGGGCTCACCGATGGGCTCACTCCGATGAGCGTGCGGGCTCACTCCTGAGGCCTCCGATGAGCGTCCTGGGCCACTGCTGAGACCTCCGGTGAGCGCGCTGAGTCACTACTGAGTCCTCTCCTGAGTGCGCCGGAGTACATCTGTGCGAGTGGTCCGCGCCAGACGTTCCCCGGAGATGTGCGAAGGCGTGGCCGCCTGTGCCCCGGCCGGCGGGGGCGGTGCCGTACCGATGTGCCGCGGCAACCCGTCACGCCACATCAACACGACCCCACCCCCGAGAAGGACGCCCTGTCCCCAACGTCTACAGTGGTCTGGTTCGCGCAAGTCTTTACTGGGCCTTCATGCCCGGAGCTTGCTGGGATTTCTCTGTCAGGGGTGTGCGTGACGGCCGTCGAGTCCCGACCCGCAGGGGTCGCCTTGACTCCGAGCCCAGGGGGCCATCGCCCATTCGGGGCCCGTGTCAAGGCATTCGTGGCACTGACCAAGCCTCGGATCATCGAGCTGTTGCTGATCACCACTGTTCCGGTGATGTTCCTGGCCGCTCAGGGTGTACCCGACCTGTGGCTCGTGCTCACAACCACGATCGGCGGATATCTGTCCGCCGGTGGTGCCAATGCACTGAACATGTACATCGACCGCGACATCGACGCGTTGATGGACCGTACGTCGCAGCGTCCGCTGGTCACCGGAATGGTCAGCCCGCGCGAGTGCCTGGCCTTCGGTATCGCGCTCGCGGTGATCTCGACGGTCTGGTTCGGCCTGCTGGTGAACTGGCTGTCGGCGGCTCTGTCGCTCGGCGCCCTGCTCTTCTACGTCGTCGTGTACACGATGATCCTGAAGCGCCGCACCGCGCAGAACATCGTCTGGGGCGGCATCGCGGGCTGCATGCCGGTGCTCATCGGCTGGTCGGCCGTGACCAACTCGATGTCCTGGGCGGCGGTGATCCTCTTCGCCGTCATCTTCTTCTGGACGCCGCCGCACTACTGGCCGCTCTCCATGAAGGTGAAGGACGACTACGCGCGCGTCGGCGTGCCGATGCTGCCGGTCATCGCGTCCAATCGGGTGGTGGCCCGCCAGATCGTCCTCTACAGCTGGGTGATGGTGGCCGTCTCGCTGCTGCTGACCCCGCTGGGCTACACCGGCTGGTTCTACACGGCGGTGGCCGTGCTGACCGGTGGCTTCTGGCTCTGGGAGGCGCACGCCCTGCTGAACCGGGCCAAGTCCGGGGTGACCGGCGCGAAGCTCAAGGAGATGCGGCTGTTCCACTGGTCGATCACCTATGTGTCGCTGCTGTTCGTCGCCGTGGCGGTGGACCCCTTCCTGAGGTAGCGCTTCCTCCGTACGACCTGCCGACGGGCGGGGACCGTGGCACAGGCCACGCTCCCCGCCCGTCGCACGTTCATCTACCCATCGGTAGCATCCTGTGCATGGCAGAGACGGCTGAGACCCAGCAGGTGGACGGCAAGCAGGCGGCACGCGCGGAGCGCAGGGCGGCCAGGCTGGCCAAGCAGATCGGCGCCTTCGCGAAGGCGCACGGCGGTGCCGAGGGGCAGCTCGCCTACATCGGGCAGATGGGCACCCGCATCGTCCTCGTCGGCGAGGACGGCGGCTGGGGCGATCTCGTCGCCCCCTCGTACGAGGTCGCGGAGAGCGCCGCGCAGAAGTCCGGGATCACGATGCACGAGTCCTTCGACGGCGAGTTCGCGGCGAAGGTGCACACGGGGCCGTACGAGTGGACTCGCATGGCCGGCATCCAGATCGGCGGCCCGGCGAACAAGGCCTGAGGAACGGCACGCACCACACATCAGGGGCTCCCCCGCAGCCGGCGTACATGCCGTGCGGGGGAGCCCCTGATGTGTGGTGCGGAGCGGGAGTGCGGGCTCAGCCCGCAGCGGCGGGCTGAGGCCGTTCGGCCGCCGGGCCGGGCACCGCGGGGGCCTTCACCGGCCGCTCGCGCAGCGACAGCAGGACGCGAACGACGCCGATCCAGACCAGACACGAGCCGAACATGTGCAGCCCGACCAGGATCTCCGGCGTGTCGGTGAAGTACTGCACATACCCGATCACGCCCTGCGCCATCAGGATCAGGAACAGGTCCCGGGCCCGGTGCAGCGGGCCGACCGGCGCGTCGACGGCCTTCAGGACGAACCAGAGCGCGACGGTCAGCGCCACCACGACCCAGGCCAGATCGGCGTGCAGCTGGGCGATCATCTTCCAGTCGATCGGGATCCGGTGGACGTCGCTGGAGTCACCGGCGTGCCGCCCGGCCCCCGTGACCACCGTGCCGACCGCGATCAGCAGTCCGGCGGCGACCGCCAGCAGCCAGGTGAGCTGGGCGACCGACTTGCCCACCAGCGGGCGCGGCGCCTCGTCGCCCTCACGGACCCGCTGCCACGTCACCAGAGCGATCGCGAGCAGCGCGGTGGAGAGCAGGAAGTGCGCCGCGACGGTGTACGGGTTCAGGCCGACCAGCACCACGATGCCGCCGAGCACGGCGTTGCCCATGACCACCCAGAACTGCGCCCAGCCCAGCCGGGTGAGGCTGCGCCGCCAGGGCTTCGCGGACCGGGCGGCGATGATCGCCCAGCCGACCGCCGCGCACAGGACGTAGGTGAGCATCCGGTTGCCGAACTCGATGGCGCCGTGGAAGCCCATCGCGCTGGTGGCCGTCAGGCTCTCGTCGGTGCACTTGGGCCAGGTCGGGCAGCCGAGGCCGGAACCGGTCAGCCGCACGGCACCACCGGTGACGACGATGGCGACGGACATGACGACGGCCGACATGGCCGCACGGCGGACCGTCCGGGGGGCCGGGGTCCAGCGGTCGGCGATGTACTGGAGCGGGTTCCGCACGGCTTGAGCGACTTCGGCTCGGGTCAGCTTGGGCACGCGCACCATCGTAGGCGGCCGCTTGTGCAAGCTTTCACGAGGGGGACGACTTACCCCGAACCGCCTACGGAGCGCGTCCGCCGGCTCACTCCCAGCGGAAGAACCGTGCCGCCGCGCCCAGCCCGAGCACGGTCCACACCGCGAGGATCCCCAGGTCGCCCCACGGCATCGCCGCACCGTGCTGCAGGACGTCCCGCAACCCGTCCGACAGGGCCGCGATCGGCAGCAGCCCCAGCACGGACTGCACCGCGTCCGGGAACTTGTCCAGCGGCACGATGACCCCGCCGCCGACCAGCAGCAGCAGGAAGACCAGATTGGCGGCGGCCAGCGTCGCCTCCGCCTTCAGCGTCCCGGCCATCAGCAGGCCGAGGCCGGAGAACGCGGCGGTGCCCAGCACCAGGAGCAGCAGCACGGCGAACGGGTTGCCGTGCGGCGACCAGCCGAGCGCGAACGCGATCACCGTCAGCAGCACGACCTGGAGCACCTCGGTGACCAGGACCGCGAGCGTCTTGGCGGTCATCAGCGCCCAGCGGGGGAGCGGTGAGGCGGCGAGCCGCTTGAGTACGCCGTAGCGCCGCTCGAAACCGGTGGCGATGGCCTGGCCCGTGAAGGCCGTGGACATCACGGCGAGGGCGAGGATGCCGGGGGTCAGGAAGTCGACCGACTCGCCCGAGCCGGTATCCACGATGTCGACCGCGCTGAACAGTACGAGCAGCAGCGCCGGGATGATCACCGTCAGCAGCAGCTGCTCGCCGTTGCGCAGCAGCATCCGGGTCTCCAGCGCCGTCTGCGAGGCGATCATGCGTGGCAGCGGGGCGGCGCCGGGCCGGGGGGCGTACGTACCGGCGCTCATGCGCGCAGCTCCTTGCCGGTCAGTTCGAGGAAGACGTCCTCCAGGGTGTGGCGCTCGACGGAGATGCCGGAGGGCATCACACCGTGCTGGGCGCACCAGGAGGTGACGGTGGCCAGCAGCTGCGGGTCGACGCCGCCGGTGATGCGGTACGCGCCGGTGGCGAGCTCGGCGGCCTCCGTGCCGTCGGGCAGCGCCTTCAGCAGGGAGCCGAGGTCGAGGCCGGGACGGCCGGTGAAGCGCAGGGTGTTCTCGGCGCCGCCGCGGCACAGGGTCTCGGGGCTGCCCTGGGCGAGGAGCCGGCCGGCGTCGATGATGGCGACGTCGTCGGCGAGTTCCTCGGCCTCGTCCATGAAGTGGGTGGTGAGGATCACGGAGACCCCGTCGGCGCGCAGTTCGCGCACGAGGTCCCAGGTGGAGCGGCGGGCCTGAGGGTCGAGGCCGGCGGTCGGCTCGTCGAGGAAGACGAGTTCCGGGCGCCCGACGACGGCCATGGCCAGGGCGAGCCGCTGCTGCTGGCCGCCGGAGAGCCTGCGGTAGGTGGTGCGGCCGCAGCCGCCCAGGCCCAGCCGTTCGACGAGGGCGTCCACGTCCAGGGGGTGGGCGTGCAGTTTCGCCATGTGGCGCAGCATCTCGTCGGCGCGCGCGCCGGAGTAGACGCCGCCCGACTGGAGCATCACGCCGATCCGGGGGCGCAGGCGCGCGGCGTCGGCGACCGGGTCGAGGCCGAGGACCCGGACCGTCCCCTCGTCGGGGCGGCGGTACCCCTCGCAGGTCTCGATCGTGGTGGTCTTGCCCGCGCCGTTGGGGCCGAGGACCGCGGTGACCGCGCCGGCCCGGACGTCCAGGTCGAGGCCGTCCACCGCGGCTTTGCTGCCGTACCGCTTCACCAGGCCGCAGACCTGGACAGCCGGGCCGGAGGAGGGCGAAACGGGGGGGCTATTCATAAGCAGTGAGTCTAGGCAGCCGTCCGCGGGGGTCCGGTCCGGGGGCTCGATTAGGTAACCCTAAGTGATGGATTACACCCTTGATCGTTCCGGACCGTGGTTGTCAGAGCCGGAGGAATTACGCAACAATGGCGTTGTGAAATACGTGGGCGAGGCTCCGCAGGAGGAACTCGCGACCGGAGAGCGCTCGACGCGCAACCGGGTCGCGCGCTCCATCCTGGACCACGGCCCGTCCACCGTCGCCGACCTGGCGAAGCGCCTGGGGCTCACCCAGGCGGCCGTCCGCCGTCACCTCGACGCCCTCGTGTCCGACGATGTCGTCGAGGCCCGCGAGCAGCGGGTGTACGGGGCGCGGACCCGCGGCCGTCCGGCCAAGGTGTTCGCCCTGACCGACTGCGGCCGGGACGCCTTCGACCAGTCGTACGACCAGCTCGCCGCGGATGCCCTGCGCTGGATCGCCGAGACCTCGGGCGACGAAGCGGTCGTGGCCTTCGCCCGTGCCAGGGTCGCCGGCCAGTCGGCGGCCTACCGCGCGGCCGTCGAGGCCGCGGCCCCCGAATCCCGTACGGAGGCGTTGGCCAAGGCCTTGTCCGCCGACGGGTACGCTGCTACGGCGCGCAGCGCGCCGGGCCCGCAACAGGGCGAGCAGCTGTGCCAGCACCACTGCCCGGTCGCACATGTCGCCGAGCAGTACCCGCAGCTGTGCGAGGCGGAGACGGAGTTCTTCTCCAGCCTCCTGGGGACCCATGTGCAGCGTCTGGCCACCATCGCCCACGGCGACGGGGTGTGTACGACGTACATTCCGCGCAGCGGCCACCCCACCACCACACAGACCACCGATTCAGCATCTGCAAGCACGTCCGGGAGGAACCCCGCATGACGCTCCCTACGGAGACTGCCCACCCCGAGCTCGAGGGCCTGGGTACGTACGAATTCGGCTGGGCCGACTCCGACGCGGCAGGCGCAGCGGCCAAGCGAGGCCTCTCCGAGGCCGTCGTCCGCGACATCTCGGAGAAGAAGAACGAGCCCGAGTGGATGCTGAAGCTGCGGCTCAAGGGCCTCAAGCTCTTCGGCAAGAAGCCCATGCCGAACTGGGGCTCGGACCTGTCGGGTATCGACTTCGACAACATCAAGTACTTCGTGCGTTCCACGGAGAAGCAGGCGGAGTCCTGGGAGGACCTGCCCGAGGACATCAAGAACACCTACGACAAGCTCGGCATCCCGGAGGCGGAGAAGCAGCGCCTCGTCGCCGGTGTCGCCGCGCAGTACGAGTCCGAGGTCGTCTACCACCAGATCAACGAGGAGCTGGAGGCGCAGGGTGTCATCTTCATGGACACCGACACCGCGCTGAAGGAGCACCCGGAGCTCTTCAAGGAGTACTTCGGCACCGTCATCCCCGTCGGTGACAACAAGTTCGCCTCGCTGAACTCGGCAGTGTGGTCCGGCGGCTCGTTCATCTACGTGCCGAAGGGCGTGCACGTGGAGATCCCGCTCCAGGCCTACTTCCGTATCAACACGGAGAACATGGGCCAGTTCGAGCGGACGCTGATCATCGTCGACGAGGACGCCTACGTCCACTACGTCGAGGGCTGCACCGCGCCGATCTACTCCTCGGACTCGCTGCACTCCGCGGTCGTCGAGATCATCGTGAAGAAGGGCGGCCGCTGCCGCTACACGACGATCCAGAACTGGTCGAACAACGTCTACAACCTGGTGACCAAGCGCGCCGTCGCCTACGAGGGCGCGACCATGGAGTGGGTCGACGGCAACATCGGCTCCAAGGTCACCATGAAGTACCCGGCCGTCTACCTGATGGGCGAGCACGCCAAGGGCGAGACCCTGTCCATCGCCTTCGCGGGCGAGGGCCAGCACCAGGACGCCGGCGCCAAGATGGTCCACATGGCTCCGAACACCTCGTCCAACATCGTCTCCAAGTCGGTGGCGCGAGGCGGCGGCCGTACCTCCTACCGAGGCCTCATCGAGATCGGCGAGGGCGCGCCCGGCGCGAAGTCCAACGTGCTCTGTGACGCGCTGCTGGTCGACACCATCTCGCGTTCCGACACCTACCCGTACGTCGACGTCCGCGAGGACGACGTGTCGATGGGTCACGAGGCGACCGTCTCCAAGGTCTCCGAGGACCAGCTCTTCTATCTGATGAGCCGCGGCATGACCGAGTTCGAGGCGATGGCGATGATCGTGCGCGGCTTCGTCGAGCCGATCGCGAAGGAGCTCCCGATGGAGTACGCCCTTGAGCTCAACCGGCTGATCGAGCTGCAGATGGAGGGTTCGGTCGGCTAGCAGGCCGACGACCGACCCCCTCCTGACATTGTCCGACTGAGAAAGCGAGCACTACGACAGCCATGGCTGAGGCTCAGAACATTCCTGCGGGATCCACCACCGCCGGTTCCATCGCGGTGGCCGCGGAGTCGACCGTCGCCACGCGCATGAGCGCGCCCCCGTCCTTCGACGTCGCGGACTTCCCGGTCCCGCACGGCCGCGAGGAGGAGTGGCGGTTCACGCCGCTGGAGCGGCTGCGCGGGCTGCACGACGGCACGGCCGTCGCCACCGGCAGCGGTGTGAAGGTCGCCATCGAGGCTCCCGCGGGTGTCACGGTCGAGACCGTCGGCCGCGACGACGTCCGCCTGGGCAAGGCCGGCACACCGGTGGACCGGGTCGCCGCGCAGGCGTACTCGTCCTTCGAGCAGGCCTCCGTCGTCACCGTCGGCAAGGAAGCCGTGCTCACCGAGCCGATCCGTATCGCCGTGCACGGCGAGGGCGGTGTGGCTTACGGCCACCAGGTCATCGAGCTGGGAGCCTTCGCCGAGGCAGTCGTCGTCATCGACCACACCGGCGACGCGGTGCTCGCCGCCAACGTCGACTACGTCCTGGGTGACGGTGCGAAGCTGACCGTCGTCTCCGTCCAGGACTGGGACGAGCGCGCCGTCCACGTCGGTCAGCACAACGCGCTGGTCGGCCGCGACGCCTCCTTCAAGTCGATCGTCGTCACCTTCGGCGGCGACCTCGTCCGGCTGCACCCCCGGATCGCCTACGCGGGCACCGGCGGCGAGGCCGAGCTCTTCGGCCTCTACTTCACCGACAAGGGCCAGCACCAGGAGCACCGCCTCCTGGTCGACCACAACACTCCGCACTGCACGTCCAACGTGGCCTACAAGGGCGCGCTGCAGGGCGACGGCGCCCACGCCGTGTGGATCGGCGACGTCCTGATCCAGGCCGCCGCCGAGGGCACCGACACCTACGAGATGAACCGCAACCTGGTCCTCACGGACGGCGCGCGGGTCGACTCGGTGCCGAACCTGGAGATCGAGACCGGTGAGATCGTCGGTGCCGGCCACGCCTCCGCGACCGGCCGGTTCGACGACGAGCAGCTCTTCTACCTCCAGTCCCGCGGCATCCCGGCCGAGGAGGCCCGCCGCCTCGTCGTGCGTGGCTTCTTCGCCGAGCTGGTCCAGCAGATCGGCCTGCCGGACGTCGAAGCCCGTCTCCTCGACAAGATCGAGACCGAGCTGAAGGCGTCGGTCTGATGACCTTCGTCAAGGCGTGCGCGCTGAGCGAGCTGGAGGACGACACCCCCAAGAGGGTGGAGCTCGACGGCACGCCGGTGTCCGTCGTCCGCACCGAGGGCGAGGTGTTCGCGATCAACGACATCTGCTCGCACGCGAACGTCTCCCTGTCCGAGGGCGAGGTCGAGGACTGCATGATCGAGTGCTGGCTGCACGGATCGAGCTTCGACCTGCGCACCGGCAAGCCGTCCGGCCTTCCCGCGACGCGCCCCGTCCCCGTATACCCCGTCAAGATCGAAGGGGACGATGTGCTCGTCTCCGTCACCCAGGAGTCCTGAGTCACCCATGGCAACGCTTGAAATCCGCGACCTGCACGTCACCGTCGAGGCCGACAACGCCACGAAGGAGATCCTCAAGGGCGTCGACCTGACCGTGAAGCAGGGCGAGACCCACGCCATCATGGGCCCCAACGGGTCCGGCAAGTCCACCCTCGCTTACTCGCTGGCGGGTCACCCCAAGTACACGGTCACCGGCGGCACGGTGACCCTGGACGGCGAGAACGTCCTGGACATGACCGTCGACGAGCGCGCCCGCGCCGGCCTGTTCCTCGCCATGCAGTACCCGGTCGAGATCCCCGGTGTCTCGGTCTCCAACTTCCTGCGTACCTCCGCCACCGCCGTCCGCGGCGAGGCGCCCAAGCTGCGTACCTGGGTGAAGGAGGTCAAGGAGACGATGGCCGGTCTCCAGATGGACCCGGCGTTCGCCGAGCGCAACGTCAACGAGGGCTTCTCCGGCGGTGAGAAGAAGCGCCACGAGATCCTTCAGCTGGAGCTTCTCAAGCCGAAGATCGCGATCCTCGACGAGACCGACTCCGGCCTGGACGTCGACGCGCTGAAGACCGTCTCCGAGGGCGTCAACCGGGTCCGTGAGTCCGGCGAGGTCGGCACCCTGCTGATCACGCACTACACGCGGATCCTCCGCTACATCAAGCCCGACTTCGTGCACGTCTTCGCCAACGGCCGGATCGCCGAGTCCGGTGGCGCCGAGCTCGCCGACAAGCTGGAGGACGAGGGCTACGAGGCCTACACGAAGGGTGGCGCTTCCGCGTGACTGATGCCCGACAGGGGCTCTCCGGCCTCCTCGACACCGAGGCGATCCGCAAGGACTTCCCGATCCTGGACCGCACGGTCCACGACGGCAAGAAGATCGTGTACCTGGACAGCGCGGCGACCTCGCAGAAGCCGCGCCAGGTGCTCGATGCCCTCGCCGAGTACTACGAGCGGCACAACGCCAATGTGCATCGCGGCGTGTACACGATCGCGGAGGAGGCCACGGCGCTGTACGAGGGCGCCCGTGACAAGGTCGCCGCGTTCATCAACGCGCCCAGCCGCAACGAGGTGATCTTCACCAAGAACGCCTCGGAGTCGCTCAACCTCGTGGCCAACATGCTCGGCTGGGCCGACGAGCCCTATCGGGTCGACCACGAGACCGAGATCGTCACCACGGAGATGGAGCACCACTCCAACATCGTGCCGTGGCAGCTGCTCTCGCAGCGCACCGGTGCGAAGCTGAAGTGGTTCGGCATCACCGACGACGGCCGGCTCGACCTGTCCAACATCAACGAGATCATCACCGAGAAGACGAAGATCGTCTCCTTCACGCTGGTCTCGAACATCATGGGCACGATCAACCCGGTCGAGCAGATCGTCCGGCGCGCGCAGGAAGTCGGCGCGCTGGTCTGCATCGACGCCTCGCAGGCGGCCCCGCACATGGTGCTCGACGTGCAGGCGCTGCAGGCCGACTTCGTGGCCTTCACCGGCCACAAGATGGTCGGTCCGACCGGCATCGGCGTGCTCTGGGGACGGCAGGAGCTCCTGGAGGACCTGCCGCCCTTCCTCGGCGGCGGCGAGATGATCGAGACCGTGTCGATGCACTCGTCCACCTACGCCCCGGCGCCGCACAAGTTCGAGGCCGGTACGCCCCCGATCGCGCAGGCCGTCGGCCTCGGCGCGGCCGTGGACTACCTCTCGGCCATCGGCATGGAGAACATCCACCGTCACGAGCAGGCCATCACCGCGTACGCGGTGAAGCGTCTGCTGGAGGTCCCGGACCTCAGGATCATCGGTCCGGCCACCGCGGAGGACCGAGGCGCCACGATCTCCTTCACGCTCGGCGACATCCACCCCCACGACGTGGGTCAGGTGCTCGACGAGGAAGGCATCGCGGTCCGGGTCGGACACCACTGCGCACGGCCTGTCTGCCTGCGGTACGGAATTCCTGCGACGACGCGAGCGTCGTTCTATCTGTACTCCACGCCCGCCGAGGTCGACGCCCTGGTGGACGGTCTGAACCACGTCCGGAACTTTTTCGGTTAGACAGCGGCTGAGGGTTGACTGGTGAAGCTTGATTCCATGTACCAGGAAGTGATCCTGGACCACTACAAGCACCCCCACGGGCGCGGCCTGCGGGACGGCGACGCCGAGGTGCACCACGTCAATCCGACGTGCGGCGACGAGATCACGTTGCGGGTGCGGTACGACGGCGAGACCATCGCAGATGTGAGCTACGAGGGCCAGGGCTGCTCCATCAGCCAGGCCAGTGCCTCCGTGCTGAACGAGCTGCTGGTCGGCAAGGAGCTGGGCGAGGCCCAGAGGATCCAGGAGGCCTTCCTGGAGCTGATGCAGTCCAAGGGACAGCTGGAGCCGGACGACGCGATGGAGGAGGTGCTGGAGGACGCGGTCGCGTTCGCCGGCGTCTCCAAGTACCCGGCCCGGGTGAAGTGCGCGCTGCTGAGCTGGATGGCGTGGAAGGACGCGACGGCGAAGGCGCTGTCCGAAGGGAAGACGGCATGAGCGAGAACGAGACTCTGACCACCAAGCCGGCCTCCGAGGAGGAGGTCCGCGAGGCGCTGTACGACGTCGTCGACCCCGAGCTGGGCATCGACGTCGTCAATCTGGGCCTGATCTACGGCATCCACATCGACGACGCCAACATCGCGACCCTCGACATGACCCTGACGTCCGCGGCCTGCCCGCTGACCGACGTCATCGAGGACCAGGCGAAGTCCGCCACCGACGGCATCGTCAACGAGCTCCGGATCAACTGGGTCTGGATGCCGCCGTGGGGCCCGGACAAGATCACGGACGACGGGCGTGAGCAGCTGCGCGCGCTGGGCTTCAACGTCTGAGCACCTTCGTGCGTGTGTGAACGGCCCCCGGCGTAAGCCGGGGGCCGTTCCGCGTGACGGCGACGCTGCCGACGGGCTATCGCTCCGATGCCGTCGGGGTGGCCGGTGACCGGTAGCAACGCGATTGGACGGTGACCTCCAGCATCGCCGGGGAGTTTTCGGCTTTGACCTCTTTGTGTAGTCTCACATCGACCATGACGTCACGCCCCTCGGACTCCGCGACGATTTGCGGACTGTTGCCGATAGTGCCGTCTCTGCCATCCTTCGTGATCGTCCAGCCGTCCTTCGGGAGTTCGGTCCGCAGGCGGTTCATGCCTTTCTGCAGCTCGGCGAAGGGTGTCTTGTAGAGGCTCCAGGGGTGATATGCGTAGTAGGGCTCTTCCTGGTGGTCGTCATCCGAGCAGGGCATCGTCATCGCCCCCGGCTCCGTGGCTGTCCCCTTGATGTCGATCATCTCCAGAATCCGGCTGGAAACCTGCTCGACATCTGCCTTCGCGGCATCCCTGTCCCGTGTCTCCACTTCCGCCTCCTTTCCTGAGCACGCCACGGCCAACGCGCATATCGCGATACTGAAGACCAGAGCGGAAAGTCGCCTATTCAAGTTTCACCTTGTCGTATGTGCCGGCGATCACGGCTGCCTGATTGCGCAGACTGAGAGAGCCCTCGTTATAAAATCCGGTGTGTCCGCCGGCGTCACTTTCCATGATCTTCCCGCCGAAGGATTCGTCGGTGGGAATGACTCGGTTGTCGCCGAGTCCCGCCGCCCGGCCCCCCTCCCGCACCAGCTGGTCGTCCCAGGAGTCGGCGCCCATGGCCCATACGTGGTCACCTCTCACACCAAGGTCCACCGCGTGATCGGCCTGGACACCGGGACTGCCCGCGAAGACGTAGTCGTCGGCGGCCTGAGGGTCGCTCCAGCTTCCCGACTGCGCCGATACACCGACGACCGTGCTGCCGTAGCTGTGCCCGAGGACGGTCGTGTGCGCGCGCGTGCCGTCGTCGGCCTGCTGCGTGACTCTGTTTCCCTCCAGGAAGTCGTGGAGTCGCGGGCCGCCCTCTTCCGCGTACTCCCCGCGTATCGCCTGTGGAAGGATGTTGTCCGGCGCGTTGTAGTCGAGCCACATGATGGTGGAGACGTGCTGGCCGGGGACAAGGCGATGACTTGCGCTCCAGAGTCCTTCGGCACGACCGAGGTCCCCACGGACGGATTCCAGACTCGCTTTGGTGCCAGGGACCCAGACGCCCACGTGATCGGCCGTGTCCGGATTCCCGTTGGCGAGGATGACCTTTCCGTCACCGAGGCCGGTGGGATCGAAGCCGAGCAGATACGCCTCGGGAAGTCCGTTCTGCCCCGTACGGTCGAAGCGGTCCTGGATGGCCTCCGCTCCCTTCAGCACCCCCTCGATCCTGCTCTTCCTGTCCGCGTACTTGTCGTGCCACTGCTGCCACTGCCGGCTGACGACGACAGCGGGGTAGTTGCCACTGGTATTGGGGACGTACTTGGCCGGCTCCTTCGGAATGGCGTCCAGATCCAGCTGGTATCTCGCCCTCGTCTCGTCCAGGACCATTCTGTTCGCGTCGTCGCGGATGTCGGACGGGAGCCCGTTCATCGACCCGATGGCGTTCGGGTGGACGGCCAGGTAGTCGGCCCGCTGCTCCGGGGTCAGGTTCTTCCACCACTCCGCGCTCTCCTCGGGAGTGGCCTCCTTCGGCGGGGCCTTGATGGTGTCCAGGTAGGGGTCGGCGGCCTTGAGTACCCCGCCCCGGTCGGACGTCACGTCCACCCGGTCCCGGTCCGAGACCACGAGATCGTCGTCGGCTCCCAGGGCGCGGAGCTTCGGTGCCCACTTCTCGTCCGCTTCGGTGGCTTCCCGTAAGGCGTCCGCTATCCGGTCGGCATAGGAGATGGCCGCGCCGTAGTGCGGGTTCGGGTGGATGTTCGCCGCCTGGCGTTCCAGGGCGTCGGACGTCGGGCTGCCCCCGGCGCTGCCGGTCACGGTGCCGCCCGGGGCGTCCTTCTCCTCGCCCGGCTTTCTGCCTGCCGGGAAGCCGACCGAACCGTCCGCGTGCACGGTGCAGTGGTCCGCCTGTGCGTCCTCGATTGCCGCGTCCAGCTTCCGTTTGGCCAAAGCCATTTCGAACGCGAAACCGTTCAGCGCGGTGCTGACCAGCCCGCACTCGGTCTGGATGTACGAGAAGTTCTTCGACAGCTCGGCCAACTCCCGGAGGGCGGCATTCGCCGTCGCGCCCGCGAGCCGGTTACGTATCCCCGCGGCGATCCGGTTGTCGACGGTGTCCTTGGCCGCGCCGGCCATGTCGTCCGTCGCCCGGTACGCGTCAGCGGCGTTCTCGAACTCCGAAGGCTTGAGCGCTTTCAGCGTCGCAAGATCCATGCGCCCGGATCACTCCCCCTTCGACTGGCCGCCGATGGCCGGGGTGTCCTTGTACGTGCTCCTGAGCGCGTCCAGCTCGGATTTCAGCGACTCATCGGTCTTCGACAGGTCATGTCCTGAAGATGCGAGAAGCCCGCCCAGGGACGTGCAGCGCTTGCGCACGTTCCCCACGTACGTGCTCCAAGAGGTGTACAGCTCCCGCTGTGCCGCCGCGCTCCGGCAGCCGGCTGTGTCCCCCAGCCCCTCCTGCCCGTCCGCCAGCTTTGTCAGCGCGGAACCGATCGGCACAGCGAGGCCCTTGGTGCCATCGCCCGCCTGGACCCAGGCCCTCTTGTCGGACTTCAGGTCCGCCGACGCACTGGCCCCCGGTGTCCCGCCCCCGAAGTCATTGGCCTGATAGTGGTTCAACTGCATGTGCGTCGACGATGTTGCCGCGCCGGCCTTGAGCTGCTCCCACTCTTCCCGTGTCGTCACCGCGTTCTCCCCGTGTCGCCGTGGCCCCTCACCCCGTTGGTACGGTCCCGATTCCGGGATACCCGTGGGCCCCACGCGCGTCATCATTCACGGATCGACGGACGTGTCCAAACACGTGTGCTGGTTTGCGCCATTCGGGCCGGCGCCCCGTCCGCCGTTCATGGCGTGATCCTTGAGGATTTTCCCGAAGTGTGGGGGCGCTTCCTGTGGAACAGCTTCCCTATGTGTGCAGGCGGGACGGGAAGGAGAGCGCGCAGGCGCTCAGAACCGTGTGAACCGCGTCGGCCGAGGAGGCCGTCGGAGCCGGTTGCCGTTGGCCGTTGTTCGTCCGCCGTACCCACGCCGTATCTCCGCCGTCCGCCCGCCGGTGGCGCAAGAATCGGAACCTACTGCTCGACATCACGCCGACGAGAGGCACACCGTGCTGCATCAGCTTGTCCTCCCTCACCGCCGGGCCGTCGCTGCCGCAGGAGGCGCTCTGGCGCTGGCCGCCCTGGGTCTCGGTGTGCCCGCGCACGCCGCGAGCTACGGAACCCCGACGATCACCCTCTCCGCCGGGTATCTCTCCGGTGCGGTCGGGGCCACCGCCGACCCCGTGGTGACGGTCACCGTCGCGCAGAGCGGTGCCGACGCCGGTGCGCTCGGCGTCGCCGCATCCGCCAGCTCCAAGGCGTCCGTCGCCGGTACCGGGGACGTCACGGTGACGGGCACCGGCGCCACCCGGCAGCTCCGCGTCGCCGCGCACGCCCAGGGCTACACCGACCTCACCATCAAGGTCACCGGCCTCGGCGGCAAGACCGCCACCAAGTCGCTGCACTACGCGGCCTCCGCCGCCGTGCAGAACGCCTCCGACACCCGCTATCTCACCGGTTCCTCCGACGCCTCGGCCGCCGTCGACGTCGGGGACGGCTATGCGGTGGTCGCCGACGACGAGTCCAACACCCTGCGCCTCTACGACCGCTCCTCCTCCGGCGGGCCCGTGCGCACCTGGGACGTGGCCTCGAAGCTCGGCGTCTCCAAGGAGATCGACATCGAGGGTGCGGCCCGAGCCGGGAACACCATCTACTGGACGGGCTCGCTGGGCAACAACAAGGACGGCGCGTACAAGGCCGACCGCAACACCGTCTTCACGACGAAGGTGAGCGGCTCCGGCGCCGCGACCCAGCTGACCGTCGGCGGCTCGTACAAGAAGCTGCGGGACGACCTGGTCGCCTGGGACAAGGGCAACGGCAACCGCTACGGCTTCGCCGCGGGCACCGCGGACGGTGAGGCGCCCAAGCAGATCGACGGGTTCAACATCGAGGGGCTGGAGTTCGCGCCCGGCTCGACGACCACCGCCTACCTCGGGTTCCGGGCGCCGCTCGCCCCGCCGAAGTCCGGCGGCAAGGCGCTGATCGTGCCCGTCACCAACTTCGACAAGGCGGCGGGTTCCGGAGCGAAGGCGGTGATCGGTACGCCGGTCGAGCTGGACCTCGGCGGACTCAGCATCCGTGACATCCGGAAGAACTCCGCCGACCAGTATCTGATCGTGGCCGGATCCTGGGCCGCGGACGACAACTCCGACCCGTACGCCCTCTACTCCTGGGACGGCGTCGCGGGACACGCGCCGGTCAAGCGGCTCGACCTGCCGACCGCCGACGCGGGCGGCTGGGAGGCCGTCGTGGACGTGCCGGATCCGAACGCCTCCGGTGCGCGGGCGCAGCTGATCACCGACGCCGGCTCGGCCGATCTGTACGGGGACGGCACGGAGGCCAAGGACCTCGACCACGACGAGTGGAAGAAGTCCCGCGCCACCTGGTTCGCCCTCAACGGCTGATCCGGACAGGCGGGTTGGGAGACTCGCCGACCGCGAGCGGCCGTGCCTGCCGGGCGGACCGGCGGGTACGGCCGGTCCGCCCGGCCATCACGGGAGCGGCCGCGGGGACCCGTTACGGTGGCGGGCATGTCTGACACCGACTTCTGGACCTTGCCGGCCGACCGTGAAACCAGGGGGAGCGGCAACCGATACGAACTGACCGTGCTCCAACCGCCGTTCATGGGGCCGGCCGGAGCACTCCCGCCCAACGCCGCAGACCGGGCGGCGGAGTTCGCGCGTTCCCTGGAGACGGTCGACGAGGTGATCGAAGACCTCGGCCCCCGCAGGCGCAGCGACCCGGTCACGGTCGCCACGCGGGCCGATCTGGACATCGTCCAAGTGGGGGTGTGGGGACATGTCATGTCGATCTCCGATCCGGCGTTCGCCGACGACGGCAACGACATGCCACTGCTCGCGGGGGCCACCCGGCTGCGTGAGCGCTTCCCCGATGCGCGGATCGTGGGCAGGGTGGAGGTGCACTTCGGCGCCGAGCACACCGAGGACCTTGTGTGGCTGCCGGACGGCACCATGTTCCACGCCTGCGGCTGGCCCGGTGACGAACCGTTCGTCCTGACCGGCGATCCGCGGGCGGTGATGTCGGCCCTCGGGATCACGGCGGATGATCTCGAAGACCTGGAGGTATACGTCGACCTGGACGACGACCCGAATCAGAACGACTGGGGCGCTCTCGCCACGGCGTGCCTCGGGGACGCGGACCCGTGGGGAAGGTCGGATCTGGACGCCTCCTCGCTGAGGGTGCGGCACAGCGAACACGCGACCAGCCATATGGAGAGTCTGTACTTCACCAGCTGAACACACGTCAATTCCCTTTGTGTGCACCTTGGATGGATCGGTGACGCGCCCCGGAACGGCTCTTGGGCGATGACGGGACCGGTCTAGGGTGAATGGGCGGCGCGTACACGTCACGGGGGCCTCACGCGCCGCCCCCTTTCCCCTCAAGGCCCCACATGAGGGATGGTCACTCTTGAACAGAACACTGCGTATACCCGAGCGGTGGCGCGTGGCCGGCCGTGTCCTGGCAGCACTGGGGATCGCCTCGGCGGTCACCGTGACCGGTCTGCCCGGCATCGAGACCGACACCGCCACCGCGGCGCCACGCGCCGTCTCGGCCAGGATCAAGCCCGGCGCCCAGCGCTGCGACAAGAAGAACCTGGGACGCACCGAAGCGAGCACACCGACGAACTCCGGGTTCCCCAACGACCCCACGGGATCGAACTTCTCCGCCTGGCAGGGAAAGCCGAAGAACTTCAACTACGACCTGCCCGGCAAGGCGTACGACGGGGTGAAGGCGCCGACGGCCGCCGACAGGACCAAGGCCCTGTCCAAGGTCCCGGGCGACACGGAGAAGAACTACAAGGCGTGGCAGAAGGCCGCGGACAAGTCCGGTGACCCGGAGGACCGCAGGTTCGAGATCTACGCCCGGTTCTTCAACAACAACGAGAACCTGAGCTTCGAGCACTGGTTCGAGCACCGGTACATCCGCAACCAGGTCAACAACCACAAGGGATCGTCGTTCGAGCGTCAGCTTGTCCGCGACTTCCGCCTGGTCGGGCCCGACTGGCTGTGCGAGGTGACCGTCGAGCTCATCGACGCCCAGGGCAACGTCGTCGATACCCGCAGGTATGACGCGTACAACCAGCGCTCCAAGGAGTTCAACGAGTTCAAGTCGAACTCGGAGCTGACGAACAAGCAGCTCGCGAAGGACCGGAAGGTGGCCCGGCTCATGCCGGACCACAAGTTCCGTTTCACCGGTGCGAAGGCGTTCAACGCGACCCAGCGCAAGAAGATCGACAACTTCAACCGGTACGTGAACCGGCTTCGGCCGGGCCGGACCAACCAGGTCCGCGGCAACCAGCGGATCTACAACCCCGTCCCGAGGACCAAGCCCATCAAGGGCTACTCCGACTACCAGAGGTGGTTCGCCCCGGGCTGCCAGGGCGGGCAGGGCAGGGTGCGGCTCGCCGCCGCCTCCACGTGCGGAACCCGCGGTTCGCTGAACGACCGCATCAACGGTTCCGGGAAGACCCTGAACGAGGCCCGGCGGATCCAGGCCGACGCACGCCGGCTCGACACCCGGGGCACGCTCCCGCGCGGAGGCCCGGGTGGCGTCGACTTCACCACCCTGGAGCTGCGCTACGTCGGCGGACTGGGCAAGGGCAAGGGCATGCAGTACTCCATGCGCGCCGACCAGATGCCCGACCCCGACGAGAACCCCGGCTTCGGTGGCGAGGCGCGCATGCAGCTCTCCTCGGACGCCCTGTTCACCTGGCTCGCCCTGACCCCGGAGAAGTTCTGGGTCAACCTCAACCCGGACGAGCCCGACCGGGTCATGGAGGCCACGTTCGGCAGGACCGACGCGGGCCGGGTCCTGCTCGAATCCGACCTGGAGATGAAGCACGACTTCTCCGAAGCGCTCAACCCCGACAAGCACGCCGGCGCCAGGCGGTACTGGGACACCGCTCCCCGCCAGAACGGCATGCCCTGCTTCCCCGGCGTGCGCATGTGGATCGAGCCCAAGCCCGCGCAGGTGCGTGAGCAGGACGGCGGGATCTACATCCTGGACGCACCCCTGAAGGTGTCCACCCAGTGGCTGGACGTCGAGTGGCAGGCACCCGGATCCACCGAGTGCAAGGGCCTCACCGACACCCAGAAGCACGCCATCGAGGCGAGCATCCGCACGAACGTGATGCCGGTGGTGGAGGAACGGGTCAACACCGACCCCGACTACGCCGATCTGCGCGCCGTCTACACCGCGCGCGTCGCGGCCGAGTACATCCGCCAGCAGGACGCGAAGACGCCGACCGACTTCCACAAGATCATCGACTCGAACGACGTCTCCGCGTGGCCGCTGCGCGCGCCCAACGAGAACTGGACCCGCGAAAGCGTCCACAAGCGGTACATGGACTCGATCAAGAAGGGGATCGAGTGGTTCGAGCTGGAGTACGGCGGCAAGGTGTACAACCAGGGTGTCGGCGGCGTGGACTTCTCCAAGCAGCCCAAACAGAACATCTCCCGCACCCGGTTCAATGCCGAACACCGCACTCTGGACACCACCACCAAGACGTCCTTCACGTCCGACGACGTCTCGTACCGGGACACCGACACCCTCTTCCTGGGCGGCGGCAAGGTGACGGCGGGCGAGGGCGAGGACCCCAAGCCCACTCCGACTCCCACCCCCACTCCGACGAAGCCCGGTACCGGGTCCGGCGGACCCGGTGACGATGCGTCGTCCCCTGCCCCCGACCCGAGCGGTGCGGGCGGGAACACCCGGCCGCCGGCGAACAGGCCGGACCCGGACGGCGGTCTCGCCGACACCGGCTCCGACCTCCCGATCGGGATGATCTCCGGTATCGCCGCGGCGGTCGTCGCCGCGGGGGCGGCGCTGATGTGGTGGATGCGCCGCAGGCGTCAGGGCGCCACCGGCTGACCCCTCGGCGGTGACGCACACGCGCGGCACATGAGGGGCCTCACCCCCGGAAAGCCAGGGGGTGAGGCCCCTCACCGGCCGGGACAGCCGTCCGTGCCCGCGGAGGTGTCCGCGCGGCGGGGGAGCCCTTCGGTATCCGGTGCCGCCGGGGTCAGCCCGACTTCGGCGGCTGCCGCGTATCGAAGGCGAAGAGGGTGTTCCCGGCCGCGGCCACGACCACCGCACGCCCCACGACGGTCACGCGCGGGCTCGCGCCCACCTCGCCGGTCAGACCCTCGGCCTGCGGATCCGTCGACCACAGGGAGGTGCCGTCGTGCGGCGACAGCGCGACGACCCGGCCGGTGGCCGAGCTGAAGTACAGCGCTCCGCTGCCCGCCACCGGACCTGACGCGCCCTCCACGGACGTCTGCCGCGCCCACTTCTTCCGGCCGGTCGCGGGATCGAGCGCCGTGACGAGACCGGTCTGCCCGCTCACGTAGACCGTGCCGTTCACCAGGCCGGGCGTCCCTGTGTACGTCCTGGCCAGCCGGGAATAGGTGACCTTTCGCGAGGCCGGGTCGACCCGCACCACCCCGTCGTAGCCGGTCGACGCCGTCCCCTCCTGGTGCTCCTGAAGGAGTACGAGCCTGCCGTCGGCGGCACCCATCGGCACGGCGGGGCCGTTGACGGCGATGGGGCTGCCCCATGTCCCCGAGGCGCGGTCGATCGTGGAGAGGGTGGGGTGGCGTACCTCGGAGGCGTCCATTTCCGCCTGTGTCGCACACATCGCGTAGAGCTTCCGACCGGCGAGCACGGGAGCGCACTGGCTGCCCGAGGGAAACGGCGTCGTCCAGGTGACCTTGCCGCTGTGGGCGTCCCGGGCCTCGAAGCGGGAGTTGGAGGCGTCGACCGTCACCACGGCGGAGCCGACCACGACGGCGTCCTGAGTGCGGCCGGTGACGGCCGTCGACTGGGCTCCCGACGGTACGGACCACAGCTCCCGGCCGGTGTCCGCGTCGAGCGCCACCACCTCGCTGGGAGGGCCCTGCGGGGCGTCCTGGTCGGCGAAGCGGTAACCGAGCACCGTGTCGTCGGTGGCGCCCACCAGATGCATGCCCTGGACGGGGACACCAGGGCTCTTCACCGTCCACACCCGCGAACCGTCCAGCGCGCTGACCCGGGTCGCGACCACACCGCCGCCCCCGCAGAACACCGTCGTGCCGTGCGTGACGCAGCGCAGCTCGTCCGGGATGTCCGCCTGGCCGCCCGGCACCGTCCTGTGCCACGCCGCGAAGCCGTCCGGAAGCGGCGCGCCCGGCGCCGCGATGGTGGTGCCCTCGTCGTCGCCGTTTCCCTCGGGGCCGCCGGTCCGCAGCGCGGCCACCCCTCCGCCGATCGCCGCCACGGCGACCGCGGCCGCGAGCACCGGACGCCACCGGCGGCGCAGACGGCGGGCGATCGGGAGGCCGGCGCCCCCCGTTGCGGATCCGGCCGGACCGGTGGCCCGTGCCACCGGCTGCGGGGTGGCCGGCGTCAGGAGGTGGTGCTGGGTACTCATGTCGCGGGTGCGGCCGGGGCCGGCCGTGCCCGCCACGTCCGCGCCGGTTTTGCCGAGGTCGGCCGGCAGGTCCCGCAGCAGCACGAGGAGTTCGTCCGCCGAGGGGCGGCTCTCGGGCTCCTTGACCAGGCACGACTCGACGACCGCGCGCAGCGCCGTCGGCACGGCACCCAGCGACGGTTCCTCGTGCACCACCTGATACGCCGTCATGTACGGGCTGTCCGCGTCGAAGGGCCCGTGGCCCGTCGCCGTGTACACCAGCAGCGTCCCCAGCGAGAAGACGTCGGAGCGAGGTCCCACGCCACGCGGTGCCTGGAGCTGTTCCGGCGACATGAAGGGCGGCGTACCGATGACCCGCCCTGTCATCGTCAGCGTCTGCTGGTCCGCCGCGCGCGAGATGCCGAAGTCGATGACGCGCGGGCCTTCGGGCGAGAGCACGACGTTCGAGGGCTTCAGGTCACGGTGGACGACCCCCGCCCGGTGGATGTCCCGCAGTGCCTCCGCCAGCCCGATGGCGAGCCTGCGCAGCTCCGCCCCGTTCAGCGGGCCCTTGGTGGTGATGTGCTGGGCGAGCGTCTGCCCCTCGATATAGGTGGTGGCCATCCACGGCTGCTCGGCCTCGGGGGCGGCGTCGACCACGGCCGCGGTGAACGCGCCGCTCACCCGCCTCGCCGCCGCCACTTCCTGCCGGAAGCGGATGCGGAACTCGTCGTCCCCCGCGAACTGCTGATGGATCAGTTTGATCGCGATGGGTCTTCCCGAGCTCGTACGGGCCAGAAAGACCGTGCCCATGCCACCCGAGCCGAGCCGAGCCTCCAGCGGATAACCGCCGATCTCGGCTGGATCACCTCCGCGCAGCGACACTCTTTCCGACCTCCCGTCTCCCGTGCGTCTGTGCCACCACGGGCCCGCGTACCTGTGCTGCGCACAAACTATCCGCAGGCCGGTGCCGCAGAGCAAAGCGGGTGACGGAACCGGGCGCCCGGTCCGTGCCGCCGAGGACTCCCCCCTCGGCCGGGGTGTGAGCCGGGCCGGCCTTTGGCTCCTGCCCCGCGGATGCCGCGTCAGGCCGCGTACTGCGGCGGCTCCGCGGCCGCCTCGGCGAGGACCGGGCCCAGATTCTCGGTGCGGATCCGGCGGTCGACGTACAACAGCCCGGCCACCAGCGGCGGGAACGTGGCCACGACCAGCTGGCCGACCAGCTGGCCGAGGAGGAGCGACAGCACATAGCCGCTCATCGCGACGATCACCGAGGCGGGATTCGGGTCGTTGCCCAGGCTCACCGAGCCGAGCACCCCGGAGAACATGCCGAGGAACGTGAACGGTATCTGGATCAGATAGCTCGCGATCCCGGCGAGGGCGCCCGCCATCAGGGTGATCCCGAAGATCCGCCACCAGTCCCCGCGCACCAGCTGGGACGAACGGCGCATCGCGGCGATCGGGCCCTGGTTCTCGAAGACGACGGCCGAGGGCGCCAGGCTGAACTTCACCCAGAGCCAGATCGCCAGCGGGGCCGTCGTCAGGGTGCCCAGGGCGCCGATCACGAGGGCGACGGCCGGCCCGCTCCCACCGTCCATGCTGAGCAGGGCGATCACGAAGGCCAGGAAGCCGGCCCAGGCGAGCAGCAGCGGGACCAACGCGATCAGCCACGTCAGCAGGACGGTTCCGATCACGGCGGGCATCCGCGCCCAGGCCCGCCGCCAGACGGCGGAGAACGTCGCGGGGCGGCCCAGGACCGCCTCCTGGAGGACCGCGGGCACGGCCGTGTACATCATGGCCGTGGAGATCGCGACGGTGATCAGCCCCACCAGCGCGACCGAGCCGAAGGCGATGGCCATCGGCACCCAGTCCTCCGGGCTGGGGTCCTCGTCGGCGCCGAGCGACAGCATCCGGTCCAGATGGCCCGCCACGGCGGAGTACGCGATCGCGGCGGCCGTCGCCACCACGGCCAGCGCCCCGCCGTACGCGGCAGCCCCAACACCGAACAACTGCTTGCCGTAACGGCCCACGGTGGCGAACGCGCCGCCCATCACATCCCCGGTCCGCAGCGGGCCCAGAGGTATCACCCCGGGCTTCGGCGGCATCCAGCCGCCGCCCCAGCCGCCCCACCCGTGCGGCGGCCCTCCGGGTCTCCCGTACGGCGTACCCCCGTAGGCGCCGTTGCCCCACCCCGCGTCCTGCGTCACCGCTGCTCCGTCGGTCAGTCATTCATGAACTGGCATGTACTGAACGGACCACGGTAGCGCCCCCGGAGCCCTCCTGACCCCGGGCACCTCCCGCGACAGCGTTGCGTACACTTGTACACATGGGATACGGACTGTTGGCGGCGGCCATCGCGGCGGAGGTGGCCGGGACGACCGCCATGAAGTACAGCGAGGGGTTCACCAGGCTGTGGCCCTCGCTCATCACCGTCGCCGGATACCTGCTCGCCTTCTCGCTGCTCGCCCAGACCCTCAAGACGATGTCGATGGGCACGGCGTACGCGATCTGGGCCGGAATCGGCACCGCCGCCGTCGCCGTCATAGGCATCCTGTTCATGGGGGAGTCCGGCAGCTTGGTCAAGGCCGCGGGCATCGCCCTGGTCATCGCCGGTGTGGTGGTCCTCAATCTGGGCGGCGCGCACTGATGGCACGCCGCTACGACCCCGAGCGGCGTGAGCGGATCATCGACGCGGCGATCGGGGTCGTCGCCGCCAAGGGGATCGCCGGGCTCAGCCACCGCTCCGTCGCGGCCGAGGCCGATGTCCCGCTCGGCTCGACCACGTACCACTTCGCCTCGCTGGACGAACTGCTGATCGCCGCGTTGCGCAGGTCGAACGAGAACTTCGCCGCCCTCATGCGCGAGAGCCGCGGCCTCGCCGACCCGGACGCCGACCTCGCCGCCGAACTCGCCCGGTTGCTCGGGGAGTTCTTCGCCGCAGGCCGGGGCCGGGCCGAGCTGGAGTACGAGCTCTACCTCGCCGCCCTGCGCCGGCCCGCTCTGCGCCCGGTCGCCGCCGAGTGGACCGACGCCACCGCCGCGCTCCTGGCCCCTCGCACCGGTCCGGCCACGGCCCGGGCGCTGGTCGCGCTGATGGACGGGGTCTGCCTCCAGGTGCTGCTCACCGGCGGCGAGTACGACGAGGCGTACGCGCGGGAGATGCTGGGCCGGATCACCGGCTGACGGCCGGACAGGGGCCGGTCAGTGCCGGGACAGTTCGGCGAACCAGCGCACGATCGGCGGGGTGGCCGCCACGTTGGACCCGAGGTGGCGCGAGCCCTGGTGGTCGGCCGCGCCCAGATCGGTGACCGGGGCGTGCACCCCTTTCCCGGCCAGGGCCGCACGGCAGTGCTCGGTGTTCCCGGTCGTCGCCTGCTCGTCGCCGGACGCCATGTAGAGGCGGACGGGGGCGCGCGGCGTCCAGTCGGTGCAGACCGCGTCGGTGGTCCGCAGGGCCTCGGCCAGGGCGCCGGCCGGATGCGTCAGCAGTGCGAGGCCGTGCTCGGTCAGCAGTTCGTCCAGCGTCCCCGGGGTGCCGCGCATCAGGTCCTGGCCCGTGTGCGCGCCGTCGAAGAGGGACGCGACGGTGCCGGCGTACGCCTCCCGGAACACCTCGGCGGGGTCGTCGTAGATGTCGTGGAGGCGGTTGAAGGCGACGAGTGTGTACGCGGCGTAGATCACGCTCGACTTGGCGTCCAGCTCACCCGCGACGAGCGCGCGCAGTTCCGTGCCGCCGAAGTCGTACGCCCCGCTGACCGGCGCCAGCGCGCCGAGCCGGAACCAGCGGTCCTGGCCCGCCTGCAGGGCCCGGCCCAGCCCCAGGGCCGCCGAAGCGCCCTGCGAGAAGCCGGTGGCCAGGACCTCGCGCGCCAGCACGTGCCCGGTACGGGGCGCGAAGGCGCGGGCGGCCCGCAGCAGGTCCAGGGACGCCGTGGTCTCGGAGCCGATGTCCATCCAGGGATGCGGGCCCGGCCCCTTGCCGAGGCCGAGATAGTCGGGCGCGACCGCGAAGGCTCCGGCCGAGGCGTGCGCGATCACCGGCGCGGACACGAACGCGGCACGCCGGGCGGACGGCGCGTCGTCCTTGTGGCTGCCGGTGCCGTGGGCGAAGGAGACGGTGTGCAGCCGGGCCGTGCCGCGCAGGGGCACGGCGACCAGCCCGCTCGCCGTGGTGGGCAGGCCGTGTGCGTCGACGGTCCGGTAGACCAGCCGGTAGGCGGTGACGCCGTACCGGGCGGTGTCGGCGGTGAATCCGGCGGTGGCCAGGTCGGCGGCCACGGCCTGCGGGGTACCGAGCGTGTACAGCCTCTCGGCGGAGACCAGGGCGCCCCGGGCCGGCGGCCCCTCGGTCACGGCGGTGCGCGGCGGCGGGGCGGGGGCGGCCAGGGCGGCCGTGCCGTTCAGCAGCAGGCCGCAGCAGGCGGCCGCCGCGACGGCCCGCGCGATCGCGCGGGAGCGCGGGGCGCGTGAAGGGTGCGGTGGGACGAGTGCGGTCATGGAATTCTCCGACTCCGGTGCGGACAGGGCCACTTGACCCTTTCGCGGCAGGGTGCTCCCGCGCATTGGCGCGGGCCCCCGGCACCGTCCGGGGGCTGGCCCCCGGACGGATCAGGGGCTGTCCGCACCCCGGACCGCGGCCGGCGCTGTCCTCGATGTCCGTGATCGGGTACAGCACCTCGCGGACCGTCCGGTCCCGGTCCACCACCGGCGTCAGCCGCTTCAGCCTGCTGACCCCCGCCACCCGGAAGGTGGGCAGCCGCAGGGCTGCGGCGGGTTCCCGATCCACGTCCGACAGCAGCGGGAAGCGCGGCCGCTCCGCCTCGGCGAGCGCCGGCTGCTCGTCCGGGCGTCGGGTGGAGACGCCGTGCACCGTGGCCCCGGCCGCCGCCGTCCGTGCGACGCCCGGACGATGAGACCGGTTGGCCCGGGCGGCCCCCGGCCGGTTAGGTTTCTGGTCATGACCGACACGACTTCCACCCGCACCACCGGCGCCGTCGCCGCCGGCCTCGCCACCATCGCCGGCGACGGTTCCGTCCTCGACACCTGGTTCCCCGCCCCCGAGCTCACCGCCGAGCCCGGACCGGCCGGAACCGAGCGGCTCACCCCCGACAGCGCGGTCAACCTCCTGGGCGAGGGCGCCGCCAAGGCCATCGGCGTGGACGCGCGCCGCGGGGTCGAGGTCGTCGCCGTACGCACGGTCATCGCCTCGCTCGACGACAAGCCGCTCGACGCGCACGACGCCTATCTGCGCCTGCACCTGCTCTCGCACCGTCTCGTCCGGCCGCACGGGCAGAACCTCGACGGACTCTTCGGCCTGCTCACCAACGTGGCCTGGACCTCGCTCGGCCCGGTCGCCGTCGACGACCTGGAGCGGGTGCGGCTCAACGCCCGCGCGGAGGGGCTGCACCTCCAGGTCACCTCGGTCGACAAGTTCCCGCGTATGACCGACTACGTCGCGCCGAAGGGCGTCCGCATCGCCGACGCCGACCGGGTGCGGCTCGGCGCGCACCTCGCCTCCGGCACCACCGTCATGCACGAGGGCTTCGTCAACTTCAACGCCGGCACCCTCGGCATCTCCATGGTCGAGGGCCGGATCTCCGCCGGTGTCGTCGTCGGTGACGGCTCCGACATCGGCGGCGGCGCCTCCACCATGGGCACGCTCTCCGGCGGCGGCAAGGAGCGCATCGTGATCGGCGAGCGCTGCCTGGTCGGTGCCGAGGCCGGCGTCGGGATCGCGCTCGGCGACGAGTGCGTCGTCGAGGCCGGTCTGTACGTCACCGCCGGTACCCGCGTCACCATGCCGGACGGACAGGTCGTCAAGGCACGTGAGCTCTCCGGAGCTTCGCACATCCTCTTCCGCCGCAACTCGGTGAGCGGCGCCGTCGAGGCCCGCCCGAACAACGCGGTCTGGGACGGCCTCAACGACGTCCTGCACAGCAACGACTGAGCGGCTGCCGCCTCAGCTGGCGGCGAGCAGTTCCGCATACGCCTGACGCAGCCCGTCGGACGCCTCGCGTCCGGCGGGCTGCAGCGGCTCGCGGACCGGGCCCGCGTCCAGCAGGGCCTTCACCGTCACCGTGCCCGGCAGTCCGGAAGCCATCATCAGCTCCGTGAGCGGGGCCAGCAGCCCGTTCAGCCGGGCCGCCCCGGCCGTGTCCCCGGCGTCGAAGGCGTCCAGCACGGCGCGCAGCGGACGCGGCACCACATTGGCCACCGTGCTGACGTAACCCGCACCGCCCACCGCGTACAGCGGCAGATTGAGCTCCTCGGAGCCCGAGTAGTACGCGAGCGCGGTGGCGGCGATCACCTTCGTCGCCCCCAGCAGGTCGTACGAACAGTCCTTCACCGCCACGATGCGCGGATGCTCGGCCAGCCGCAGCACCGTCTCCGGCTCGATGCGGGTGCCGGTGCGGCCGGGGATGTCGTACAGCATCAGCGGGAGCCCGGTCGACTCGGCGACCCGAAGAAAGTGCGCCTCGACGGCGGCCTGCGGGGGCCGGCTGTAGTACGGGGTGACGACCAGCAGCCCGTCGGCGCCCGCCTGTTCCGCCTGTCTGCCCAGCTCCGCGGTGTGCCGCGTGTCGGCCGTTCCGACGCCCGCGACCAGTGGCACGTCCGGGCCCACCGCCTCCCGCACCACGCGCACCAGGGCGGCCTTCTCGGCGTCGGAGGTGGTCGGGGACTCACCGGTGGTGCCGCTGAGCACCAGACCGTCGCAGCCGCCGGCCACCAGCGTCGCGGCGTGTGCGGCGGCGGCGTCCGGATCGAGGGCGCCGGAGGCGGTGAACGGGGTGACCATGGCGCAGAGGGCACGGCCGAAGGGGCGGGGGCGCGAGGGTGCGGGCGGCGTCATTCCTGAAGTGTCGGCCGCCTGACCGTGAAGGTCCACTTAGTTCTTCTTCGGGTGAAGGTGAAGCAGTGCTCAACTATTGGGTGGGTGGCAGTCCGGACCCGGGCGGCGCAGGGGCGAGCGGCGACCACCCCGCGCGCGCCGTCCGGACTGCTCAGCGCCGCGCCATGTACAGGCCGAACGCCTTGTGCAGCAGCTTGCCCACCGGGTAGTCCCACTCGCCGATGTACTCGGCGGCCCGCCCCCCGGTGCCCGCCTTGAACCGCAGCAGGCCCAGCAGATGGTTGCCCTCGTCGAGGGTGTCGGTGATGCCGCGCAGGTCGTAGACGGCGGCGCCCCGCTCGTGCGCGTCGCTCATCATCCGCCACTGGATCGCGTTGTTGGGCTGCACCTCGCGCCGCCGGCTCGTCGACGCGCCGTACGAGTACCAGACATGGGTACCGACGGTCAGCATCGTCGCCGCGGAGAGCACCTCCCCGTCGTGGTGGGCGAGATAGAGCCGCATCCGGTCCGGGTCCTCGGCCCGCAGCGCGGTCCACATGCGCGCGAAGTACGCGAGCGGCCGGGGGATGAAACGGTCCCGTTCGGCGGTCTCGCGGTACAGCTCGTAGAAGACCGGAAGGTCGTCCGGGCCGCCCTCGACGACCTTCACACCCGCCTTCTCCGCCTTCTTGATGTTGCGCCGCCACTGCTGGTTCAGCCCGCCCCGGATCTCCTCCAGCGACCGTCCGGCGAACGGCACCTGGAACACGTACCGGGGCTGCCCCGCGCTGAAGCCGTCCGCGTCGCCGTCCGCGCCCTGCTGCCAGCCCAGCCGGCGCAGCTGCTCCACGACCTCCGCGGCCCGGGGCTCCGTCACATCCGCCTCGACATCGCGCAGCCGGGCCGCGGCCGGGTCCGCGATGGCGTCCTTGACCGTCGTAGCCTCCCAGCGGCGTGCGACCACGGGCGGGCCCATCCGCACGGTGAACGCGCCCCGCGCCTTGGCATGGGCCACCAGTGGATCCAGCCAGGGGCGCAGCTCGCCCTCGTGCCACGGGATGACCGGGCCCTCCGGCAGATAGGCCAGATACCGCTTCAGCCGGGGCACCGGCCGGTACAGCACCAGCCCGGCACCGGCGATCCGCCCGTCGTCCCCGAACCAGCCGATGCTCTCCGCGCGCCAGTCGGGCTTCACCCCGCCCCACGAGGGGACCTGCATATGGCTGGCGGCGTCCCGGCCGGCGACGAACGCCAGATGCTGTTCGCGCGTGATCTCCTCGACCCGCAGCGTCATGCGGTACTCCATTCGTTGTCCGGTTCGGCAGCCTAGGGCGGGACAGCACGGGGGACTGTCCGTACGGGCCGGTCTTCCGGGCGCACGGTCCGGACGCCTGCGCGAAGGCGGCGGGCCGTAGTTGACCTCACGTGTGGTTGACGTATCAGGGTTGCTGTCACGGGCGCACCGCAAGGGTGCGCCGGTGAAGGGAGCAGTCATGACGGTGCGGTTCGTGTCACGGCCCGATGTCACCCGTGCGGATGCGGGGATCGTCAAGGCGAGCACCTGGGACACCGGCACGCCGGAGCGCGCGCGGCGGGCGGTGGAGGCCATCGGATCAGCCTGGCAGGACAGGCCCTGGCCGCACCCGGGGCTGCTGTCGTACAGCGTCCACGTGGGAGAGGACGGCAGAACGCTCTTCCACTACTCGCAGTGGACCGGCGAGGAGAGCTACCGCGACTTCGTCCGGGACGGCCGGGACGAGCGCAACGCCGAGATCGACGCCGCGGTGCCGGGCATCGAACGGCTCGGACTGCACACCTATGAGCTCTACCGCTCCTCGTCGCCCGGCGGGCGGGAGCCCGGCTGCGTCGTGGTGGTCGACGTCGAGTTCGACGGGGCCGACGAGGCCCGGCAACGGGACTGGGTGGACGGTGTCATCGAGGCGCTGGGAACGGACCCGGCACCGGCACCGGGCGGGATCGCCGGGCACTTCCACCTCGGCACCGACGGGACCCGGGTGCTCGATTACGCGGAATGGGAGAGCGCACGGGCCCACGCCGACGCACTCGCCGCCACCGGGGACGGCATCGGCTCACGGACGCCGCAGTGGGAGCGGGTACGGACCTACCCGGGCGTCACCGGCGGCGGCGTGCACCGCTACACCCCCGCCCTCAGCCTGCGGCCGGACGAGGACGGTGCCGCGGCGCGGAGCGGCAGACACGCGGGTGCGTGAATCCGTCGCACGGGCCGGCGGAGGGAGGGGGCGCCTTCTGTTCCGAGCACCGGGCGGCACCGGGTGAAATGCGTCTAGGCTTGGGCCGCCTGACCCCGTACGCGCCCGGAGCCGCAGCTCCGGCGATGTGTACGCCCGCACGTTTTCGAGGAGAACCCCCTGATGTCCGCAGAGCGCCCCACCCTGCCGCCGGTAAGGCTGCACACCGAGGCGGAGCTGGCACGGGACGCGCTTGCCGCGCCGCTGCTCGCCCGCGCCGTCCGGCTCGCCCGCTGGGCGGGGCCGGACACGCGGGTCGGCGCGGGCGGGGAGCTCGTCGACGCGCAGCTGCCGGCTGCGGCCGAGCACCTGGGTCTCGTCGCGGACGAGGACGGCGCGGCGGAGGCCAGCGAGGCCTGGCGCCTCGCGGTCGACACCGGGCTGATCGAGGTCGAGGACCCCGAGACGGCTTCCGACGAGGACGACGCGGAGGGAACCGCCACCGCGGGGGAGAACCTGGCCCTGCTGACCGGCGGTTCACCGCAGGACGTGCTGGCGATCTGGCTGGACGGCCTGGAGGCCGTCCACGCCGACGCCATCGCACCGGTCTTCGACGACTTCGCCGACCTCGTCCGTGAGGACGGCTCGGTCGACTTCGACGCCCTGGACTGGGACCCGGAGGCCGAGGCCGAATTCCTCGACGGGGTGCTCGGCAACCTCTATCTGCTCACGGTCGGAGAGGGCGCGGGCGACGAGGCGGTGCCGCTGCCCGCGCTCGCCGCCTCGATGATCGTCCCCGACGACATGGGCGAGCCCACCGACGACATCCTTGAACAGGTGTCCGACGCGATGATGCGCCTCGACGACCAGTTCCGGGTCCTCGAACCCATCGGGCTCGTGGCGTACCAGCCGGTGGACGAGGCGTTGCTGGCCGAGGAGGGCGAGGAGGTCGTGCCGCCCGCCGACGACGATGACGTCACCCGGTACGGCATGGTGAAGCTGACCCCTCTCGGCCTCTACGGCATCCGGGCCCGGATGCTGGACGCGGGGCTGGACGCCCCGGCCGTCGGCGACTTGGCGGACAAGGGGGCCGACGTGCTGCTCGGCGGCATCGCGTACTACCCCGAGGCGGCGGCCCGCAGCGAGATCGAGCTGTGGCTGGCGCGGCACGGCGCCGAAGGGGCGGCGGGTGAACTCCTGGACGCCGCACGCGGCGAGGACCCGCAGGCGCCGCTGCGCCGGCTGCACTGCCAGCAGGCGCTCGCCCTGGTCGGCGCGGAGGCCGAACCCGCGGTGCGGGCGGTGCTGGGCGACCCCGAGCTGGGCGGACTCGCCCGGGTCTGGCTCGCCGAGCGGGGTGCCGCCGACGTGCCGCCGCCCTCGGAGGCGATGATCTTCTGGCTCGCCATCGACACGATCGCCGCGCAACTGGAGGCGGACGGCGGTCTGGACGAGCTCCAGGGGCTGGTCGAGGGACTGTCCGGCCAGCACAGCGGCTTCTTCGACGAGGCGTGGCGGGTGGACCACCCGGCGACGGCGGACGTCCTGGAAGCGATGGGGCGGCTGCACAGCGACAAGAGGCAGGCGAAGGCCGCCCGCAAGGCCGCCTTCAAGGCCCGTTCCCGAAGCGGTTCGGGCAGCTGAGACGGATGACGGGGCGTGGGGCCGGGCCGGTGGATCCGGCCCCACGCCACCGAGGATGTTCACGGAAGGGATTCCCTCGAAGTCGTCCTCAGTTCAACTGATGTTGGCGCAGGGGCGGGACGGTGATCGCACCAACAACCCGCCCCAGCTGCACCAGGAGTACGTGATGGCCTTCACGCGCAGGGAATTCACCAGACAGTCCGCCCTCACCGGTGCCGGCATCGCCCTCACCGGAACCGTCGCCGCGCTGGCCACCGCACCCGGCGCCCTCGCCGCCGGGGACTCCAAGCGCGGCCACGGCCACGACGACCACGGCCACGGTCACGACGGACACGGGCACAGCCACGAGCCCGGCTACGGTCCGCTGCTCCCCGACCCGAAGGGCATACTCGCGCTGCCCGCCGGCTTCTCGTACAAGATCATCACCCACAGCGGTGTCACCAAGCTGGAGACCGGCGAGTACACCCCCTCCAACCACGACGGCACGGCCGCCTTCGAGGGGGCGCGCGGCGTGACCCTGCTGGTGAACAACCACGAGCTGAGCGGCACCCGCGCCGGCTGGGAGCACCCCGTTCCGCTCACCGACGGCCTGGTCTACGACCCGGTCGCGGCCGGCGGCTGTACCGTCGTGGAGACCCGCCGCGACGGCCGCACCGCCGAGTGGGTCGGCATCGCCGGCACCTCCACCAACTGCGCGGGCGGCGCCACCCCGTGGGGCACCTGGCTGACCTGCGAGGAGACCGAGGACAAGGCCGGGAAGAACGGTCTGCTCAAGGACCACGGCTACGTCTTCGAGGTCGACCCGTCCGACCGGCGCGCCAACCGCGACCCCCGCCCGGTCAAGGCCTTCGGCCGCTACGCCCACGAGGCCGTCGTCATCGACCCCAAGCAGGGCCACGCCTACCTCACCGAGGACGCGTCCGGCCCCAACGGGCTGCTCTACCGCTGGGTCCCGCCGCACGGCTTCAAGCACGGCCGGGGCAAGCTCCGCACGCTCGCCGACGACGCCGGTGTCCTGCAGGCCACGAAGTGCTTCGACAAGAGCGGCAAGTTCGTCGACGACCTCTCGCGGGCGACCAAGGTCGGCACCGTGTACGGAGTGGACTGGGTCGACGTTCCCGACCGTGACGCCAGGACGGTCTCGGTGCGCAAGCAGTTCGGCGACCAGGACGTCACCCGCGCCCGCAAGCTCGAAGGCATGTGGTGGGGCGACGGCGGCGCCTACATCGTCTCCTCGTTCGCCCGCTCGGAGAGCCCCGTCCAGCACGACGGGCAGGTCTGGTTCTACGACCCGAAGCGCCGCACGCTGACGCTGAAGGTGCTCCTCGGCGTCAACGCGGACCCCTCCAAGGACGGTGCTTTCGACGGCCCGGACAACATCACCGTCTCGCCCTACGGCGGCCTGGTCATCGCCGAGGACGGCGAGGGCATCCAGCACCTCTTCGGGGCCACCGAGAGCGGCCGCACCTACCCCATCGCGCGCAACGAGCTCAACGCGGGTACCGAGGCCGAGCCGGAGTACAGCGAGTTCACCGGCGTGACCTTCTCACCCGACGGCAAGACGCTCTTCGCCAACATCCAGACGCCGGGCATCATGCTGGCCATCACCGGCCCGTGGAAGCGCCAGCCGCGCCGGGAGCAGTAGCCCCGGTGGTGATCCGGCCCGGTCCGGCGCGGTGGTGACCCCCGCTCCGGACCGGACCGGACCGGGCCGGTCCGGCTCCCGGCGGCGGCCCGGAGCCGGCCGTCCACGCCCCGCGCGAAAGCGACAACCACCACATCGCCGACGGTCCCGCGGGCGTCGTGGCACCCGCGGGGCCCGTGCCGGAAGCGGGAACGGGCAGCGCGCGGTCCCGGAACCGCTGATTACGAATCCGGCATCAGTGGGGCCTCAGAAGCGGTCGGGCATGGCGTCGGGCGTTTTCAAGGCGCATACTCAAGGTAATGAAACAGTCAGCCGGATCCCGGCGTCACCTGCCATCCAGTCCCTTCAACCGCCCGGCCCAGGCGGCCCCACCGGTCGAATTGTTCGATGTGGGCGACAGGGTGTCGCACGACCAGTTCGGACTCGGCCGAGTCCTCGCTGTCGAGGGCGACAACGACGCAGTGCTCATCGACTTCTCGGGGCGACAGGGGAGGATCCTGAGCCCGTACTCCAAGCTGACCAAGCTCTGAGAGAAGCGACAAGCACGCGCCGCGTACGCCGTAGATCTCTCGCCGACCGCCTTCAGGGGCACCCGCAGCCAGCCGGGTGCCCCTGAAGCCGTTTCCGTGCCTACAGGGGCCTACAGGGACTGGGCGGCGGGCTTGACCATGCCCCGGACGGTGCGCGACTTCACGAAGTCACCCATCGCGGTCATCTCCCACTCGCCGGAGAACTGTTTGATCAGCTTCGCCATCATCACGCCGGTCTGCGGCTCGGCACCGGTCAGATCGAAGCGGACCAGCTCCTCGCCGGTGGCCGCGTCGACCAGCCGGCAGTAGGCCTTCGCCACCTCGGTGAACTTCTGGCCGGTGAACGAGTTGACCGTGAACACCAGGCCGGTCACCTCCTGGGGGATCCGGCCCAGGTCGACGACGATCACCTCGTCGTCACCGGCGCCTTCGCCCGTGAGGTTGTCGCCCGAGTGCTTGATCGCGCCGTTCAGGATGGAGAGCTTGCCGAAGTAGCAGCTGTCCAGGTGGTTGCGGCTGGGGCCGTAGGCGATCACCGAGGCGTCGAGGTCGATGTCCTTGCCGCGGAACGCCGGCTCCCAGCCGAGACCCATCTTGACCTGGGAGAGCAGCGGGCGGCCCCCCTTGACCAGCGACACCGTCTGGTTCTTCTGCAGGCTCACCCGGCCCTTGTCGAGGTTGATCTTGCCGTTGCTCGGGGGAGCCGGAGGGGCCGGCGGAACCGGAGGCGCGGCCTGCGGTGCCGGGGGAGCGGCGATCCGCGGGTCCACCGGCGGGGCGACGGGGGCCGCGGGCGTGACCGGGGCGGCGGCGGGCTCCTCCTCGACCGAGACGCCGAAGTCGGTGGCGATACCGGCCAGCCCGTTGGCATAGCCCTGGCCGACCGCGCGGGCCTTCCAGGCACCGCCCCGACGGTAGACCTCGATGACCACGAGGGCGGTCTCGGAGCCGAGCTGCGGCGGGGTGAACGTGGCGAGGGCGCTGCCGTCGTCCGCGTTGCGCACGGTGGCGGTGGGCTCGATGCCCTGGAAGGTCTGACCCGCTCCGTCCGGGCTTGCCGTGACGACGATCTTCTCGATGCCGGGCGGCACCGCGGCCGTGTCCACCACGATCGCGTCGGGAGCGGTGCCGCCGCCGGAGCGGTAGGTCACACCCGGGCCCGCCGGCTGGTTGTAGAAGATGAAGTCGTCGTCGGAGCGCACCTTGCCGTCGGCGGTGAGCAGCAGGCCCGATACGTCGAGCCGCACGGGAGCGGCGACGTCCACCGTCACGCGGGCGGCGGAGAGGGGGATGTTCGAGCCGGGGGTCATAGCGGTCATGCACGGGTAACGAACGACCCGGCTTTGCCGTTCCCTTACCTTTGGGCGGCTTCGCCCGTACGGCGGCAGTACGGTTCCGTCCGGGCGGTCGCACCCCCGCCGCCGCACCCCCGCCGCCCGTCTCCGCTCAGTACGGCCAGACCGGCGGGTTGGTGCAGAAGTGGCCGCCGAGGTGGGCGTGATCCGGGTTGTCCGGGTCGAGTTCACCCTGCTCGGCGATGAGCTTCGCCGCGTACTCCTCCGAGTCGTCCTGCGGTTCGTAGCCGAGAGACCGGGCCGTGGTCAGGTCCCACCACAGGCGGGTGTTGTCCGAGGAGCCGTTGACGACCGTGTGTCCCACGTTCTCCGCGGTGATCGCGGCGTCGAAGAGCCGGGCGCCGTCGGCGGGGCTCATCCAGACGGACAGCATCCGTACGGACGTCGGCTCGGGGAAGCAGGAGCCGATGCGCACCGAGACGGTCTCCAGGCCGTGCCGGTCCCAGTAGAGCTGGGCGAGGTCCTCGCCGAAGGACTTGGAGAGGCCGTAGAAGGTGTCCGGGCGGCGCGGGGTGTCGATGGGGATCAACGGGTCGCCGGGGAGCGGCCGGGGGGTGAAGCCGACGGCGTGGTTGGAGGATGCGAAGACGATCCGGCGTACGCCCTCCGCGAGGGCCGCCTCGTAGAGGTTGTAGGTGCCCTCGATGTTCGCCTTCAGGATCTTGTCGAAAGAGGCTTCCAGGGAGATGCCCGCAAGGTGGATGATCGCGTCGACACCCCGCACGGCCTCGCGCAGCGCCTCCTTGTCGCCGAGATCGGCGGTGATCGCGTCCGGCTCGCCCTCGATGGGGAACATGTCGAACAGGCGGAGCTCGTAACCGTGGGCGGGCAGCAGTCCGCGCATCAGGGTGCCGAGACCGCCGGCGGCGCCGGTGAGCAGGACGGTGCGGGGAGCGGGCATCGCGGATCTCCTTGGTACGGGGGCGGCTTCGCTTGCCTGGTCCATGGACAGCATTCACATGCGTGGACAAGTTATGGAGCGGTGCGGGGGTGCGTCAAGGGTTGCCCCGGTCCGGGGTCGGGGTCTTTGTCCTCAATCGCCGGACGGGCTTGGTGCGGGTGCTCCGTGGGGTGCGCGGTTGCCCGGTGGGTGGGGGTGGGGTCCCTCCGGGGCATCTCCTCAGAAATGGCGTGTTCACCCGGGAACGCGAAGGGACCCGGGTAGTACGCCATTCCCTGCGGGGACTCCCCTGCACGCCCCCACCCAGCTCTCGTCAGCGCCGGCACCCCGGTGGGACGACCCCGCAGACAGGAGGGCACCGGACCCCCACCCGCCGGGGCGGGGTGAACCCGGCAACGCGGAGCACCCGTACACGCCCGGTCCGTCCGGCGATTGGGGGCAAAACGCCCGCCACAGACCCGCCCGTACCCGCCTTGACCGTGGTCGGCCGCTGCTCTAGCGTGAAGGTCGTTCATGAATATGGACATCAATCAGAATTGTGCACGCCTGAATCCGCTCAGGGAGCGCCCGTGACCTCAGCCCCACTCGCCGCCCGACTCACCGCTGTCGCCGGGCCGCTCTTCTTCCCCGTCACCGCCTACGGGCCGGACGGCTCCGTCGATCTCGACGCCTTCCGCGCACATGTGCGCAAGGGCGTGGACGCCGGTGCGGCGGCGGTCTTCGCCTGCTGCGGCACGGGTGAGTTCCACGCCCTGACGCCGGAGGAGTTCGGCCGTGTCGTCGCCGCGGCCGTCGAGGAGACCGCCGGTGAGGTGCCTGTCGTGGCGGGCGCCGGGTACGGCACCGCCCTGGCGGTGCAGTTCGCGAAGCTCGCCGAGGAGGCCGGCGCGGACGGTCTCCTCGCCATGCCGCCGTATCTGGTCCTCGCCGACCAGGAAGGGCTGCTGGCCCACTACACGGCGCTGGCCGCCGCCACCGGTCTGGAGACGATCGTCTACCAGCGCGACAACGCGGTCTTCACCCCCGAGACCGTGGTCGCGCTGGCGCGGACGCCGGGCATCATCGGGCTCAAGGACGGCTACGGCGACCTCGACCTGATGCAGCGCATCGTCAGCGCCGTCCGTACCGGACTGCCGGGTCAGGACTTCCTCTACTTCAACGGGCTGCCCACCGCCGAGCTCACCGGTCTCGCCTACCGGGGCATCGGTGTCACGCTCTACTCCTCGGCCGTGTTCGCCTTCGCGCCCGACATCGCGCTGGCCTTCTACCGCGCGCTGGAGTCCGGTGACGACGTTCTCGTCAACGCGCTGCTCGACACCTTCTACCGCCCGCTCGTCGAACTGCGGGCCAAGGGCCGCGGCTACGCCGTCTCGCTGGTCAAGGCGGCCGTCCGCCTCCAGGGCCTGGACGTCGGCGAGGTGCGCAGCCCGCTCACCGAGCCGCCGGCCGCGCACATCGAGGAGCTGACCGGGATCATCGCGGCGGGCCGTGCGCTGCTGGCGCGCGAGGACGCGGGGGTGCGCGGGTGAAGACCTCGGCCTTTCTCTACCCCTGGGACGTCGTCGGGGACCCGGACGCGGCCGCCCGCGTCGCGGAGCTCGGCGTCCAGCAGGTGACGCTTGCCGCCGCCTATCACTCCACACGGGCGCTGACCCCGCGCCATCCCGGCGGTCGCATCGTCACGGCCGAGCACGCCGCGGTGCTCTACCCGCCGGACGCCGGGCGGTGGGCGGGGCGCGAGCTGCGCCCGTACGAGCAGTCCTGGGTGGAGTCGGACGACGCCTACGCGGAGGCCGCCGGTGCGCTGGCCGGCGCCGGGCTCGACGTGCACAGCTGGGTCGTGCTCGCGCACAACTCCCGGCTCGGGGGCGAGCATCCGGACACCTCCGTGGTCAACGCCTACGGGGACCGCTACCCCTGGGCCCCCTGTATCGCGCAGCCCGCGGTCCGCGCCTATCTGGTGGACCTGGCCGCGGAGGCGGCGGTACGGGGCGGGGCGGGCGGCACCGAACTGGAGTCGTGCGGCTGGTACGGCTTCGCCCATCTGCACGCCCACGACAAGGTCGCGGGCGTCGGCCTCGGTGACGCGGCGCAGTACCTGATGTCGCTGTGCTTCTGCCCCGACTGCCGGGCCGGATACGGCGGCCAGGGGCTGGACGCCGACGAGCTGGTCCAGGCCGTGCGCCGGGCGCTGGAGCCGGTGTGGTCCGGGCCCGGCGCCCCGGAAGCGGGCTGGGACGGTGTCGGGAAACTGCTCGGCGCGGATCTCGCCGCCGCCACCCTCCGGTGGCGTACCCAAGTGGCCCGAGGGCTCCAGGAATCGGTGGTCGCCGCGGTGCGGGCGGCGGCCCCGGCCGGCTTCCAGGTGCTCTTGCACGCCGATCCCGCGCCCTACCGCGCCGGGGCCAACCCGGGGGTCGGCCCGGAGCACATCCTGTCCGTGGCGGACGGTGTGGTGCTGCCCTGCACCGGCGACGACGCGGCGCGCGAGGCCGTGCTCGGCCCGTTCGCCGGCCGGGGAGGGGTTCTCGCGGCCAACCTCACCGTGGTGCGGGGCATGGGCGGCAGCCCCGCCACGCTGGAGCGCGACGCCGCCCACGCGGCCTCGCTCGGCGCGAACCAACTGCGCCTGTACCACGCGGGGCTGGCCTCGGGACCGGACCTGGAAGCGGTCGCGGGGGCGCTCTCACGTCTGGGCCGCTGACACGCGCGGGCCGGCAGGGGCCTTCCCCCGCCGGCCCGTGAGCAGCCGGGCCGCCGTCAGCAGCGCGACCGCGCCCACCAGCGGCAGCAGCACCTGTACGTCCACCAGCGCGACCAGACCCGCGCCGAGTGCCAGTGCCACCGCGTTGGGCGCGAACATCAGCGTGCCCGCCGTCGCGGCCGTCCGGCCCAGGACCGCGTCCGGGGTCTCCCGCTGCACCGCCGTCATCGCGGCGATCAGCACACACGGCAGGCCCACCCCGATCAGGCCGCACGCCATCAGCGCCACGGCGTCGTACGGCAGCGCCCGCGCGCCGACCGCCAGCGCGAACACCGCGATGCCCGCCGCGCCGAACACCCGCTCCGGCATCCGCCGCAGCAGCGGCCCGGCCAGCAGCCCGATCGCGACGGACCCGGCGCCCTGCGCCACGGAGAGCACACCCGCGTACGCGGGGGAGTGGCCGAGGACCCCGTCCACGACGGCGTACAGCGTCGCCCCGTTGAGCCCGGCGCACAGCATCGTGACCGATCCGGCGAGCACCAGCGGGCGCAGCACCGGAGACCCCCACACCTGCCGCAGCCCCGCGGAGTTTCCGCCTCCGTGGGCCGTCGCCCGGTCCGGCCTCCGTACCCGCAGGAGCGCGTACAGCCCGGCGGCCACGGCGAAGGTGGCCGCGTCCAGCAGGGCGACCGCGCCGCCCCCGAAGCGGGTGCAGAGCGCCGCACCGGTGAGCGGGGCCACCAGCTTCATGCCCTCGTTCGCCGTCATCCGCAGGCCGTTGAAGTCGCCCAGCAGCCGGGCGTCCACGGCCTGGGCGACGACGGCCGACTCGGCCGCGTCCATCAGGAGGGAGCCGGTTCCGTACACCAGGAGCACCGCGAACAGGATCCAGATCCGCCCCGCCGAATCCACCGAGGTCAGCGTGGTCAGCAGCAGGGCCATGACCACGTTCGCCCCGACCAGCAGCGGCTTCCTGGGCAGCCGGTCGGCCACCGCCCCGAGAAGGGGCCCGAAAAGCACCGGAAGCCAGACGGCGAAAAGAGCGAGCGCCGCCAGAGCGTCCGAACCCGTCAGCGACTTGACCCAGATCCCGGCGGCCAGCGACATCGCGGAGCTGCCGAAACCGGACACCACGACCGCCGCGAGGAACAGCCCCGCCGTCCGGTCCCGCAGTACCCGCCCTGCCGCCGACTTCTTGACCGCCTCCACCGAACCTCCCTGACCTGCGCCTTTGTTGGGCAATCAGGCTGTCCGGTAAGGCCGTTGCGAGGCATCGGGCGGATGCCTCAGGCCGCCGGACGGGGCGGTGCGCCCGGCGGGACCGGTGTAGGGCACACGTCGTAGTCCGGTGAAGTTCTTCTGCCAGAAGCGTTGACGAAACATTCATGGCGCCTCTAGCTTCATCGCGTCGTACTTCGTACGTCATATATGAGACGCGATACGCGAGATGCGAGAGCCCTTCACTCATGACCTTTGCGCCCACCCCGATTCCGTCCCGCACCCAGTACGTGCTGGAGGCGATCAAGCACGCGATCCTCACGGCGCAGCTGAGACCAGGGCAGGCGCTCGTCGAGACCGAACTCGCCGCACAGTTCGGGGTGTCCAAGACCCCCGTCCGTGAGGCGCTCAAGACACTCGCCGGTACCGGCCTGGTCGTCATGAGTCAGTACAAGGGCGCCACCGTGCGGCTGGTCGACGCGTCCATGGCCCGTGAGGTCTACGACGTGCGGCTGCTGCTCGAACCGGAGGCGCTGCGCCGCTCCATCACCCGCAGGGCCTCGCTCGACGAGGCCCAGGAGGCCCTGGAGCGCGCCGACTCGGCGGGCGACAAGGCCGACAGGTCCCTCGCCAACCGGGACTTCCACCGGGCGCTCTACCTTCCCTGCGGCAACCCGCTGCTGGCCCGGATGCTCGACGAGGTCCGCGACCAGGCCGCGCTCGTGTCGACGGTCGCGTGGTCGACGATCCCGTCGTGGGAGCGGGAGGCGGCCGAGCACCGGGAGATCCTGCGGCTCGCGCTCGCCGACGACGCCGACGCGGCGGCCGGGGCTCTGCACGACCACATCGCGTCGTTCGTGCGCCGCGCGTTCCCCGACGACGAAGACGGGGGTGACGCGGCGTGAACCAGCAGCACACCGACGAAAGGCCTGTCCGCATGGACCTCACACCGCTGAAGGCGGCCCTCGCAGATGTCGTGGCGATCCCGGTCACCCCGTTCGCCGAGGACGGGACCATCGACACGCCGGTGCACCGCGCCCTGCTGCGCAGGCTGCTCGACGGCGGCGTACGCATCCTCACCCCGAACGGCAACACCGGGGAGTTCTACGCGCTCACCCCCGAGGAGCGGCGCACCGTCACCGAGCTGACCATCGACGAGGCCGGCGGCCGCGCCACGATCCTGGTCGGCGTCGGGCACGACGTCCCGACCGCCGTCGCCGCCGCGCGGCACGCCCGCGACGCGGGCGCCGAGATGGTGATGGTGCACCAGCCCGTACACCCGTACGTCTCGCAGGACGGCTGGATCGACTACCACCGGGCCATCGCCGAGGCCGTCCCCGGACTCGGTGTCGTCCCCTACATCCGCAACCCGCACCTCGACGGGGAGTGCCTGGCGGTCCTCGCCGACAGCTGCCCCAACGTCATCGGCGTCAAGTACGCGGTCCCGGACGCCGCACGCTTTGCCGCGTTCGCCCGGGACGCGGGCCTGGACCGCTTCGTCTGGATCGCGGGCCTCGCCGAGCTGTACGCCCCCGCCTACTTCTCCGCGGGCGCCACCGGATTCACCTCCGGCCTCGTCAACGTCGCTCCCGGCGTCTCGATCGCCATGCTGGAGGCGCTGCGGGCCGGCGACCATCCGGCCGCGATGAAGGTCTGGGAGCAGATCCGCCGCTTCGAGGAGCTGCGGGCGGACCGGCAGTCCGCCAACAACGTGACGGTCGTCAAGGAGGCCCTGGCCTCGCTCGGGCTGTGCCGCCGGGAGGTGCGCCCGCCCAGCCGGGTCCTGCCCGAGCAGCAGCGCGCCGAGGTCGCCGACCAGATCGCGGGGTGGTCCATATGACCGGCCGCATCGCCCCCGAGGAGCTGCGCAGCCACCAGTGGTACGGCACCGACGGCCTTCGCTCCTTCAGCCATCGTGCCCGCACCCGGCAGCTCGGCTACCTCCCCGAGGAGCACCTCGGCAAGCCGGTCATCGCGATCCTCAACACCTGGTCCGACATCAATCCGTGCCACGTCCATCTGCGCGACCGTGCGCAGGCGGTCAAGCGCGGAGTCTGGCAGGCCGGCGGTTTCCCGCTCGAATTCCCGGTCTCCACCCTCTCGGAGACGTTCCAGAAGCCGACCCCGATGCTCTACCGCAACATGCTGGCGATGGAGACGGAGGAGCTGCTGCGCTCCTACCCCGTCGACGGAGCGGTGCTGCTGGGCGGCTGCGACAAGTCGACGCCCGCGCTGCTGATGGGCGCCGCGTCCGTCGATCTGCCCGCCGTCTTCGTACCGGCCGGGCCGATGCTGCCGGGGCACTGGCGCAACGAGGTCCTCGGCTCCGGTACCGACATGTGGAAGTACTGGGACGACAAGCGGGCCGGCCTCATCGGTGACTGTGAGATGGGCGAACTGGAGAACGGCCTCGCCCGCTCGCCCGGCCACTGCATGACGATGGGGACCGCCTCCACCCTCACCGCCGCCGCCGAGGCGCTCGGCGTCACCGTTCCCGGCGCCTCCTCCATCCCGGCGGTCGACTCCGGCCACGACCGGATGGCCGCGCAGTCGGGCCTCCGGATCGTCGAACTGGTGTGGCAGCAGCGGAAGCTGTCGTCGATCCTCACCGAGGAGGCGTACGAGGACGCCGTCGCCACCGTCCTCGCGCTCGGCGGCTCCACCAACGCCGTCATCCATCTGATCGCGATGGCGGGCCGCTCCGGCATCAAGCTCACCCTCGACGACTTCGACCGCATCGCCCGCACCGTCCCGGTGCTGGCCAATCTGCGGCCCGGCGGGAAGTACCTCATGGAGGACTTCCACTTCGCCGGCGGGCTGCCCGGCTTCCTGGCCCGGCTGACCGACGTACTCCATCTGGACCGGCCCACGGTCGCCCACGACACCCTGCGCGAACAGCTCGACGGCGCACTCGTGCACAACAGCGACGTCATCCGGGAGCGCGAGAACCCCCTCGCGGACGAGGGCGGCGTGGCGGTGCTGCGCGGCAACCTCTGCCCCGACGGCGCGGTCATCAAGCACATCGCCGCCGAACCGCGTCTGCTGCGCCACACCGGCCCCGCGGTCGTCTTCGACGACTACAAGGAGATGCAGCGCACCATCAACGACCCGGCCCTGGCCCTCACTCCGGACCATGTGCTGGTGCTCCGCAACGCCGGCCCCAAGGGCGGCCCCGGGATGCCCGAGTACGGCATGCTGCCGATCCCCGACTATCTGCTGAAGCAGGGTGTACGGGACATGGTGCGGCTCTCCGACGCCCGGATGAGCGGCACGAGTTACGGCGCCTGCGTCCTGCACATCGCCCCCGAGTCCTATGTCGGCGGACCCCTCGCGCTGGTCCGCACCGGTGACTCCATCACCCTGGACGTCGAGGCGCGCCTGCTCCGTCTCGACGTACCGGAGGACGAGCTGACGCGGCGCAGAGCCGAGTGGACGCCGCCGGCCACCCGGTACGAGCGCGGCTACGGGGCGCTCTACCACGACCAGATCACCCAGGCCGACACCGGCTGCGACTTCGCCTTCCTGGCCCGGCCGGGAGAAGTTCCCGACCCCTACGCCGGCTGAACGGCCCAGCGGAATTCGGGCGCCCCGCTTCGTTCGGCCGGCCGAACGCCATGCGGCAAGCGCTTGCGCACTACACGCATCACCACGCACAGCACCCTCAGCACCACCTCGCACCCTCGTACCTGAGAGAACGGAGACGTGTCATGGCCCAAGCCGCCGCTGTGGCCACACCGCCCAAGGTGCCCAGGCGCCGCTCCGCGAACCCCCGCCGGCTGCCGTATCTGCTGATCGCCCCCGCGGGGCTGCTGATGCTGGGCTTCATCGCCTACCCCGTGATCAGCGTCTTCTACTACAGCCTGCAGAACTACAACGTCACCAAGCCCTGGCGGAACGGCTTCGCGGGCTTCGACAACTTCACCCGGATCTTCACCGACGACGACCAGTTCTGGACGACGCTGGGCTTCAGCGCGCAGTGGGTGGTCGTCCAGGTCGCGCTCCAGCTCACCCTCGGGCTCGCCCTCGCCCTGATCGTCAACCAGAGCTTCATCGGCCGGGGCATCTCCCGTGCCATGGTCTTCTCGCCCTGGGCCGTCTCCGGTGTGCTGACCAGCACCATCTGGATCCTGCTCTACAACTCCTCGACCGGATTCAGCCGCTACCTCGCGGACGCCGGGATCGGCGAGTACGGGACCTCGGTGCTCTCCGACACCGGCACCGTCTTCTGGGCCGCGACCGTCGCCGAACTCTGGCGCGGCGTCCCCTTCTTCGCCATCCTCATCCTCGCCGACCTGCAGTCCGTCTCCAAGGAGCTGTACGAGGCGGCGTCGGTCGACGGCGCCGGGCGGCTGCGCCAGTTCTTCCACATCACCCTGCCCCACCTGCGGGACGCGATCATCCTCTCCACGCTGCTGCGCGGGGTCTGGGAGTTCAACAACGTCGACCTGCTCTACACCCTCACCGGTGGCGGACCGGCGGGCGAGACCACCACCCTCCCGCTCTACGTCGCCAACACCGGCATCGAGGGCCACGACTTCGGGTACGCCTCCGCGCTCACCACCGTCGCCTTCGTGATCCTCCTCTTCTGCTCGATCGTCTATCTGCGCCTGAGCAAGTTCGGAGGCGACCACAAGTGACTGCCGCACTGGCCGAGAAGAACGGCACCGACTCCGCGCGACTGCCCGAACAGGGCACCCGCCCGCCGGCCACCCACCGGCGCGGCAAGCCCGGCCGCGAACGCGCCTTCGACGAGGTGCCGCGCTGGCAGATCTACGTACCACTGGGCGTCTACCTCGTCTTCACCCTCGTCCCGTTCTACTGGATGTTCCTCTTCGCGGTGCGCCCCTCGGGCTCCACCTCGCTGGTTCCCTGGCCGATGACCGGGGAGCACTTCTCCAAGGTCTGGAACGAGCGCAGCTTCGCCCTCTTCTTCCAGAACAGCATGATCGTCGGGGTCTGCACCCTGGTCTGTACGACGCTCGTCGCGCTGGCCGGCGGCTACGCGCTCGCCCGGTTCAACTTCCGGATCAAGAACGGCTTCATGCTGGCGCTGCTCTGCTCGCAGTTCATCCCCGGCGCGCTGATGCTCGTACCGCTCTTCGAGATCTTCAAGAACCTCCAGATGATCAACTCGCTGGGGAGTGTGGTCATCGCCGAGACGGTGTTCCAGCTGCCGCTCTCCATCATCCTGATCAGCGGATTCATCAAGAACGTGCCGGTCACCCTGGAGGAGGCCGCCTGGGTGGACGGCTGCTCGCGCTTCCGGGCCTTCTGCGCGGTGGTGCTGCCGCTGCTTCGGCCGGGCCTCATCGCGGTCGGCTCCTTCGCCTTCGTGCACAGCTGGAACCACTTCCTGTTCGCCCTGATGTTCCTCAGCGAGCAGGACAAGCAGACGATCCCGGTCGGCCTGAACACCCTCATCGGCGCGGACAGCGTCGACCTGGGCGCGCTCGCCGCGGGCGGTGTGATCGCCGCGGTCCCCGTGGTGATCGTCTTCGCCTTCATCCAGAAGTGGCTGATCACCGGCTTCAGCGCCGGCGCAGTGAAGGGGTGACGCGCATGCCGTCGATTCCCGCCACCACACCCGTCCCCCTCGTTCTCGCGGGCGCCCGGGGCCACGGACGCTGGCACCTCGCCAACATCCGCCGCCTCCAGCACCAGGGCCTCGTCCGGCTCGCCGGAATCTGCGAACTCGACCCGCTCGACGACGGCGAACTCCACGCCTTCACCGGTGAACTCCCGGAGCAGTCAGCCGACTTCGGGGCACTTCTCGACTCCACCGGAGCCCGTGCCGCCGTCATCTGCACCCCGATCCAGACCCACACCGAACTGGCGCTCACCGCCGCCGCCCGGGGTGTCCACCTCCTGTTGGAGAAGCCGCCCGCCGCGACCCGCGCCGACTTCGAACGGATCCTGGCCGGGGTGCGGCAGGCCGGCGTCGCCTGCCAGGTGGGCTTCCAGTCCTTCGGCTCGCACGCCGTGCCCGCCATCCGCGAGCTCGTACGCGACGGCGCCATCGGCACCGTCCGGGGGTACGGGGCCGCGGGCGCCTGGGTGAGGGACGAGGCCTACTACCGGCGGGCGCCCTGGGCGGGGCGGCGCCGGATCGGTGACACCGACGTGGTCGACGGGGTCCTGACCAATCCGCTCGCCCATGCCGTCGCCACCGCCCTCGAACTCGCGGGCAGTGGTGCGGCCGAGGACGTCGCCGGAGTCGGGACCGAGCTGTTCCGCGCCCACGACATCGAGGCCGACGACACCTCCTGCGTACGCATCACCACCACGGCGGGGGTCCCGGTCACCGCCGCCGTCACCCTCTGCGCCGAGCAGGCCGGGGAGCCCTATGTGGTCGTCCACGGCGACCGGGGCCGCATCACCTTCTGGTACAAGCAGGACCGGGTCCTCGTCCAGCGCGCCGGACACGGCCCCGAGGAGGCGGTGCACGGAAGGACCGACCTCCTGGAGAACCTCGTCGACCATCTGGTGCGGGACGCCGAACTGCTCGTACCGCCGCACCGCACCGGCGCGTTCATGGAGGTCGTCGAGGCGGTACGGACCGCCCCCGAACCGCGCGCGCTGCCGGCCGACGCCTGGTACACCGTGCCCGCGACCGACTCCGCCGCCCCGCGCCGGGTGGTGCGCGGGATCGACAGCCTGGTCGCGGCGGGCGCCGAAACCCTCACGCTCTTCTCCGAACTCGGAGCCCCCTGGGCGCTCGGGCCCTGCCGGGAGTTCCCCCGCGACATCGCCGAGGTGAGTTCATCGTGACGACCACCGCACTGCTGAGCTGCGCCGGCCGCCCCGTCGGCCGCTACACCTACCTCCCCGCCACCGACGGCCGCCCCTACCTCCACCCGGTCACCACCCTCGCAGGCACCCCCGTCACCGAGGAGCGTCCGGCCGACCACCTCCACCACCTGGGCACCTCCGTGGCCGTCCCCGACGTCGCCGGGCACAACTTCTGGGGCGGGCGCACCTTCGTCCGCGACCAGGGCCCCACCGCGCTCGACAACCACGGGGTCCAGCGCCACCTCGGCTGGAAGCTCCGCGACCCGGACGGGTTCGTCGAGGAGCTCAGCTGGGAGGCGGGCGACACCGAACTGCTGCGGGAGCACCGCACCGTCGCCACCGCCGAACTCTCCGAGAGCGCCTGGGCGCTGGACTTCTCCTTCTCGCTCACCAACCGGGGCACCTCGGACCTGTCGATCGGCAGCCCCGCCACCAACGGCCGGCCGGGTGCGGGGTACGGCGGCTTCTTCTGGCGCGCCCCCAAGGAGGCATCGGCGCCCGTCGTGTTCAGCGGGTCGGCGGACGGCGAGGAGGCGGTGCACGGGCGGGCAGCCGACTGGGTGGCGATGAGCGGCGACGGCTGGACCCTGGTCTTCGCCGGGGCGACCGAGGAGACCCGGCGGGACCCGTGGTTCGTGCGGACCGTCGAGTACCCCGGCGTCGGTTCCTCCCTCGCCGCCGACCGCCGGCTTCCCGTTCCCGCGGGCGCGACGGTCGTGCGCCGGGTCGTCACCGTCGTCGCGGACGGCCGACTCGACCGGGCCGGGGCCGCCGCCTACGTCCGCCGGGCGGTGACCGCGTGAGCGCGGCCGGCGAGCGCCCCTGGACCGCCGACCTCGGCGACGGCACCTACCGCAACCCGGTGCTGAACGCCGACTGGTCCGACCCCGACGTGGTGCGGGTCGGCGAGGACTTCTACCTCACGGCCTCCAGCTTCGGCCGGGTCCCCGGACTGCCGCTGCTGCACTCGCGCGACCTCGTCAACTGGACCCTCATCGGCCACGCGCTGGACCGGCTGGAGCCGGCCGCCGACTTCGCCGTGCCCCGGCACGACCGAGGGGTGTGGGCGCCGTCGCTACGGCACCACGCCGGACGGTTCTGGATCTTCTGGGGCGACCCCGACCACGGCATCCAGCAGGTCAGCGCCGAGGACATCCGGGGCCCGTGGAGCGCGCCGCACCTGGTCAAGGCGGGCAAGGGCCTGATCGACCCCTGTCCCCTGTGGGACGAGGAGACCGGCGAGGCCTATCTCGTGCACGCCTGGGCCAAGTCGCGCTCCGGGATCAAGAACCGGCTCACCGGCCACCGGATGAGCCCCGACGGACGGGATCTGCTCGACGAGGGCAGGACCCTGATCGACGCCGACACGATCCCCGGCTGGTTCACCCTGGAGGGCCCCAAGCTCTACCGGCGCGACGGCGAGTTCTGGATCCTCGCCCCGGCCGGCGGGGTCACGACCGGCTGGCAGGGCGCCTTCCGTTCCCGGGAGTTCTTCGGGCCGTACGAGGAACGCGTCGTCCTCGCCCAGGGCCGCACCGAGGTCAACGGGCCGCACCAGGGCGGCTGGGTCACGACCCCGGGCGGCGAGGACTGGTTCCTGCACTTCCAGGAGCGCGGGGCGTACGGGCGGGTGGTCCACCTCCAGCCCATGCGCTGGGACGACAGCGGCTGGCCGGTCATCGGCGACGCGGGCGAACCCGTCTCCGTGCACACCGGACCGGCCGTGCCCGAGCAGCCCGTCGGGGCTCCGGCCGGCAGCGACAGCTTCCCCGGCGGCCGGTACGGCAAGCAGTGGCAGTGGACCGCCAATCCCCGCCCCGGCTGGACCGTCGAGCACGGCGGGGACGGGCTGCTGCTCAGCTGCGTACGGACCGCGTACGCACACGATCTGCGGGCCCTGCCCCATGTGCTGGTCCAGCGGCTGCCCGCCGAGACCTTCACCGTCGAGACAGAGCTCACCCTCGGCAGCGAGGTGCCCGGGGCCAAGGCCGGACTCGCGGTGCTCGGGGACGCGTTCAGCTGGATCGGCCTGGAGCGGCCGGCGGACGGTGCGGGCGGGATACGGCTCGTGCACCGGTACGCCGAGACGGTCGCCGAGCACGAACGCGACGCCGAGCACAGCAGGCCGGCGCCCGGGGGCCGGGCCCGGCTGCGCGTCGAGGTCACCCCCGGAGCCCGCTGCCGCTTCTACGCCGACACCGGCGACGGGAAGGGACCACAGCCCTCGGGCCAGGTCTTCGCCGCGACGCCATGGCGCTGGGTCGGATCCCTGCTCGGCCTGTTCGCCACCGCACCTCCCGGGACGGGGCCGGCCGGGACGGCCCGCTTCACCGGATTCCGCCTCACCCCCTGAAACGTACCGGCGCGGCCGTCGAAGGAGGACGGCCGGCCGGCACCGGACCACCGAACCCCCCACTCATGCGCACGGACCGAGAGAACCGAGAGAGAAGAGCCGATCATGAACATCTCGAAGACGCAGCGGGGGCGCGCCGCGGCCGCTGTCTCCCTGGCCGCGGTGCTCGCACTGACCGCGACGGCCTGCGGTGACGACGGCAGCGACAGCGGAACCGAGGGCAGCGGCACGGGCGAGATCACCTTCTGGGACAACAACGGTGGTCCGCGCACCGCCATCTGGACCGAGATCATTAAGGACTTCGAGAAGAAGAACCCGGACATCAAGGTCAAGTACGTGCCGATCCCGATCGCCGACGTGCAGTCCAAGTACGACACGGCCATCGCGGGCGGCGGACTGCCGGACGTCGGCGGCGTCGGCACCGCCTACCTCGCCAACATGGTCTCGCAGGAGGCCCTTGAGCCGCTCAACAGCCGGATCAAGGACTCCGCCCTCAGCGGCAAGCTCGTCGAGGGCATGGTCGCGAGCGTCAAGGACGCGGGCGGCCGGGGCGACGACATGTACTCCGTGCCGACCTCCGCCAACAACGGCGCACTCTGGTACCGCACGGACCTGTTCAAGGCCGCGAACCTCGAAGCGCCCACCACCTGGGCCAACTTCTACACGGCGGCCGAGAAGCTCACCGCCGCCAAGAACAACAAGTTCGGCTACACCATCCGGGGCGGCGCCGGCTCCATCGCCCAGGCGATCGACGCCGCGTACGGCCAGTCCGGCATCACGGAGTTCTGGAACGGCGACAAGACGACGCTCAACGACCCGAAGAACGTCGCCGCGCTGGAGAAGTACGCCGCGCTGTACAAGAAGACGACGCCCGCCGCCGACGTCAACAACGACTTCACCAAGATGGTCGCCCAGTGGGACACCGGCACCATCGGCATGCTGAGCCACAACCTCGGCTCCTACCAGGACCATCTGAAGGCGCTGGGCAAGGAGAAGTTCGCCGGCATACCGAACCCGATCGGTGACAGCGGCACCCGGGTCCAGGTCTCCAACCCGGTCGACGGGCTCGGCCTGTTCCGGTCGAGCAAGAACAAGACGGCCGCCTGGAAGTTCATCGAGTTCGCCGCCTCGCACGAGTCGAACAGCAAGTGGAACGAGTCCGCGGGCGCCATCCCGGCCAACACCGAGGCCGCCAAGGACCCGTGGATCAGCGCCACCGAGCCGACCGAGCTCGCCGCGAAGGCCCTCACCGACGGCTCCACCAAGATCGTGCAGCTGCCGTACTACCTGCCGGACTGGAACAACATCAGCAAGGCGGACAACGAGCCGGAGTTCCAGAAGCTGCTGCTCGGCAAGGTCACGGCCAAGGACTTCCTGGACAAGATCGCGGAAGAGCTGAACAAGGCGCAGAAGGAGTGGAAGGAGATCGGCAACGGCTGATCCGGCCCCTGGGGCCTCCCGTTCGGAGCAGGCCGGGCTCTGCCCCGGTCCGAACGGAAGAGCCTCGCCGATACCCCGGTGACCGGGGACCGGCGGCGGTCCGGGTCGCGTCCCGCCGCCGGTCCCCACCCTCTCCTGCACTTCTCCTCCTGCACTCCGTACCGCCGTACGTACGTCCTCGTAGGTACGGCTACGCATCCACGAGAGAGGCAGTCCCACCGTGTCACTCACCCGCAGGCAGACCGCGGCCGCCCTCGCGGCGCTGCCCCTGGTGCTCGCCACCGGCACCGCCGCGGCGGCGCACAGCCCGGCCGGCCGGCCCCGCCCCCGTACCGTGCACATCGCCGGTGACTCGACGGCCGCGCAGAAGTACGCCGACGCGGCGCCCGAGACCGGCTGGGGCATGGCCCTGCCGTTCTTCCTGGGCCACACCCTGACCGTCGCCAACCACGCGATGAACGGCCGCAGTTCGAAGAGCTTCATCGACGAGGGCCGGCTCGCCGCCCTGCTGGAGGGGGTACGCGAGGGCGACCTCCTGCTGATCCAGTTCGGGCACAACGACGAGAAGACCGAGGACCCGGCCCGGGGCACCGACCCGTACACCACCTACCAGGACTACCTGCGCCAGTACGTGCACGGGGCACGGTCCCGCCGGGCGCTGCCGGTCCTGCTCACCCCGGTCGAACGCCGCCGCTTCGCCCCGGACGGCACAGCGAAGCCCAGCCACGGCGAGTACCCGGCCGCGATGCGCGCGCTGGCCGCCGAGGAGCGCGTACCGCTGTTCGACCTCCAGGCGCTCACGCTCGCGCTCTGGCAGGAGCTCGGCCCCGACGCCACTCAGGCGTACTTCAACTGGCTGGAGCCGGGCCGGTCGCCCAACTACCCCGACGGAAAACAGGACAACACCCATTTCCAGCCCCGCGGCGCCGTCGAGGCCGCGCGGCTCGTCGCCCGGACGCTCGTCGACGGGCGGGTACTCGCCCCGCGCGACGTACGGCGCACCGATTCCGTGATCCCGCTCGAATGGATCACCTGGCCGCAGGCCTGACCCCGGCGGCCCGGCTCCGGCCGCCCCGCCTCTTCCCACTCGTCCCACCGCACAGCTCCCTCCTCACCACCGAAGGATCCGCCATGCCCGCACGCACCTGTCATGCTCGCGCCATCGCCCTGGTGATGGGCTGCGCCTCCCTGGCGCTCGCCGTGTCCGTCCCCGCCCAGGCCACCGGGCATCCGGGCGCCCCCGGCCACCACCAGGGCATCGACCGCGCCGTCCTCGCCGAGGGCGACGGCTGGGCCGCCGCCGAGGGCTCCACCACCGGCGGCGCCGCCGCCACCCCCGACCACGTCTACACCGTGAGCAACCGGGCCGAACTCATCGCCGCCTTCGAGGACGCGGGCGACGCACCGAAGATCATCAGGATCGACGGCACCGTCCACGGGAACTCCGACGCCGAGGGCACCCCGATCGGCTGCGAGGCGTACCAGACCGACGGCTACACCCTGGACAAGTACCTCGCCGCCTACGACCCGGCGACCTGGGGCCGCGAGGAGGTCCCGGCCGGCCCCCTGGAGGACGCCCGGCTCGCCTCCGCCAAGCTCCAGAAGGCCGCGGTGAACGTCTACGTCCCGTCCAACACCACGATCGTCGGCGTCGGCAAGGACGCCACGGTCATCGGTGCCAGCTTCCAGATCCAGAACGTCTCCAACGTCATCGTCCGCAACATCTCGTTCGAGGACACCTACGACTGCTTCCCCCAGTGGGACCCCACGGACGGTGAGACCGGCCACTGGAACTCCGAGTACGACAACCTCGTCGTCTACGGCTCCGACCACGTCTGGGTCGACCACAACACCTTCAGCGACGGCGACCGCCCCGACGCCGACCAGCCGTACTACTTCGACGAGGTGTACCAGCAGCACGACGGGCTGTTCGACATCGTCAAGGGCGCCGACCTGGTCACCGTCTCGTGGAACGTCCTCAAGGACCACGACAAGACGATGCTCATCGGCAACAGCGACGGCGCCGGCGCGACCGACCGGGGCAAGCTGCGGGTCACCCTGCATCACAACCTCTTCAAGGACGTGAACGAGCGCGCCCCCCGCGTCCGGTTCGGACAGGTCGACTCCTACAACAACCACTTCGTCGCCACGAAGGGCAGCGTCTACGGCTACACGTACGGCGTCGGCGCCGAGTCCCGGATCGTCGCCGAGCACAACGCGTTCAGCCTCGGTGCCGGATTCGACCGGGCGAAGATCCTCAAGAAGTGGTCCGAGTCCTCGCTCACCGCCTCGGACAACTACGTCAACGGCCGCCGCACGGACCTCGTCGCCGTCCACAACGCGGGTGTCCCCGAGGAGCAGCTCACCACCGGTGCCGGCTGGACGCCGACCCTGCGCACCAAGGTCGACCACCCGCTGCTCGTGCCCGTGCTCGTCGGCCTCAAGGCAGGCGCCGGCCGGATTCCCGGCGCCTGACCGCCGGCCGTCCCGTGTCCGGCGGGTCCCCGGCCGGTGCCTCTCCCGGCACCGGCCGGGGACCCGCCCGGCCCCGTCGCGCACCCCGCACAAGCAAGTGAGGAAGTACCGCCCATGCCCAGCAGACGCAGTGCCCTGACCCTGCTCGCGGGCGGCAGCGCCGCCCTGCTCCTGAGCGCCGCCCCCGCCACGCACGCCCACGGCCGGCCCGCCGCGCACCGCCCCTTCGGACGCTACGGTTCACCGTCCCGCCGCCTCGACGCCGCGACGCTGTACGTCGACGCCCGGGGCAGGGGCGACCACACCGGCGTCCAGGCGGCCGTGGACGCCGCTGCCGGCCCCGGCCGCACCCTGGTGATCGCCCCGGGCACCTACCGCGAGACGGTCGACATCCCGGCCGACCGGACCGGCCTCACCCTCATCGGCGCGAGCGACGACCCGCACGACACCGTCATCGTGTACGCCAACGCCAACGGCACCCCCCGGCCCGACGGTTCGGGGACGTACGGCACCAGCGGATCCGCCACCGTCACCGCCCGGCCCGCCGGCCTCACCGCCCACGGCCTGACCTTCGCCAACGACTGGCTGCGCGCCGACCACCCCGAGTACACCGGCACCCAGGCCGTCGCCATCAAGGTCCAGGGCGACCGTTCGGCGTTCTACGGATGCCGCTTCCTGGGACACCAGGACACCCTGTACGCCGACTCCTGGGACCTCACCGTCTTCGCCCGCCAGTACTACCGCGACTGCTACGCCGAAGGGGACGTCGACTTCGTCTTCGGCCGCGCCACCGCCGTATTCGACCGCTGCCACTTCCGCACCCTGACCCGCACCGACCTGGCGGCCGCGCCGTACGGCTTCGTCTTCGCACCCAGTACCGCCGGAGCCAATCCGCACGGCTACCTGGTGCGGCGCTCCCGCATCACCAGCACCGCCCCGGACGGCTACTTCAAGCTGGCCCGCCCCTGGGTGCCCTCGTCCGACCTCACCGCCCACCCGATGCTGACGGTGCGCGACAGCCGTCTCGGCGCCGGCATCGACACGGACGAGCCGTACGGGACCATGTCCGCGGGCTTCCCCTGGCAGGAGCAGCGGTTCGCCGAGTACCGCAACACCGGCCCCGGCGCGCGCGTCACCGTGCCCGCCAACCGCCCCCTGCTGACCGAGGCCGAGGCACGCTCGCAGACTCCGGCCGCCTGGCTCGGGGAGTGGCGTCCGTACGTGTGAGCCGCGGCGGCCATGTGCGGGGCGTCCGCTCGTGTGAGCCGCGGGCGCCCTGTGGGGGGGGGGGCCCCCCGCGCCGGGGGGGGGGGGGCCCCCCCCGGGGTGGCGGGCGCGGGGGGGCGGCGCCCGGGGCCCGGGCCCGGGCGGCGGGGGGTGGGAAATACCCATGGGTGTGGGGCCCCCGGCTTGGGGGGGGCCCCCGACACCTTGACCGTCGCAGCCGTTACCGCCGGCTCGGCCCCCACCAGCCCGCCAGCACCGCGGGCATCACTTCACCACGACGTTGTCCCCGGACGACGTCGACGGCCCGGTGGTGGTGTTGCCGTAGTACACCCAGCGCCACGTACCCGTCTTGGAGGCCTTCACGGTCGTCCTGAGATCACCCGAGCCGTTCGCGTACACCTTCTTCACCGTGGTGTAGGAGGCGGTGCCGGCAGGCTTGAACTGCAGGCTCACCAGGCGGCCTCCGTAGGAGGCGTACTTCCTGGTCTCCCAGTTGGCCCGCGTGACCTTTCCGGTCACGGTGATGGTCTTGTCCTTGGACACCGGTTCGGGCGAGGCGTTGACGGTCAGGCGGGAGTTGCGCTTGACGTGGACCGTCAGACCCTCGTCGTCGGTGTCACCACCGCCGCCCTCGAAGTACACCTCGGCCCCGACCTTCCAGGCCCCGGCCTCGCTGTTACGCATGTCCCACACGCTCGGGTCGAAGTACATCGTCTCGTTGAAGTCGCAGACGCCCGAGCTCACCTTGATGCAGTCGCTCGTCTCGACGGCGTGCCACAGCCGATCACCCGCACCACTGCGGTACAGGAACACCGCTGGCCACTTCCACTTGTGAGTGGTCGCCATCCGGAAGGAGGCGGGCACCGCGACCTCCTTCGACACCCCGATCACAATCGACTTGCCGCCGTTCACCTGGACACGGGTGAACGAGACCCCACCCTCGGCCGCTCCGGCCGGCACCGCGGCCACGGCCGTGAACACCGCCGCCGCACCACCGGCCACGACGACTCTCCAGACCTGCTTCCCCACCTGATCCCCAATCTCCTTACGGAAAAGCACCAGAGGATCACCCCTCCAGCGCCTTACAGACAGCCGGCATCCACACGGGGTTGTACACCCGCGAATCACAATGGGGAATCAGACAATCTCCGCCTCCCGCGAGACGGAGAGGTCGGTGCGGTGCGGCAGGCGGAACACGCACCCCCAGCAAGGGGTGGGTCTCAGCGCGATGCAGCGGCGACCAGGCCGCGTCGCCCTCCTCCCTCAGCGCCTTTTCGATCTTCGCATTGGCTGCATCCTCGTGACCATCGTTCGAACCCTGCCGAGGACACATAGGCAAACGCCCCGGACCGATCTTGGTCCGAGGCCTTTGACGGTGCCGTGGCAGGCGTCCTGCAGCCGGATCACGCGGAGGCCGGCGGACTGGGCGATGCGCGTGAAGGAGTGGTCGACGTTCCGTGGCTCGCCCGGGCGACCGGTGCGAGTGGTGAAGACGTAGGCGGACTCCCGGTGAGCCGCAGGGCTTTACCCTTCACTCCGGTGCCGCCGGTTGATCAGCATTGTGTGTGCGGCCAGGGCGAGACAGGCAGCTACCGCTGCAAGGCGGGTAATGGTCCATGCTGTCTCACCGACTGGCCCTTGTACTGAGACCTCGGCTCGCAGCCGCGCCGACGTCTCCACGACAGCCAGTAGTGGGATCATCAGTCGAAAGGGGAGACCGCGAAGTCCACGCTTGCGTGCCAGGTTCCCCGCCAGTCCCAGAATGGGTCCGACTGCCAGAGCGACCGCACCCCATGCGAGTGTGGCCGACAAAGCCCCGGCCCAGGTGGTCTGCTCATGCACCGCGTAGTGCGGGCGGGGTGGAGGCGGTGGCCACCGTCCTCACGCTCCATCACGGCCTGATCCCGCCGACCATCGGCTGCGAGGAGCAGGACGACGCCATCGCGCTGGACGTGGTGACGAAGGCTCCCCGTGCCCTTCCGGCCCTCGGGGACCTGGCGCTCAGCAACTCCTTCGGCTTCGGCGGTCACAACGCGGTGCTGGCCCTGCGCCGTACGGCCTGACCCCGGACCCGCCGGACCCGTGTACGAGGGCGGGACACCCGCCGAGGCCCACCGAGCCCGCCCTCAGGCGGACGCCCGCTTGCGTGCCGTCGTCTTCTTCGCGGCCGTCTTCTTGGCGGCGGTCTTCTTGGCCGCCGCCTCCTTGCCGGTGCTCTTGGCGGTCTTGGACGTGCTCTTGGACGTGCTCTTGGACGCCGTGCCCGAGGCCGTCTTGTGGCCGGCCGTCTTCTGGGCCGTCGACTTCTGCGCCGTCGACTTGTGCGCCGTCGACTTGTGCGCCGTCGTCTTGTGCGCCGCCGACTTCTGGGCCGTGGTCTTCCTGGCCGCCGTCCGCTTCGTCGACGTGGACTTCTTGCCGCCGACCTCCTTGGGTGCCGTACGGGCGGACTTGCGGCGGGCCGGGAGCGGGGTGACCTCCGCCTCGCCGCCCGCTTCCGCCGCACCCGCTTCCTCCCCGCCCGTTTCCCCGCCGGCTGCCTCGCCCCGCGACTCCTTGGCCGCGCGCACGCTCTTCTCCAGCGCGGCCATCAGGTCCAGCACCTTGCCGCCGCCCGCCTCGCGCTCGGGCACGCTGGGCGCTTCCGCGCCGGACGCCTTGGCGGTGATGAGTTCCTCGACGGCCTCGCGGTAGTCGTCGTGCAGGTCTTCGAGGTCGACCTCGCCGAGGGTGTCCATCAGCGCGTCGGCGAGGTCCAGTTCCTGCTCGCGGACGGTGACACCGGTGTCCGGGGCGACCTCGTCCGTGGCGCGGATCTCGTCCGGCCAGAGCAGGCCGTGCATGGCGATGACGTCGTCGACGACCCGCAGCATGCCCAGCCGCTCGCGCCCGCGCAGGGCGAACTTGGCGATGGCGACCTTGTTGCTGCGCTTCAGGGCCTCGCGCAGCAGGGTGTACGGCTTGGCGGCGGGCACGCCGTTGGCGGAGAGGTAGTACGCGGTGTCCATCTGGAGCGGGTCGATCCGGTCGGCCGGCACGAAGGCGACGATCTCGATGGTCCTGGCGGTGGGGATCGGCAGTGAGGCCAGGTCCTCGTCCGTGATCGGGATGAGCGTGCCGTCGGCGTCCTCGTAGGCCTTGCCGATCTCCGGGGTCGTGACCTCGCGGTCCTCCAGTTCGCAGACCTTGCGGTAGCGGATCCTGCCGCCGTCGTCGGTGTGGATCTGGCGGAAGGAGATCGAGTGGCTCTCCGTGGCGTTCACGAGCTTGATGGGGATGCTGACCAGGCCGAAGGAGATGGCGCCGTTCCAGATGGATCGCACGTGCGGCATCCTTCCGATCGATATCCGATATCAGCCGGTTTCATGGGATTCTCATCGTATGACGCCGATCACGGAGGTGGAGGGGCGAAGGCTCGCGCTCAGCAACCTGGAGAAGGTCCTCTATCCCGCCACCGGCTTCACCAAGGGCGAGGTGCTGCACTACTGCGCGACGGTGGCAAACGCCCTGCTCCCGCACCTGCGCGACCGGCCGGTGTCCTTCCTGCGCTACCCGGACGGGCCCGAGGGCCAGGTCTTCTTCACCAAGAACGTGCCGCCGGGTACGCCCGGCTGGGTCACGACCGCCGAGGTGCCGCGCATGGAGGGGCCCGCCCGCATGGTCCTGGTCCAGGACCTCGCCTCACTGATGTGGGCGGCGAACCTGGTGACCGAGTTCCACACGCCGCAGTGGACCATCGGCACGCCCGGGATCGCCGACCGGCTCGTCCTCGACCTGGACCCGGGGGCGCCGGCGACGGTGGTCGAGTGCTGCGAGGTGGCCCTGTGGCTGCGCGAGCGGCTGGGCGAGGACGGGATCGAGGCGTACGCGAAGACGTCCGGGGCGAAGGGGCTGCATCTGCTCGCCCCCGTCGCGCCGACGCCGTCCGAGGACGTCAGCGCGTACGCGAAGGGACTCGCCGTCGAGGCCGAGCGGGCGATGCCGGGGCAGGTCACGCACCGCATGACGAAGAACCTGCGGCCGGGGAAGGTGTTCGTCGACTTCAGCCAGAACGCGGCGCGCAAGACCACGGCGACGCCGTACACGCTGCGGGCGCGGCCCGAGCCCACCGTGTCCACGCCGGTGACGTGGGACGAGGTCGCGTCCTGCACACATGCGTCGCAGCTCGCCTTCCTCGCGCCGGACGTCGTGCCGAGGCTGGAGCGGTACGGGGATCTGCTGGCGCCCCTGTTCGACGCGGGGCGGGCGGCCGCCCTGCCGTGACGGCCCGGGGCCGCCCTGCGTGACGGCCCGGGGCCGCCCTGCGTGACGGCCCGGGGCGGCGCTTCGCACGGCCCGGGGCGGCGCTTCGCCGCTTCAGACCCGCAGCCAGGTGTGCCGGTCGCGGGCCATGGCGTGGAGGGCCTCGACGTCGGCCGGCTTCAGGACGCCGCCGAGGCGGGCCAGGTTCGGCAGATCGGCGTCCTGGAGGATGCGGATCTCCCGCGGTGGTGCCACGACGTCCAGGGTGGCGGGGCCCGCCACGGCCAGCACGGGGTGGACCTCGGCGGTCAGCGCGTACGCGGCGCGATCGGCGTCCGCGCGGAGCAGGCGCAGCAGCGGACGCGGTTCGTGGCGGCCGACGGTGACCATCGGGTCGGTGACGAGGACGCGCTGTTTGCGCGCGTAGAGGGTGCGCACGGCGAAGATGCCGGCCGGGCCGACGACCAGGTGGTGGATGCGTTCACCGCCGGGCAGGGGCACGGAGTGGAGGGTGTGCCACCCCGCGCCCTCCATCCGGTCCAGGGCCTCGCCGACCGCCTGCTCGGCGGCGAGCGCGCGGCGCCGCGGGTCGGGCCGCAGACGGCGCGGCGGGCCGGGGTCGCGGTCGAGGGCGACCACCAGTGCCTCGCCGGGCCGGTTGGGCGCGAGGTCGTCGTCGGGGTGGAGGGTCAGCCGGGCCAGCTCGGCCGGGGTCGGGACGGGCGGCGGGCCCACCGTCACGGGGCCGGCCAGGAACGGGCCGAGCGCGTCGAGCACGTCCTCGCGCCGATCCTCGCTGAGCAGGTTGACCCGGGCCGTCTCGCGGTCGTACCAGGCGACGTTCCTGCCGTCCGTCAGGCACACGTACAGCCGCTCCTGACCGTGCCGCCAGGTCGGTACGACGCGCAGTCCCTTCATGCACCATCACCCCTCGACCATGGGAACAGGCGGGGTGCTCCAGGGGCAAGAACCCGGATACCTTTGTGGACAGCTGGGGAGTTGGGTGGGAGGCGCCGTTGCGGACCCGCAGGACACAACCCGATGTACCGGCTCCGGACAGCCCCTGGAGCGAGATCGTGCCCGGCCTGTGGATGGGCGGGCACGCGTTCGCGGGCCGCGCCGGGCAGCCGGAATTCGCCGTCGTGCACGACGAGTTCGACCTCGTGCTCACGTTGCTGCGACTGCCGGGGCACGGGCCGGACCCGGGGATAGAGCACCACGTATGGCCGATTCCGGACGGCCCCCTCGACGGTACGCAACTGGCGGGCGTGATCCGGCTCGCCCAGGCGGCGGACGACGCCCTGGAGGCGGGGCGCCGGGTACTGGTCCGTTGCTACCACGGCTACAACCGTTCGGGCCTGGTCGTGGCGCACGCGCTCGTCCTGGCCGGGCACTCCACCGACGAGGCGATCCGGCTGATACGGAGCCGGCGCTCGCCCTGGGCGCTGCACAACGATCTCTTCGAGGAGTACCTGCGCGCCGGCCTCGCCACCGCCCGGCTCCTGGAGGAGCTCGCGGAGCCGTGACCCGGCGGGAGGCTCGCGCGGCCGCGACCACAGGGGTCGCGCGCGGTCCGATCCGGGCGCGCACCCGACGCCGCCGGGGCAGGCGCACCGCCCGACAGGAGCGTACGGCCCGCGGGAGGACGGACGTGGCCCGCGGGAGGACGAGTGGGGTCCGCGGGAGGACGGCTGCGGTCCGCGGGTGGGCGGGTGCGGTCCACAGGTGGACGCGTGCGGTCCGCGGGACGGCGGCGCGGCCCGGCGAGTGAACAAAAAGGACTTCCATACGAATAAGGTGTATACGGCGACCGATCGTCCCGCGCCGTGTCCGCACACCCGTCGCGAACCGGTCGCGGACGGTCACCGCTTCGACGACATCGTTCTCCACGCCGACCCCGTGCCGGAGCGCCTGCGGGCCGGGGTGGCCCGGACGCGGGAGTGCAGTGATCCACAGCCGCCGTACGCGCACAGCACTCGGTGCCGCCGCCGCGAGCGCCCTGCTGGTGGCGGCACTGGCGGGCTGCGGCGACTCCGGCGACCTGCGCGGCGCGGGCGCGACGCCCACCGCCGTCGGCCCGACCCGGCTGTGGCCCGAGCTGCCGCCGGCCTCCACGCCCGCCATCGACTACGGGGAGGCCGACACCGAGACGGTCAAGGGGATCACGGCGCCCGGCGACGACATCCACAAGGTGGACCCGCTCGCCGTGGTGCGCGCGGAGGTCGCCGCGCACCCGGCCGAGTACAGCGGCCCGCACGCGACGTACGCGCAGACGGCCGACCGGCTGAAGGACTGCGGCAAGAAGGGCGCGACCGGCGAGAGGTGCCCGGTCCTCCAGGCGTACTACCGCGATCTGACCGGCGACGGCAAGGACGACATGGTGCTCGGCATCCGCTTCCCCGCGGACCAGCTCGCCGTGCGCGTCTACACGTTCCTGGACCACAGGCTGGTGCAGGTGATGGGGACCTCGGACAGGGTGGTCAGCGTGGAGCTGGCGGGCCGCGAGGTGATCATCCGCTCGCCGTCGACGCTGCCGGGCTACGAGTTCCGTACGGTCTGGAGCTGGGATCCGCACCAGAACGCGATGCTGGCGACGCGCGACGAGATCCTCCGCGTCGGGCCTCCCTCCGGGACCGCCACCCCCACGCCCTCCGGCACTCCCACACCCTCCGCCGCGCCGCCGGCCCCGCCGTCCGCGTCGGCGCCGTCGTTCTCGCCGTCCGCGTCGGCACGCACGCCCGCACCCTCCGCGAGGGCCTCATGAGGCGGCCTCTCCTGCGTCTGCCGCGCTGGACCGCCACCCTCACCTGGAAGGCGGCCGCCTTCATCACGGTGATGTGCTGCGGCCTGGCCGCGCTCCTCGGGATCCTCGTGCACGTCTCGGTGACCAACCAGACGGTCGGCGAGGCACGCGGGCGCGCGCTCGACCGGCTCACGGACGTGACGGCCGCGTACGAGGCGGGCGACCGGCTGCCGGCCGGCGCGGGCATCGACCCGCCCGGGCTGCCGGTCACGCTGCGCGCGCTGGCGGCGGGCGGGAAGCGCGGCACGATGGTCGCCGACCGGACGGCGCACCCCACCATGTGGGCGGCCGGACCCGCGGACGGAGGACGCGCGCTCGCCGTCCAGTACGACTACGCGCAGGGCGCCCACACCATCCAGACCCTGGACCGGTCGATCGTGTGGTCGTCGGCGCTGGCGATCGGCGCGACGCTGCTGGTGGGCGCGTTCGCGGTGACGCGGGTGACACGACGGCTGCACGCGACGGCCCTGGTGGCGCGGCGGATCAGCGCGGGCGATCTGGACGCCCGTGTGAACGACCCGTGCGCGCAGGACCCCACGCGCCCGCAGGACGAGGTGGCCGCCGTGGCGGGGGCCCTCGACACCATGGCGTCGTCGCTCCAGAGCAAGCTGCTGAGCGAGCAGCGCTTCACCGCGGACGTGGCGCACGAACTGCGCACCCCGCTGACCGGGCTGCACGCGGCGGCCGAACTGCTGCCGCCGGGGCGGCCGACGGAGCTGGTGCGCGACCGGGTGGCGGCACTGCGCACGCTCACCGAGGACCTGCTGGAGATCTCCCGTCTGGACGCGCGCAGCGAACGCCTCGACCTGGACTCGGAGCAGCTCGCCCCGCTGGCCGAGCGGGTGGTCCGCGCGTCCGGGACGGACACCGAGGTCAGGGTCGTACGGGACGCGCGGGTGGAGACCGACCGGCGGCGGCTGGAGCGGGTGCTCGGCAATCTCCTGGCGAACGCGCACAACCACGGCACGGGGCCGGTGGTGCTGACGGTGGACGGGCCGGTCGTCACGGTACGGGACCACGGCGAGGGCTATCCGGACTACCTGGTGGAGCACGGGCCGCAGCGCTTTCGCACGGAGGGCGGGGCGAAGGGGCACGGGCTCGGGCTGACGATCGCGCTGGGCCAGTCCGAGGTGCTGGGCGCCCGGCTGCTGTTCACCAACGCGCCCGACGGCGGCGCGGTGGCGACGCTGATGCTCCCTCAGTCCGGTCCCGCCTGAGCGCCTCACCCGTGCCGGGCCCGGCGGACGACCGTACGGAGCAGCCCGGGCGGCTCCCGGTCCCCGATGGCGCAGCGTGACCTGCGCCCGCCCGACTCCGCTCCTAATGTGGCGATAAGTCAGATCCGCGCCTACTCGGAGGAGTCCCCCATGTTCCTGCGGTCCACGTGCAGCAGGCTCGGCATAGCGGTCGCCGCCGCGAGCCTCTTCGCCCTCGCCGGTGCCGGCCCCGCCCTCGCCGACGAGGCGACGGTCTCGGGGCTCGACGTCGACCGCAGCCTGGAGGCCGGCGCCGCCTTCGACACGGGCATCGGGCGCAGCATCGGCTTCGACGACGGGTTCGGCTTCGGGTTCAGCGGCATCGACGAAGGGTTGTTGATCCGGGGCAGGGTCGACGCTCCCCGCGGGCTGGCGCTGCGCAGCGACCCGTTCCGCGGCGGGCGGCTGGTCCGTATCGCCCGGCACGGCGAACCGGTCGGGATCTTCTGCAAGACCAATGGCGAGCCGGTCGACGGCGACACGCTCTGGTACCTGCTCGCCGACGGCACCTGGTCCTGGGCCCCGGCCCGTTCCATCGAGACCTTCGGCACCACGCCCCCGTGGTGCTGAGTTCCGGCTCACCGGTGTACCTCACCGGGACGGCACCCCCGTGAGGTACACCGGAACAGCGCGTTTATCACTACATAACGGGACATCAGGTTCACCACTTGCTACGTTCCGGACATGATCCAGCCCGGACTGCCCGGAACGACCGTGGTGGCGGACCCGCCCGCCCCGGCCGTACGCCTGCCCCGGCGCCGTGGCATCGAGTTCACCCTCATCGTCGTCGCCGTCCTGCTCTGCGTGTGCGGCTACTGCGCCGTGGGGCTCGCACGGAACGGCACCGTCCCGCCCGGCGCCGCCGGATACGGCGCCGGGCTCGGCGTGCTCGCCCTCCTCGCGCACGTCGCCGTGCGGTTGCGTGCGCCGTACGCCGATCCGCTGCTGCTGCCCATCGCCGTCCTCCTCAACGGTCTCGGACTGGTCCTCATCTACCGGCTCGACCTCGACACCCCGGCCGACCAGGCCGCACCCATCCAGCTGATCTGGTCGACGCTGGGCGTCGCGTTCTTCATCGCGGCCGTGCTCTTCCTGCGCGACCACCGGGTGCTCCAGCGGTACACGTACGTCTCCGTGGTCGCCGCGCTGGGCCTGCTGACGCTGCCGATCTTCTTCCCGGCGGTGAACGGCGCCCGCATCTGGATCAGGATCGCCGGATTCTCCATCCAGCCGGGCGAGTTCGCGAAGGTGCTGCTGGCGGTGTTCTTCGCCGGATACCTCGCCGCCAACCGCAACGCGCTCGCCTACGCGGGCCGCCGGATCTGGCGGTTCGAGCGCCTCCAGCTGCCGACCGGCCGGGTGCTGGGACCGATCGTCGCGATCTGGCTGCTGAGCGTCGGCGTGCTGGTGCTGGAGCGGGACCTGGGGACGTCCCTGCTGTTCTTCGGACTGTTCGTGATCCTGCTGTACGTCGCCACCGGCCGCACCGGCTGGATCGCCGTCGGGCTGCTGCTGGCCTGCGCGGGCGCGATGGTCGTCGGCCGCCTCGAACCGCATGTGCACGGCCGGGTGCAGGACTGGATGCACCCGTTCGCCTCGATCGAGGCGGGCCAGGGGCCCAACCAACTCGCCCAGTCCCTCTTCTCGTTCGCCGCCGGAGGGGTGACCGGCACCGGCCTGGGACTCGGCCACTCCATCCTGATCGGCTTCGCCGCCAAGTCGGACTTCATCCTGGCGACCGCGGGCGAGGAGCTGGGGCTGGCCGGACTGTCGGCGATCTTCCTGCTCTACGCCCTGCTCGTGGAGCGCGGCTACCGGGCGGGCCTCTCGCTGCGCGACCCGTTCGGGCGGCTCCTGGCGATCGGCCTGGCGTCGATCGTCGCGCTCCAGGTGTTCGTGATCGCGGGCGGGGTGACCGGCCTGATCCCGCTGACCGGGATGGCGATGCCCTTCCTCGCGCAGGGCGGCTCGTCGGTCGTCACCAACTGGATCATCGTGGCGCTGCTGATCCGGATCAGCGACGTGGCCCGCAGCCAGTACGACGGGACGGCGGCGCCGTGAACGGCCGGGAGGTCGCGCCATGACCAAGTACATCCGCCGGGCCGCCGGGCTGTGCGCCGTGCTGCTCGTCGCGCTCCTCGTGAACGCCGCCCGCGTCCAGGTCTTCCTGGCCTCGTCCTACGACGACAACGTGGCGAACCGCCGTCAGGCGATCGCGCGCTACGAGCAGCCGCGCGGGGACATCCTCGTCGACGGCAGGACGATCACCGGTTCCGCGGACACGGGCGAGCAGCTGCGCTACGAACGGACGTACACGGACGGCCCGTTGTACGCACCCGTCACCGGCTTCGCCTCCCAGCTGTACGGGACGACGTTCCTGGAGAACGCGGGCGACGAGATCCTCTCCGGCACCGACCCGATGCTCGCCCCGCTCCCCCTGTGGAACGACGTCACCCGCGCCCAGAACCCCGGCGGAAAGATCGTCACCACCCTGAACTCGGCGGCCCAGCGGGCGGCGTACGACGGGCTCGCCGGGCGCCGGGGCGCGGTCGCCGCACTCGAACCGGCCACGGGGAAGATCCTCGCGCTGGTGTCCACGCCGTCGTACGACCCCGCGGAGCTGTCCGGGACGGGCCCTGCGGCGACGCGGGCCTGGAACCGGCTGAACGACTCGCCGAGCAAGCCGATGCTCAACCGCGCGATCCGCCAGACGTATCCGCCCGGGTCGACGTTCAAGGTGGTGACCGCCGCCGCGGCGCTGGACGCGGGCGTGGTGAGGGATCTCGACGCGCCGACCGAGTCACCCGACCCCTACCGGCTCCCCGGCACGACGACCTCGCTCACCAATGAGGTCGACGGCTGCGAGGACGCCTCCGTGCGGTACGCCTTCGAATGGTCCTGCAACTCGGTCTTCGCGAAGCTGGGCGTGGACATCGGCCTCGGCGACATGACGGCGGCGGCGGCGAACTTCGGCTTCAACGACCGGAAGCTGAAGATCCCGTTCTCCGTCTCGCCCAGCAACTTCGACCTGACGCTCGACAGGGCGCAGCTGGCGCTCTCCTCCATCGGGCAGTTCGACACCCGGGCGACTCCCCTCCAGATGGCGATGATCTCGTCGGCCGTCGCGGGCGGCGGCTCGGTCAAGGCGCCGTACCTGGTGGAGCGGACGACCACGCAGGGGGGCCGCACGGTCGCCACCACCGGGCAGCGGACCCTCCACCAGGCGATGAGCCCGGCGACCGCGCAGCAGATGCGCGAGCTGATGACCGACGTCGTGCGCGAGGGCACCGGCAGGAACGCCGCCATCCCCGGCGCCACCGTCGGCGGCAAGACCGGCACCGCCCAGCACGGGATCGGCAACTCCGGGGTGCCCTACGCATGGTTCATCTCCTGGGCGCAGGCCGAGGGCTCGCTGGAGCCGGCGGTGGCTGTCGCGGTCGTCGTCGAGGACGCGGCCGCCGACCGCGGGGAGATCAGCGGCGGCGGGAACGCGGGGCCGATCGCCAAGGCGGTGATGAGGGCGGTGCTCGGGTTCTGAGACGGGGGTGTCGCCCGGCGCCCACGCCGACCTAACGTTCGGTCATGACTCAGTCCCCTGCCGTGCACGAGCTCGCCCAGGTGAACATCGCCCGTCTCAAAGCACCTTTGGACTCGCCTCCGCTGAAGGACTTCGTGGAGGCGCTCGACCCCGTGAACGCCGTCGCGGACGCGGCGGACGGCTTCGTCTGGCGGCTGCAGAGCGAGTCGGGCAACGCGACGGACGTCCCCGTGTTCGGGGACGACTGGCTGATCGTCAACATGTCCACCTGGCGCGACGCGAACGCGCTGACCGCGTTCATGTACCAGGGGCAGCACCGTGAGCTGCTGGCCCGCCGCCGCGAGTGGTTCGAACGCCTCGACGAGGCGGTGACGGCGCTGTGGTGGGTCCCGGCGGGGCATAGGCCCACCGTGCGGGAGGCCGAGGCCCGTCTCCTCCACCTGCGTGAGCACGGGCCGACGGCGCACGCGTTCACCCTGCGGACGTCGTTCCCTCCGCAGGACTAGGGGGTTCGTTCGGATCAGGCCGGCCCGACCGGCCCGGTCCGGCCGGTCAGGACTGCGCGCCCTGCTCGACGGCGTCCGCCACCTCGGCGACGCGTTCCTTCTCCTCCTCGGCGAACCGCCGCGCGTCCAGCTGTTCGGCGATCTCCTCGTCCTGGGCCATCAGCAGGTCCAGGTTGGAGTCGCCCATCTCGAAGACGCCCATGTCGACGTAGGCCTGCTGGAGTCGCTTGCCCCACAGGCCGATGTCCTTGACGCAGGGGACGATGCGGCTGAAGAGCAGCCGGCGGAACAGGTGCAGGAACTCGGACTGCTCGCTGTACTCCTCGGCCTCGGCCTTCGGGATGCCGAAGTTCTCCAGGACCTCGGTGCCGCGCAGCCGGTCCCGCATCAGGTAGCAGCCCTCGATGACGAACTCCTCGCGCTCGCGCAGTTCGGCGTCGGAGAGCTGCCGGTAATGGTCGCGCAGGGCCATGCGGCCGAAGGCGACGTGGCGGGCCTCGTCCTGCATGACGTAGGCGAGGATCTGCTGCGGCAGGGGCTTGTCGGTGGTGTCGCGGATCATGCCGAAGGCGGCGAGGGCCAGTCCCTCGATCAGGACCTGCATCCCGAGGTACGGCATGTCCCAGCGGGAGTCGCGAAGGGTGTCGCCGAGGAGCGCCTGGAGGTTGTCGTTGATCGGGTAGAGCATGCCGATCTTCTCGTGCAGGAAGCGCGCGTAGATCTCCGCGTGCCGGGCCTCGTCCATCGTCTGCGTGGCCGAGTAGAACTTGGCGTCGAGGTCGGGGACCGACTCGACGATGCGCGCCGCGCAGACCATCGCGCCCTGTTCGCCGTGCAGGAACTGGCTGAACTGCCAGGAGGCGTAGTGCATGCGCAGTTCGCCCTTGTCCCGGTCGGTCAGCTTCGCCCAGTACGGGGTTCCGTACAGCGTCATCGACTCGTCGGGGGTGCCCAGGGGGTCGTGCGGGTCGACCTCCAGCGCCCAGTCGATGCGCTTCTGGCCGTCCCACTGCTTGTCCTTGCCCTTCTGGTAGAGGGCGAGCAGCCGGTCGCGACCGTCGTCGTACTCCCAGCTGAAACGTGCCGCCCCGGAGGCCGGAACCTCCCAGTGGGGATCCCCCGCGCCCTTCGCGTACAGCTCATGAGTGGACATACATCGCAGGCTCACACGGGGTAGACGCGTCGTCAACAAGTCGCGCGCAGGGGATTGACGAGCTTGCTGACAAGCAGTCTCATAAGACGTGACCGCCGGTAACTCCTGTAGATCCCGTACGACGAGGTGGGAACAGTCATGACGACGGTGACGGAAGACGCACTTGATGGTCTCCGCGACGCGCTCGGTCGGCTCAAGGACCGGGAACAGGTGGCCGAGCGGCTGCTCGACTCTTCCGCCAAGCACTCCTTCGATCCGGACAAGGAGCTGGACTGGGAGGCGCCCTTCGAGGAGGGCAAGTGGTTCTGGCCCCCGGAGCTGGTGTCCCTGTACGACACCCCGCTGTGGCGGCGGATGAGCGAGGAGCAGCGGATCGCGCTCTCGCAGCACGAGGCCGCGGCCCTGGCGTCGCTGGGGATCTGGTTCGAGATCATCCTCATGCAGCTGCTGGTGCGGCACATCTACGACAAGGCGGCGACGAGCGCGCACGTGCGCTACGCGCTGACCGAGATCGAGGACGAGTGCCGGCACTCGAAGATGTTCGCCCGGCTGATCACCCGCGGCGGGACGCCGTACTACCCGGTCAGCCGCGCCCACCAGAACCTCGGGCGGCTCTTCAAGACCATCTCGACCACGCCCGGGTCCTTCACGGCCACGCTGCTCGGCGAGGAGATCCTCGACTGGATGCAGCGGCTGACCTTCCCCGACGAGCGGGTGCAGACCCTCGTCCGCGGCGTCACCCGCATCCACGTGGTGGAGGAGGCACGGCACGTGCGCTACGCGCGGGAGGAGCTGCGGCGCCAGATGGTGACCGCCCCGCGCTGGTCCCAGGAGTTCACCCGGCTCACCTCCGGTGAGTTCGCGCGCGTCTTCTCGGTCGCCTTCGTCAATCCCGAGGTCTACACGAACGTCGGACTCGACAAGCGCGAGGCGTTGGCCCAGGTCAAGGCCAGTGGCCACCGCCGCGAGGTGATGCAGACCGGCGCCAAGAGGCTCACGGACTTCCTCGACGACATCGGGGTGCTGCGGGGCGCCGGGCGCCGGCTGTGGAAGTCGTCCGGCCTGCTGGCCTGACCCCCGCCCTCCCGACGTACGGGCGTCCGCCCGGGCGGGGCCGGGCATCGCGCACGGGTGCCTCGGGCCGGGCGGTCCGGGAGGCGGGGTGGCCATGGGCCTTGATGCCGGCCCTCCCGCGCGGGGCGGTCGCGGGCTCGTGAGGGCTGTCCGTCGCTGTCCGGTTACGCTGCCGGACATGACCTCGCAGGCGCCCACCCCCGCATACCGTCGGCTCAGCGTCGAGGAACGGCGCAGCCAGCTCCTCGACGCGGCGCTGTCGCTGTTCGCCCAGCGAGCGCCCGAGGAGGTCTCGCTGGACGACGTGGCCGAGGCGGCCGGGGTGTCGCGGCCCTTGGTGTACCGGTACTTCCCGGGCGGCAAGCAGCAGCTGTACGAGGCCGCCCTGCGGTCCGCCGCGGAGGAGCTGGAGCAGTGCTTCGCGGAGCCGCCGCAGGGGCCGCTCACCCAGCGGCTCGGGCGGGCTCTCGACCGCTATCTCGCCTTCGTCGACGAGCACGACGCCGGGTTCAGTGCCCTGCTCCAGGGCGGCAGTGTCGTGGAGACGTCCCGGACCACGGCCATCGTGGACGGGGTGCGCCGGGCCGCCGCCCAGCACATCCTCGATCATCTGGCCGTCCGCGACCCCGGGCCGCGGCTGCGCATGACCGTGCGGATGTGGATCACCGCCGTGGAGGCCGCCTCGCTGATCTGGCTCGACGAGGACAAGGAGCCGCCGCTCGACGAGCTGCGGGACTGGCTCGTGGAGCAGTTCGTCGCGACGCTCGCGGCGGGTGCGGGCAGGGACGCGCAGACCGCGGCGGTGGTGAAGGCGGCCCTGGCCATGGAGACGGCGGACGGGGCGGTGGGCTCGCTGGCCCGCCGGGTGATCCCCGTACTCGGGGACGCCGCGCACCTGCTGTGACCCGCGTGCCGCCGCGGCCGGGACGATGGGCCGGTGCGACCGCGGCGTTTGTGACACTGGGGGCGTGAAGAGCCAAGACACCCCCTTCGTGGGCGGCCCCCTCGACGGACGGGTGCTGCCGATCCTGCTCGGGCCGACCGGACATCCGCCGAAGACCTACCGCGTCCCGGTGCCGGACAAGGACGGCGGCCCGCCCACCGTGCTCGTCTACCGCCGCGTGGAAGCGGGCCGCAGCAAGCGGCTCGGGCTCCACCAGGGGTGGAAGTACGAGTACGACCCCGAGGGGAAGCGGGGACGCGGGCTGGTCTGGCCGTGGTCCAAGAACAAGGGCGGGACCACGACCGGGGCCGAGGGCAGGAGCGGGGAGACGGCCGGCGGCGCCACGCCGGACCCCCATGCCGACGAGTGACCTTCTTGGGCCGAAGCGGCCAGTCTGCGCGCGATCGGGATGCGCTCGTCCCATCCTGCCGGTGCGAGGTGGAGGTACCACCCCGGCACCGGAGGTGATGACGTGTCAGGAAGGCTTCTGCGTCTGGTCTGTACGGCGGCGGTCGCGGCCGGGATGCTGCTCGCGCCCACGCCGGCGGCGGCCGTCCCGGAACCCGGCCCGGGCACGGGCGGCCAGGCGGGTAGCTCCGGACAGCGCTCCGTCGCCCAGCTGCTGACGGACCTTCAGCGGCTCTATCGGGACGCGGAACGCGCCACCGAGACGTACAACGCGACCGCGGACAAGCTGAAGAAGCAGCGCGCCGCGGTCACCCGGCTCGACGCCGACCTCGCGCAGGCCCGCCTGTCCCTGCACGACAGCCGCGGGGAAGCGGGGCGGCTGGCCCGCCAGCAGTACCAGGGCAGCGACGAGATCTCCTCGTACGTGCGGCTGCTGCTCGCCCGCGATCCGCAGCACGCCCTCGACCAGGGCCACGTACTCGAACAGCTGTCTCTGGAGCGCGCCGAGACGGTGAAGCGGGTGACGGGGAGCGAGAAGCGCACGGAGACGCTGGCGCTTGCGGCCCGCAAGGCGCTCGACACCCAACTCGGCCTCGCCGAACGGCAGAAGAAGGACCGGGACGATGTGACCGAGCGGCTCGACGCGGTGCAGGACCTGCTGGCCTCGCTGACCGCCGATCAGCTCGCCGAGCTCGACCGGTTCGAGAAGTCGGGCGTGGCCGAGGCACAGAAGAAGTTCCTGGCCTCGGGCTCGCTCAGCAGCGCGAAGCCGCCGTCGCGGGAGGGCGAGAAGGCGGTGCGGTACGCCGTGCGACAGATCGGGAAGCCGTACGTGTGGGGTGCCGAGGGCCCGAAGTCCTACGACTGCTCGGGGCTGACCTCGCAGGCGTGGGTCCACGCCGGGGATCCCATCCCCCGGACCAGCCAGGAGCAGTGGGCGCGGCTGCCGCGGATCCCGCTGAGCGAGCTGCGCCCCGGTGACCTGGTGATCTACTTCCCCGAGGCCACCCATGTCGCCCTGTACCTGGGCGACGGCATGGTGGTGCAGGCGCCGCGGCCGGGAACCAACGTGAAGGTGTCACCGATCGCGGCGAACCCGCTGCTCGGCGCGGTCCGCCCCGACCCCGCCGGGAAGCCCCTGCGGCACTACACCCCGCCGAAGCTCCCGGCACCGGCGGCGAAGGGCTCGGACACGGGCAACAACAGGACGTCGTAGCCCGCGGCCGACGATCAGGCGACCCCGGCGACCGACGCCAGGTACGCCTCGGTCCTCTCCGGCCCGGAGCGGTGCGCCCACGGCCCTGCAGGCCGTTCACCTGCAAGACGTCCCCGACAGGAGGCTCATAGCGGGCCGTGGGCCGTCACGCCCGTGTCGAGCCGTGTCGTACGCAGTTGCGATCGTCCTGTCGCCTGGCGGTCTTGCTCCTCCGCGTCTCAAGGGAGAGCTTGTTGAAGATCGGCAATGACCGTGTGTGCCAGTTCGGCCGTCCCGTCGGCAGCACCCGTGACGGCCCCCGCGGCTATCGGAGCCAGCACACCTTGGATACGCCCCAGCAAACGACGCAGGCGGCCTACGTCCGGCTCCGGCTCCGTCGCCTCCTCCAGAGCGGCCTCCGCATCCTGACGTACCGCAGCCTCTTCCTCGACACCGAGCCTGAGATTCTCCAGCGCCTCCAGGGCCGAATTCACCGCCACGGTGAGACGGTCACCGAGGCCGCCGTCAGCGGTCACATAGTGCAGCTGTGACACATCATGGTTGCCGATCGCGATCTGACTTCCATGTATGGGCCCGTGGAACTGAGGGCCACCGGTAGTCGTCATGACCCCGCTCCTGACGCGAGTCCGCCGTGGTCTCGCCGGCTCTCAGGTGCGTGTGAACCGTTCCCGACACGCGAATCAGCCGGTGAGGATCCAGGTTCCCGCAGTTTCCCTGCCAGTTGGGCACGGATCTGTGCAATGACCGCGTGAACGCGCGCCACGTCGACCGGGGTGCGATTCAGCTCGAGCTGAAGCTCCGCCACTGCCCTCCGGACGGCGTGCTGAGCACCGGTGTCCAATCCCAGTCGATCAAGTCCGGCCAGCAGGTCGTCGAGCGCGCGGAGCAGCTGCTCTTCCACAGAGCGATTCGGTGCCGATGAGGCGCTGATTTCGCCGGCCGTTGCCGTCGGCATGGACTTCCCTGCCGGCTCACCGGGCAAGGCACTGTTGCCTGACGGGGAATCCCCGTCAGGCTGACGGGGTTTCTGGGCCGCACTCGCCCGATATGACTCGGACAACCCCTCCATCATGGTCTGAGTCACTGTGCCATTGTTGATCGCCACCTGGCTGTTGGTGATCTCGCCGAGGAACAGCACCATCAAGGTGTCCGGCGTGTCGACGCTAACGCGCTGGACCGTTCCGGACGAGGCGCCCGGGTCGAGAGGAGACTCTCTCACGGGTTGCGAGGACCGCCGCGGCCCGACGGCCGGTGATGTCCGTGGCGATGACCCGTCGAACCGCGATCCTCGCGCCGGCGTCTCCAGCGACGGCACCTCCACCGACCCCGACCCCCGCGCCGGCGTCTGCGACGACGACACCTCCACCGCCCGCGACCCTCGCACCGGCGTCCGCGGCGACGGCTCCGCCCCCGACGGCGTCCGCGGCAACGGCTCCCCCCGCGTCGGCGTCCGCGCCGGCTCCGGAGGCTGCGACGTGCGCCGCTCCACCACGGGCGGCGAAATCTGCGGCTTTGGCTTTGGTTTGGGCTGCAAGCTGGCCATGGAACCCCCCATAGTCCTGGCGCCTCATGACAAGGTAGCGAACGAAGCCCGGCGGCCAGTGCCGTGTGAGGCTGGAGGGTCACAGGTCTCTTGTTCGTCTCGATTTTCGTCTCGGGCAACCTCATACAGAGCCGTCCAGAGCGTTCGCACGGCGCCGGCGTGCCACAAGCATCGACTTTCGAAATCAACCATTCCGACCGGCAGTCGGCTGCGCTGCCGCAGTGATTTAGCTGTCAATCAAGCAGATGGGGACAAAAGTGGACACGATGCCTGCCTCTGGCTAGGCTCGAATGACGAACGCCACGCCTGAAGAAGCACTGGGCACGCAAGGAAGTCGGCGTGGAAATACCGGAGTCAACCGGTTCACCAATGACATTCGGCGTCATCCAGCGCGACGCACGGCCGACCCCATTGCATGAATCAGCGGTCGGGTGCGGGCCTCGACGGCGGGCGCACGGAGCCATATGACGGCGCAGTCGAACATACGCGGTGCAACGCTGCGGCCTGCATCCTACGCAGTCCGGCACTCTCGACAAAGCTGTCTGAAATCGGTACGGGAGTCTGAAATGCGGAATTTCAGCAGCACCAGAAGAAAGACACTCGGCCCCGTCGCGGTCGTGGCCTCGCTGACGCTCGCCGCATCCTTGGCGACAATCAGCACAGCGCACGCCGCCGTGAAGGTCACTGTCACTGGAACCGTGAGCTGCGCCAAATTCCCTGATTCAGCACCGAAGACAGTGACGATAACCCCCAAGAAGGGGACCGCCGACTCGGACGAGCCGCCTGGCGAGGCCAAGGTCGAGAAGTACAGCGTCAGTCTCGGAGGCATTCCGAAGGGCGGCACGACCGGCACCGCCAAGGTTGTCTGCGTCGACGAGGACGGCGACACGAACACGTACAAGGTCGGCAACATCCCGATCAAGAAGCCCGCGAACGGCTCCCTGACCGTCAACCTCGCCTGACCTGATCAGGACTCGGAGGCCCCCGGACGTGGTGTCCAGGGGCCCTGAGTCTCGTACGTGACGGGTGACGCCGGCCGTCTCTGGGCCGTCCGAGGGTGACCGGCAGCGAACGGCCGGGCGCCGGTCAGACGGATGTCACGCCCCGGCGACCGACGCCAGGTACGCCTCCGCCTTCTCCGGCTCGAAGAAGAAGTTCTCGAAGTCGGCCGGGTTGTCGAAGCCGTTGGCGAAACGGTCCGCCACGGGCTGGAGCTGGCCGGCCGCGCCGATGAGGTTCAGGACGTGCTCCGGCGGCACGCCCAGCATCGCGTTGGTCCACTTCGTGACGTGCTGGGCGGTGTCCCAGTAGCGGTCGAAGGTGGCCTGCATCCACTCCTCGTGGAAGGGCTTGTCGCCCTGCTCGAGGATCGAAGCGAGGTACGCGGCCGCGCACTTGGAGGCCGAGTTGGAACCCTGGCCGGTGATCGGGTCGTTCGCCACGACCACGTCGGCGACGCCCAGCACCAGGCCGCCGCCGGGCAGCCGGCCGATCGGGTTGCGCACGGTCGGGGCGTAGCGCCCGGACAGCGTGCCGTTCGCGTCCGTCAGTTCGACCTTGGTGGCGCGCGCGTACTCCCAGGGCGTGAACCGCTCCATGAGTTCCAGGGTCAGGGAGAGGTGCTCGGCGGGGTCCTTGACGCCGTTGAAGACGTCGAGCGGGCCACCGGGGATGCCCTCCCAGAAGAGGATGTCGGCGCGGCCGGAGGTGGTCAGGGTCGGCATCACGAAGAGCTCGCCGACGCCCGGGACCAGGTTGCAGCGGACCGCGTCGAAGTCCGGGTGCTCGGGGCGCGGGCCCAGACCGTGGACGTAGGCGACGGCGAGGGCGCGCTGCGGCTCGCTGAACGGGGAGCGGGAGGCGTCGCGGCCGAACATCGACACCAGCTCGCCCTTGCCGGCCGAGACCAGCACCAGGTCGTAGGTGCGGGAGAAGTAGTCGAGGTCGGAGACCGCGGCGCCGTGGATGACCAGCTGGCCGCCGCGCTGGGCGAAGGTCTCCATCCAGCCGGCCATCTTGACCCGCTGGTCGACCGACTGGGCGTACCCGTCGAGCTTGCCCACCCAGTCGATCGCGCGCTGCGAGGGGCCCGGGTCGAAGGAGCCGGGGGCGGCGACCGAGACGCCGAGCCCTTCGATCTTCGGGGCCTGGGACTCCCAGAAGTTCAGCTGGAGATCGCGCTCGTGCTGCAGGGCCGTGTCGAACATGCACTGCGTCGACATGACACGGCCGGTACGGATCTCGTCCGCCGTCCGGTTCGACATCAGGGTGACCTCGTACCCGTGCGACTGGAGGCCGAGGGCGAGCTGGAGTCCGGACTGACCGGCTCCGACGACGAGTATCTTCCGCATGCGGCTTGTTTCTCCTAGGACCTAGGCGTCCCTATTCGGGGCTTACTTCGAGCGCGTGGCCGACCAGGGCCAGCAGGGTCTCCACGACCGAGATCCGGCGACGCGCGTCCATGATCATGACAGGTATGTGCGGAGGCACCGTGAGGGCCTCGCGCACGTCCTCGGGCTCGAACCGCTCGCTGCCGTCGAAGTGGTTGACGGCGACGACGTACGGCAGTCCGCAGCTCTCGAAGTAGTCCAGTGCGGGGAAGCAGTCCGACAGGCGGCGGGTGTCGGCGAGGACCACCGCGCCGATCGCGCCGCGCACCAGGTCGTCCCACATGAACCAGAACCGCTGCTGACCCGGCGTACCGAACAGGTAGAGCACCAGGTCGTCGTCGAGCGTGATGCGGCCGAAGTCCATGGCCACGGTGGTGGTCAGTTTGTCCGGCGTACCGGTGAGGTCGTCGGTTTCCTCACTGGCCTGTGTCATCAGCGCCTCCGTCTGGAGGGGCTGGATCTCGGAGACCGCGGTGACCAGCGTGGTCTTGCCCACGCCGAAGCCGCCCGCGACGACGATCTTGGTGGCTATCGGGGCGCGGGTGCGGTCCGTCTGCCAGGCCTGCAGATTCTCCTCTTCGTCGAGGAGAGGGGCGACGCCAGGGGCGGCGTCAGAGACGACGGAGTCCACTCAGCACCCTTTCCAGCAGAGCGCGGTCCGGCTGTCCCGGGCCGTGACCTGTTCCGTACACGCGGATCTTTCCCTGGTCCGCCAGGTCGCTCAGGAGGACCCGGACCACGCCGAGCGGCATCCTGAGGAGGGCGGCGATCTCGGCCACCGTCCGCATCCGGCGGCAGAGTTCGACGATGGCGCGCATCTCGGGCATCACCCGGTACGCGGGCCGGCCGTCGGTGAGTTCCTTGCGCTCCTCGGGAGCTTCCAGCGCCGCCACGAACGTCTCGACGAGCAGGACGTGCCCGAAGCGGGTCCGGCCGCCCGTGAGCGAATAGGGCCGTACGCGGGCGGGCTTGCGATCGCCGCCGCGCACCGGGAGCCGGGCCGCGGCGGACGTACTGCTCGACGTACTCATCGGGTACTCCCCATCGAGTCGGACTCAAGGGATTTTCGGAGTTCACTGCGCAGTTCGGGGGTCAGCACATGTCCGGCACGGCCGACGAAGAGCGCCATGTGGTACGCCACCACGCTCATGTCGCAGTCCGGCGAACCGTGCACCCCGAGCAGCGAACCGTCGCTGATCGACATGACGAAGACGCTGCCCTCGTCCATCGCGACCATCGTCTGCTTCACCCCGCCGGCGTCCATCAGCTTGGCGGCGCCGATGGTGAGGCTGCCGATGCCGGAGACGATGGTGGCGAGGTCCGCGGAGGATCCCTTGGGGCCGCTGGGGCGCTCCGTCTCCGCCGTCCGGGCCTCGGCGTTCCTGCCGGGGTCGGAGGAGAGCAGCAGCAGCCCGTCGGAGGAGACGACCGCGACCGACAGGAGTCCCGGCACCTCCTCGACGAGGTTCGTCAGCAGCCAGTGCAGATTGCGGGCCTCACTGCTCAGGCCGAAGGTACTGGACGCGGTCAACTGCTTGCCTCCTCGACGGTTCCCCCCGATGCTTCTGCGTCTCGCGCGTTGAGCGTCTGCGGCGCGTTGGTCTCCGTGGTGCGTTCGGCGATCTCCGCCTCCACGTCGCGACGGCCCTCGACGGCGCCCCGGTGGAAGCCGCCGAGCCTGCGCCGCAGTGCCTCGGCGTCCACACCGCCCGTGCGCGGGCGGGGGGCCGGGGCGGGCGCGGAGATCTTCGGTGTCCGCTTGGGCAGGCCCTTGTCGGTGATCGGCGGGGTCTCGTCCGGGACACGCTCGTGGGTGTCCGGGCCTATGGCGTACGGGTCGGTGGCCGCCTGGGCGGCTCCGTCCGCGTCCTGGGCGGCGCCGGCGGCGGGGCCGGAGAACCGGGGAGCCGTTCCCGTGGTGCGGGAGGTCTCCGCCCGGGGTGCGGACACCGGCTCGGGCTCCGGCTCGGGTGCCGCCGGGCCGGGCTGCGGCGCGGGGGCCGCGGTCCCGGGCGCTCCGGTCTCGGGCGTGGTCGGTCCGGACGTGGTCGGTTCCGGCGCCGCCGGTTCGGCCGGGGGGAACGGGAGCAGGAGCTCCATCGTGGTCTCGGGTGCCGACGTGTCCGCGAAGTCCGCCTCGGGCGCGATCCGGGGCTCGGCCTCGCGCCGGGGTCCGGGCACGCGGTGCGCCTCGGCGGCGGCCGGCGCCTCGGGCGCCTGCTCCGGCTCCGGCGTCCGCTCCGGCTCCGGAGCGACGGCGTCCTGCGGCCGCTCGGTGTCCTGCGGCCGGTCGGTGTCCTCGGGCCGGGGGTCGGTGTCGGCCTCGCGGACGGCCGCCTGGGCCGCGACGATCAGCGGGTCCTCGTCCCCGGCGGGGTCCGAGGCGGTGAGCGCCGCACGCCCGCGCAGGACGTTGGAGTTGGCCTCGGCGTCCGCTCCGGGGAGGGTCACCGAGGGCGCGCCCCCGACGTGCCGCGCGGTCGTGGGGACGGCCGCGGAGGGCGCGGCGGCGAGC
>NZ_JBVHOQ010000004.1:0-106921 GCF_055568375.1 Streptomyces sp. NPDC026062
CATCGCGACCCGCTACGACAAGACCGCCGAGTCCTACCAGGCAGCCGTCACCCTCGCCTCGCTGCTGATGTGGGCGTGACACTTTGACGACAACTTCTAGGCCCGGAGGCCGTGCGCCGCCCGTGGGCCGGCGCACGGCGGGTGTCTCCCGCGCGTACGGTCCGGCCCCCGAGCGTCGCCACCTGAGCGGGCGTCACGGCCGCCGTTCGGTTACCGCGTGACCGCTGTGCCGCCGAACGTCACGACCAGATGCCCGTCCGCAGCGAACGACCAGCCCAGAGCTCCGTCGCACGCGGAGCACCGGGAACCGTTCGAACCGGTCCAGAACTGGTTGGAACTGTCGGCGTCACCGACCGTCTTGTCGTTCGATCCGCTGCCGCTGCGGCAGGAGGTGTTGTTGCGGTACACGGAAGTGCCCTTGTCGAAGGAGAAGTTGCGCTCCTCGTTGTCGATGGCGACATTGTCCGACACCTTCATCGAGCCGGGGTTGCTGTTGTACGTGAACCCGTGGTGGCCGTTGTCGTAGGCGATGTTGCGGCGCACGATGTGGTCGACCTCGATGCCGTCCCCGCCGAGCTTGAAGCCGTTGCGGTCGCCGTCGGCGTTCACGGTCCCGTCCGAGAGAGTGCCGTTGTCGTAGGAGAGGGAGTCCTCGATGGTCACCGGGCCGATGGGACCTGTCTCAGTCTTGGTGTAGAGGTCCCAGCCGTCGTCGATGTTGTTGTGGGACACCGTGTAACGGAAGACGTTCCCCGGGCCCGAAGTGAGCTTGGAGGCGAAGCCGTCGGCGTCCTCACCGTCGGAGTCGGCGTTGTCGTGCGACTCCGAACTCAGGATGAGGTTGTTCGCCGGCCACTCGTCGTCGGGGGTGGTCGAGGCGATCCGTGAGATCTGCAGCCCCGAGTCATGGTTGAAGCGCGTCACTACTCGTTCGATGATGTTGTTGCTGCCCCCGACGAAGATCCCGTTGTCACCGGCGTGCTCGACGGTGATCCCCTCGATGTGCCAGTAGGCCCCGTTGACGGCCAGCCCGCGGTTGGCCGGGTCCTCGCTCATTTCCGAGAAGTTCAGCACCGGGGCCTCACCCGGGTAGGCGGCCAGGGTCGTACGGGCACTCGATGTGCCGTCGTTGCCCGGCGGAATGGTGACGGTCTGCGCGTAGTGGTACGTCCCGCCCCGCAGGTAGACCGTCCCGCCGGAGTCGACGCGGCTGATCGCCGATGCCAGCGTCGTCGGGTCCGCCTCCGTTCCGGTCGCGTCGTCGGTGCCGCCGGGCGCCACATAGAGAGCGGCCGCGTCGAGCGAAACGGAGGAGGCCGCAGCCTCACTGCCGAAGGCGCTGAGGCCGGGCAGGCAAGGGGCGCCGCTCGCGGCGGAAACGGAACAGCCGGTGGGCGATCCTTGTGCCCGGTACGGGGTGGTCGCTGCCTGAGCGGTCGCGCCCGAGACTGCGGCCAGCGAGCCGGCCAGCAGGCCGACGCATGCGATGACGGGTTTGATCTGCATCGTTCGACTCCAGGTGGGGTTGGTTCGTTCGACGAGTTCGCGCGACGCACGGCGCGGCGGCCCGGTCCGCCTCTGGGTGGGGCGGCGAATCGGGCAACCGCACTGTGCGGATGACGATTTCGCGGTCGGCACTGCCGTCGCGGCGTCAGGGGGGCACGCGGAATCCCGCTTCTGCCGAGGCTTCACTCGCGACCACGTGTTCGTTCGAATTCATGAACAGGTCGTCCGGAAAGGGTTCCTCGGATGACCCGCACAAGCGCTTTCTACGGACGATAGACTTAAGCCATGTTCACGTCAATGACATGTACCTGAAACATGGTCATGTCCATGAACATCGCGCGGCGTGGTCACAGCCCCTGCCGTGCGCGCGAGAGATGAACAGCACAGGCTGCCGAAGCACCCCGCGCGCGGCCGACAGACGTCACGGGCACCGGCGACCGACCGGCCCAACGGGCACCAGTACCCCTTCCCATGGCGCCCTGCCAGGCCATGAGGCGGATTCAGGCCGGCCGGAGGGGGCAGCCTCGCCGAGGTTCGGGGAGCCCTCGGCAATACCCCGGAAGCGGTACCCTCCGCCACCCCCTCCGCGCTCCGGCGCCCCGACCGGACGCGCGCCCCGCTTCAATCGGAGCCCGTCGTCCGCGAGTCCCGCTCAGCCGCTTCGGCGACGCGTTTGATGCGCGCCAGTCGCCGGTCCCAGTCGGCAGCGAGGGATGTCATCCATCGCGCCGTCGCGTCGAGCGCCGCGGGCCGCACCGCGTACCGCACCTCTCGTCCGACCCGGGTGCCGGACACGAGCTCGGCGGCGCCCAGAACGGCAAGGTGCTTGGTCACCGCCTGCCGCGAGACGGGAAGCCCTTCGGCAAGCGTCGTCGCGGTGGCTTCGCCCAGCGCGGCGAGCCGGTCGAGCAGCTGACGTCGCGTCGGGTCGGCGAGCGCGCCGAGAACGCCGCCGACGGCCTCGGCGGCGCCGGACCGTTCCTCCGTCACGTCGAGGGCTGTTCGGCGCGCATCCTGAGCGCGTCGAGCTCCATGGGCCAGCCTCCGCTGTGGTCCTCGTGATTCCGGATGCGCAGCTCCTCGGAACCCGCCAGCGCCGCAAACCCGCTCTCGACGACGCGCAGCCGCGTCCGGTCACCCTCCTGGGACAAGGTGAACTCCACGAGGGTGCTGTTGTCCTCACGCAGTTCCTCTCCGGGGAACGCGCTGGTCCAGCGATACGCCAGGTAGGTCGGCGGCCGGACCTTCTCCACACGCACCGGGAAGTCCCCGTGCTCGGCATGCTTCGCCACCATCGATTCACCTTCCCTGGCCACGGTCCCCGGCAGGCTCGCCTTGTCGGCCACCCAGAATCCGGGCTGGGCCACCAGCGACCAGACCCTCTCCAGGGACGCCTCGATCAGGGTTTCGCGTTCGATCCGATCCTCGCTCATGACCCGTCTCCGCTCCGTCACCATCAACAACTTGCAACTCAAGAGTTGCACGAAGAGGATTCATCCGCAACCCACAGGTTGCACCAAGGGCGAGGCGGACACATTTCGCTCATCAATTTGTTCACTCGAACAGAACAGTGGTAGAAAAGCGTCATGAGTGTCGCCAAGCGTTTGGATCTGACCCTGCGACTGGTGCAGGGCACCGACCGGGTTTCCGTGTCGGAGCTCTCCCAGCGCCTGGGCGTGTCGGAGATGACCGTGCGCAGGGACCTGGATGCGCTGGAGGGCCAGGGGCTGGTGCGGCGCGTTCACGGCGGGGCCGTGGCGACGCGCTCCCGGGCCGAGGACGCCGGTTTTTCGGCTCGGGAGCAGTGGCAGGCAGCCACCAAGGACCGTCTGGGTGGTGCTGTGGCGGCGTTGGTAGAGCCCGGGTCGCGGGTGTTGCTGGACGCGGGGACCACGACGGTGCACGTGGCCGAGCACCTGGCCGACCGGGCTCCGCTGACGGTGGCTGTACTGAGCCTTCAGGCTGCGGTGCGCCTGGCCGACCGTCCGGGGATCGAGCTGCTGGTGGTGGGCGGCCGCTCCCGCCCCGGCGAGCGTTCCTTCGTCGGTCCGCTGGCACTGTCCACGCTGGATTCCCTGGCCTTCGACTACTTCGTCATGTCCATCGGTGGTGTGCACGCCGAGCACGGCTGGTCGGAGTTCTCGCTGGACGACGCCGCCGTCAAGCAGACCGGGCTCGCCCGGTCCACGCGCACCATCGCGGTGGCAGACGCCACCAAGCTCGGCGTGCGTGCCTTCAGCCGGGTCGCCCCGCTCGACGCGGCGCACCACTTCGTCACCGACAGCGCCGCGGAGAACGCCGACACCCATCCCCTCGGCCCGCAGACCCTGGAGGCACTGAGTGAAGCGGGCGTACAAACCGTCCTGGCCTGATTCCCCTTATCCGAAACCGAATTGAGGAGTGTGCCGTCATGGCAACTGATCCCCGCTCGCTGATGATCCTCGTCGCCGGCCCTTACAGGTCGGGGACCGGCGACGACCCCGACAAGCTCGAAGCCAACGTCCGCGCGATGAACCGCACGGCCCTCACCCTCTTCCGGGCCGGGCACCTGCCCGTCACCGGCGAAGCCCTCGCCCTGCCGCTCCTCGACGCCGCGGGGAGCACCGGCCCCGGCGATCCGTTGTTCGAGGAGATCTTCCACCCGATCGCCGGGCAACTGCTCGCCCGCTGCGACGCCGTACTGCGGGTCGGCGGTCCCTCGCAGGGCGCGGACATGATGGTCTCCCAGGCCCGCGCCCTGGGCAAGGACGTGTACACCGGCATCGCCGACGTTCCGGAGGCCCGGTGACCGCCGGCCTCGACACCCCCGACCGCCGCGGGCGCACCGGCCTGGACCGGCACGGTCTCGGCCTGACCGGCAATCCACGTGTGCGGATCCGCGATGTGGAGGTGCTTTCCTGCGACTGGTACATCCTGCGCAAGACCACCTTCGACTACGAGCACAGCGACGGGCACCTCAGCAGCGAGCAGCGGGAGACCTACGACAGGGGCGACGGGGCGACGATCCTGCTGTACAACGCCTGCCACGGCACGGTCCTGCTCACTCGCCAGTTCCGCCTTCCGGCATACGTCAACGGCCATCCCGACGGCATGCTCGTGGAGACGGCAGCCGGGCTCCTGGAAGGCGACAGCCCGGACGAAGCGATCCGCCGCGAGGCCGCCGAGGAGACCGGACACGTCATCGGCACTCCCGAGCATGTCTTCGACGTCTACATGAGCCCCGGCTCCGTGACCGAGCGTCTGCACTTCTACGCCGCCCCGTACGATCCTGCCGACAATCCCAGCGGGGCGACAGGGGTCGAGGCCGAGGGCGAGGACATCACCACGGTCGAGCTCCCGTTCGCCGACGCGCTGGCCATGGTCCGCAACGGCTCGATCGCCGACGCGAAGACGATCATGCTGCTTCAGTGGGCCGCTCTCGACGGCCCGTTCAGGCAGGACCGTCCGAACCCGGGGCTGCGCTGAGACGGACCGGCACCCCGCACAGCCCCGTCGGCCCGAAGTCGCCCGGCGGCCAGAAAGCGTCCGGCGGTCAGAGGGCGGCGAGCAGTTCGTCGAGCGGACGGGGTACACGGTCGGGCTCCAGGGCCTCGGTGAGGACGCGGCCGTAGTGGATCTTGCGCCCCTTCTTCGTACCGAGAAAGCGTCGCAACTGCCGCTCAGCGGTCCGGCCCTGCTGGGCCGGCTGGCGCAGGAACGTCTGCAGGGGGCGCAGATCACCCTCCGATGTGATGAGCGCCTCCACCCGCTTCACGCCCAGAGCTCGGATCAGTTCGTCCTCCAGATCCGCCGCGCAGACGAAGTATCCCGGCTCCGCCGCACCGCATCCCTCCCAAGCACGGGCGTAGTAGGGACGCTCGGCCTCGTCGCACAGTCCCGTGAGGCGAAGGCCGAGGCCGGACGGCCCCATGAGGTGGGCGAAACGCCCGACGCTCATCGCGCCTCCCATGGGCAGGACGCACACTCCCTCGGCAGCCAGGTCCCTGCCTCGGCCGGTGGCCAGCGCGTCAACCGCCGCGGCGTCACTGGGCCCTTCCAGCAGAACCGCTGCACGGACGGACAGCCGCGCGGCAATCTCGCGCGCGGGCTCGCCGGATCCGCCTGCCGCCCAGGCAACGACCGCCTCGCGGAACAACCCCATGTCAGCCACGTGAGGAGTCTGGGCCATCGCCCGCCACAACGGTAGGCAATTCTTTTCTCCGGCGGACGGACAGCGGGGAGTAGCCTGTGGCGCCATGCCGTTTCCCGATGAGCCCACTCACGTCGATGTCGTCGACTACCAGCCGCTGTGGCCAGAGGAATTCGACTCTCTTGCCGGAGTGTTGCGTGACGCGCTGGGGAAGCTCGCGCTCGGCGTCGACCATGTGGGATCCACTTCGGTTCCGGGGCTGCCGGCCAAGAACTGCATCGATGTGCAGGTACGGATGAGGTCGGTCGAAGAGGCACAGTGTGTCCCCACACTCGCCGCGATCGGCTTTCGGTGCCGCCCCGAGCCGTGGAACCGTTCCGAAACCGTCGGCGGGCGGATGTGCCACAAGCTCGTCTTCGCACCGCCTGTCGGCGCGCGCCTGTGCAACGTACATCTGCGGGAGGCCGACGGGCCCAACGCCCGCTTCGCGCTCCTCTTCCGGGACTACCTCCGTGCGGAGGGAGCCGCCCGCCGGGCGTGGGGAGCGTTCAAGCAGCGGCTGGCACTGAGCGTGCCGGAACTCTCCGACTACGGGCAGATCAAGGCTCCCGCCACCGAGGTCCTGATGGCCGGGGCCGAACGCTGGGCGGCCATGAACGGCTGGGACGGCGTCTCGGGGACGTGAGCGACGCGAGGAGAAGGCCGTCGTGGGCCGGCGCAAGTTGCCTCGAACCGGCCTGCCGGATCCGCTCACGCGACCATGGAACGGCCGACGTCGGGCTCCGCCTTCAACAGGCAGGACCGTTCAGCCCGGTGCGGGCCGGGCCCAAGGTCCCGCCCAGCACCTCGTCCATCACCTCGTCCAGGGCCGAGCGAGCGAAAGGCGCGAAGCGTTCCGTTCATGCCGAGGCAGTGAGGGAGTTCAGGCACACGGAGCGCAGCGCCTGCGTCAGCGCCTGCGTCAGCGCCGCCGTGTGGAGGTGATCGAGGTGGAGACGGCACCGTACGCGCGCCTGCGCGGCCGTCAGTGCGCCGGCGCAGGAAGGGGCCGCTCGCACGGTCACGGAGCCGGCGATGGCACCGACCAGACCGGCATTGAGCCGGTTGATCTCCTCGCGCACCTCCGCGAGGTCCGGGCGCGCCTCCGGGGCCCCGGAGGGGTCGGCGTCCCAGCGGCGGTGCAGCGTGCGCTGCACCCGCTTGTTCGCCTCGATCTGGTCCCGGAAGATCCGTCTCACCGCCCGCGGGTCCGCTCCGGCTCGACGCGCTTGCCGGACAGCCGTGTCGAGCACCCGCTGCTCACGTACCGGATCGTCGATCGGCCTGCCCGTCCCCCATTTGGCGGCGGCGACCGGACGCGCCGTGGCCAGTCGCCGGGCCGTGAGATCGGCGAGCAGCCGAATCCCTCCGGGCGCGCCAGGGCGTGCTGTGGCGGTGGGGGCCACCGCTGACGGGGCGGCTGCCTCGCCCGGGCCCGTAAGGAGTGCGGCTGCGACAGCACCGGGGATCAGCAGGCACAGTGCGTTCGCGATCGGCTGCATGGGCACGGGCCGATGCTACGTTCGCGCGCCTGCCCGTCCCCGAAGGCGCACGCGGGCGGGCCGCTTCCCTTCCGAGGCGGCGGCTCCGTCGGATGGTGACGGGCCAGACGGTCGGCCACAGCAGGTGCAGTCCCGTCGCAGGTTCCCGTCCCGGGCTCTCCACCGGAGCCGCAGGGGTTCTGAGGCGGTGTCGGGAGTCGGATGACCCGAAGCCTCGCGCTCCGGCCACCGCTCACGGAGCCGATGAGCCGGCCTCGCGGCACGTGACGCACGCCATCCTTTGCGCCCGCGATCTCTGGGAAGGTCTCCGGTACGGTGTCGAACGCTCCGGCCCCGAGAACCGCGGAGCACGTCGCCACCGCCACGTGACCACCGGATACCGATGGGTGCGTCCCGTGCGACATCGCCTGTCCTGAGGCCACGCGCCCGTGACACGACTGGGGAGTTTGATGTTCGACAAGGTATTGGTCGCCAACCGCGGGGAGATCGCGATCCGGGCGTTCCGCGCGGCGTTCGAGCTCGGGATCTCCACCGTGGCCGTGTACCCGCACGAGGACCGCAATTCGCTGCACCGTGCCAAGGCCGACGAGGCCTACCGGATCGGGGAGCCCGGCCATCCCGTACGGGCCTACCTCTCCGTGGACGAGGTGATCGAGGCGGCCCGGAAGGCCGGAGCGGACGCGATCTACCCGGGGTACGGCTTCCTGTCGGAGAATCCTGACCTCGCGGCGGCGTGTTCCGAGGCCGGAATCACGTTCGTCGGACCGCCGGCCCCGGTACTGAACCTGACGGGGAACAAGTCCCGGGCGGTCGCGGCCGCCCGTGCTGCCGGTGTTCCGGTGCTGAAGTCGTCCGAACCCTCCGAGGACGTCGACGCGCTCGTCGCCGCCGGCGACGACATCGGCTTCCCGGTCTTCGTGAAGGCCGTCGCCGGTGGCGGCGGACGCGGCATGCGCCGGGTCGCGGAGCCCGGTGAGCTGCGCGAGGCGATCGACGCCGCCATGCGCGAGGCCCGTTCCGCGTTCGGCGACGCAACGGTCTTCCTGGAGCAAGCGGTCATCAACCCCCGCCACATCGAGGTACAGATCCTGGCCGACGCCGAGGGCAATGTCGTCCATCTCTACGAGCGGGACTGCTCGTTGCAGCGCCGCCACCAGAAGGTAGTCGAGATCGCTCCCGCCCCGAACCTGGACCCGGAGCTGCGGGACCGCATCTGTGCCGACGCGGTCGCCTTCGCACGCCACATCGGATATGTGAACGCGGGCACCGTCGAGTTCCTGGTCGACGAGCGCGGCAACCACGTGTTCATCGAGATGAATCCGCGCATCCAGGTCGAGCACACCGTCACCGAACAGGTCACCGGACGCGATCTGGTGATCGCGCAGCTGCGCATCGCCGCGGGCATGACGCTGCCCGAGCTTCACCTCTCCCAGGACGACATCACGCTCAACGGCACCGCGATGCAGTGCCGCATCACCACGGAGGACCCGGCCAACGGGTTCCGGCCGGACACCGGCACCATCTCCGCGTACCGCTCCCCCGGCGGCCCCGGCGTGCGACTGGACGGCGGCACCGTCCACACCGGCGCCGAGGTGTCGGCGCACTTCGATTCGATGCTGGTCAAACTGACCTGCCACGGGCACGACTTCACCAACGCCGCCCGCCGGGCGCGCCGGGCGATCGCGGAGTTCCGCATCCGCGGGGTGGCGACCAACCTGCCGTTCCTGGGGGCCGTGCTGGACCAGCCCGACTTCCGGGCGGGGCGGATCACGACCAGCTTCATCGAGGAGCACCCGGAGCTGATCCGGGCCCGCCCCTCGGCCGACCGGGGCAGCCGCATGCTCAGCTATCTCGCGGAGACCACGGTCAACCGGCCGTACGGTTCCCGGCCCTCCGTCATCGACCCTGCCGCGAAGCTGCCCCCTCTGCCGGCCGGTACGCCGCAGGCCGGGTCGCGTCAGCGTCTCGCGGCCATCGGTCCGGAAGCCTTCGCCGCCGAGCTCCGGGCCCAGTCGGCCGTGGCCGTCACCGACACCACTTTCCGCGACGCCCATCAGTCGCTGCTGGCCACCCGGGTCCGTACCCGCGACCTGCTGGCCGTCGCCCCGCACGTGGCACGGACCGTGCCGGAGCTGCTGAGCATCGAGTGCTGGGGCGGGGCCACCTACGACGTGGCGCTGCGCTTTCTCGCCGAGGACCCGTGGGAGCGGCTGGCCAAGCTGCGTGAGGCCGTGCCAAACATCTGTACCCAGATGCTGCTGCGTGGTCGCAACACGGTCGGTTACACGCCGTATCCCACCGAGGTCACCGAGGCGTTCGTCGCCGAGGCCGCCGCCACCGGGATGGACATCTTCCGGATCTTCGACGCCCTCAACGACGTGTCCCAGATGCGTCCGGCGATCGACGCCGTCCGCGCCACCGGCACCTCGGTCGCCGAGGTGGCCCTCTGCTACACCGCGGATCTCTCGGACCCCGCCGAGACCCTGTACACGCTGGACTACTACCTGCGCCTGGCCGAGGAGATCGTGGAGGCGGGCGCCCACGTACTCGCCGTCAAGGACATGGCCGGGCTGTTGCGCCCGCCCGCGGCCCGCACTCTCGTCACGGCGCTGCGTGAACGGTTCGACCTTCCCGTCCACCTGCACACCCACGACACCGCCGGCGGGCAGCTCGGCACACTGATCGCGGCGATCGACGCGGGCGTGGACGCGGTGGACGCGGCGGTCGCCTCCATGGCCGGGACCACCAGCCAGCCGCCGCTGTCGGCGCTGGTGGCCGCCACGGACCACACCGAGCGGGCGACCGGCCTCTCGCTCCAGGCGGTCGGCGATCTGGAGCCCTACTGGGAGGCGACCCGCAAGGTGTACGCCCCCTTCGAATCCGGGCTCGCCTCCCCCACCGGCCGGATCTACCACCACGAGATCCCGGGCGGACAGCTGTCCAACCTGCGTCAGCAGGCCATCACCCTCGGGCTGGGCGACCGCTTCGAACTCATCGAGGACTGCTATGCCGCGGCCGACCGCATGCTCGGCCGCCTGGTGAAGGTGACGCCGTCGTCGAAGGTGGTCGGTGACCTGGCGCTGCATCTGGTGGGCGCGGGGGTCGAGGCATCGGACTTCGAGGCGGACCCCGGCAAGTTCGACGTACCGGACTCCGTGATCGGATTCCTGCGGGGCGAGCTGGGCGACCCGCCCGGTGGCTGGCCGGAGCCCTTCCGCACCCGCGCGCTGCAGGGCAGGCCGGCGAAGGCCGGGGCGCCGCACCTGTCGGACGAGGACCTGCAAGCGCTGCGGCAGTCGCCGCGCGCGACACTGAACCGGCTCCTGTTCCCCGGCCCGACCAAGGAGTTCAACGCCCACCGTGAGGCGTACGGGGACACGTCCGTGCTGCCGACGCAGGACTTCCTGTACGGCCTGGAGACGGAGACCGAGCACACCGTGACGCTCGACCCCGGTGTCACGCTGCTGATCGAGCTGGAGGCCATCTCGGAGGCGGACGAGCGTGGCTTCCGGAGCGTACTGGCCACGCTCAACGGGCAGTTGCGACCGGTTTCCGTACGGGACAAGTCCGTGGCGACCGATGTGAAGGCGGCGGAGAAGGCGGACCGGGGCAACGACGGGCATGTCGCCGCACCGTTCGCCGGCGTCGTGACGCTCCAGGTGGAGGAGGGCACGTCGGTGTCGGCCGGTCAGACGGTCGCCACCATCGAGGCGATGAAGATGGAGGCTTCGATCACCGCGCAGACCTCAGGGGTGGTGCGGCGGCTGGCGATCGGCAAGGTGCAGCAGGTCGAGGCCGGCGATCTGCTCATCGAGATCGCCTGACCCGACGGGCCCGCCCGTATCCCGGCGGGCGGGCCCGGCCGCCCGGTATGCCGTCGGTCCGAACACGGGCCCACGGGGCATGGGCTTACGGGCCGGGGTCGTATCAACTCCACCGGCGCATGTTTCGGCAGGCTCTCGGCCGGCGTGAAGGTGGGCAAGTCGCAGAGACGGAGACAGCAGCGGTTCTGCTGCGACTGCGAACGCTCAGGACTTTCGCATATGCCGTGCGGGCATCCCGTCCGCTTCGCGGGACGGTGAGGAGACGCACGTCACAGGCGCCCCTGTCACACTCCATCGGGCCGGCCCGTCAGAGAGGTGTATCCCCGCAATCACGGCAAGGAGAACACCATGGAAGCGCGTTTGAATCTGTCGGCCAACCCGCTGGCGGCCAAGTCCTTGAAGCACATCGTCGCCGCCGGCAAGGCCCTCGCGGACTCGACACTGCCCGCTGCGACCGCGGAACTGGTGAAGCTCCGTGCGAGCCAGATCAACGGCTGCGGTTTCTGCACCGACATACACACCAAGGACGCCGCGCACGCCGGGGAGACGTCGACCCGTCTCAACCTCGTCGCGGTCTGGCGGGAAGCCACGGTATTCACCGACGCCGAGCGTGCCGCGCTGGAGCTGGCGGAGCAGGGCACCCGCATCGCGGACGCGGCCGGAGGTGTCACGGACGAGGCCTGGGCGAACGCCGCCAAATACTACGACGAGGACCAGCTGGTCGCGCTGGTGGCGACCATCGCACTCATCAACACCTTCAACCGGCTGAACGTCATCGTCCAACAGCCTGCGGGCGACTACCAGCCCGGTCAGTTCGGATAGCCCGGGACACTCGCCGCGGCGAGGACCGGTCCGTCGTGGCTGCCGGTGTCACCGGGCACCGGCAGCCGCTCGGAGGCTTGTCGACCGGCGTACGGGCAGGTGTCCTCCACGATCCGCCCCGATGCGTCTCCACGGGGCCCGGCCCGGCTCCGCGATCTCGGCTGGGGGCGCGGCCGTCCGGGTCAGCGATCAAGCGTTCCGGGCTCCCTGGCCGAGTCGAGCCCGCTCCGGGAACTCGCCGGCCCTCACCGCTCCTGACGGGGCAGCCCCAACTCGGCTGCCCGCAGCCCGGCCTGGAAACGTGAACCGGCCTCCAGCGCGGTCATCAGTTCGGCCACGCGCCGCCGGTAGGTACGGATCGACACGCCGAGCCGTCTGGCCGCCGACGCGTCGGTGAGGCCCGAACCAAGGGCTCTGAGGACCGTGCGGCCCTCGTCGTCGAGATGGGGAACGTCGCGGCGCAGATAGGCGTCGAGCTCAACAGAGTCGTCCCAGATCGCCGAGAGCAGCGAGAGCACCCCGTCGACCATGGTCGGCGATGTCGTCACGCTGTACTGGCGGCCCGCAGGCGTCTCCCGTCCGGCAAGGATCATCACCCGCCGGTCGATGATGATGGTCTCGTGCGGCAGTGGCGCGCCGCTGATCCGGACGAGAGCGCCGTTGCTCTGCACCTGCCGCAGGTGCGCTCGGGCCTTCTCGTCGGCGAGTGCCACCGGGCTGAGCAGCTTGCGGGAGATGAAGGACGGGGAATCCGCCGCACGCATCCGGAGCTGGATCGAGGCCCTGGCCTCCGGCTGCGACCACGTATCCAGGTCCCGGGCGGCGCAGAGGAAGTCGGTGGTCGCGGACGCGAAGAGATGACCGGCGCGCGCGATCAGCTCCGCATCCCCTTGGACTGAGAACATCTGTTCATTCCGCACCTCGCCAGTCTGACAGCAAGCTGCCAGGAGGTCGCCGGATCTCCTCCCGGAGGACACCATGACACCCATGACGATCAAGACTTTCTCCCTCGGCGGAGACCTGGAAATCAACCGTCTCGGATTCGGCGCCATGCGCCTGGCCATGGGAACCTTCGACGGTCCGACGCGAGCCCCCGAGACCGGAATCGCGGTGCTCCGCCGCGCGGTGGAGCTGGGCGTGAACCACATCGACACAGCAGGGTTCTACGGCAGAGGAGCCGTGCGGGCCAACGAGCTGATCCGTACCGCACTGACGCCCTACCAGGACGACCTGGTGATTGCCACGAAGGTCGGGCCGCTTCCGGGACCGAATGGTGTGCCGAGCGGACAGGCGACGCCCGGTCAACTGCGTGGGCTCGTCGAGGCGGATCTGCGCGCCCTCGGGCTGGACCGGCTCGATCTGGTCTACCTGCGGGTGGGCGGCGTCAACGGACCCGGCGGCGAGTCGATCGCGGAGCGCTTCGCGGTGCTTGCCGAGCTCCGGGAGGAGGGACTGATCCGGCACCTCGGCGTCAGCAACGTCGATGCCTCCCAGTTCGCCGAGGCCCGGGCGATCGCACCCGTCACGGCGGTGCAGAACCCGTACGTCGATGAGACGGGGCTGCTCGCGGAATGTGAGGCTTCGGGAATCGCGTACGTGCCGTTCTTCCTGCTCGGCGGAGGCGGCACCCCACTCGACACGGACCGGCTCGGCAAGGTCGCGGCGCGGCTGGGCGCGACCACCGCTCAGGTACAGATCGCCTCACTGCTGGCGATGTCGCCGTCGATGCTGGCGATTCCGGGTACCGGTTCCCTGGGTCACCTGGAGGAGAACCTCGCAGCGGATGATCTCGGTCTTGATGCGGAGGACCTGTCCTACCTGCGGAGCGCTGTCTAGTACCGCATCAGGCGACGCCGGCCCTGCTGTGTGTCCCAGCTGATGCCGTGTCACCGAAGAGCCATGCCGTCCGCGGTCGGACATCAACAGGGTTCGTCCTCGCTGCCGAAGTCACCGGCGAGGAGAACCCTGTTGCCGCAGTCGCAGGGACCGTTGTGTGACGCATCTTCCGATCTGCGGAAACACAGAAGTCCGGCCCTGGTGTAGAGGTGGCGGCTGGCGGTCAGGCGTCAGGGTCGACTTCGGGGTGCGTGAAGCGCACGGGTTTGCTCAGCGACCGGGAGTAGGCGATTTCCGCTCGGGTGCTGTCTCCGATGTAGTCGCCGACCACGAGCACCTCATCAGCGAGCCGGATCTTCGCTCGGTGCAGATCATCGAGTCGAACCTTCAGCGCCTCGGCCTCGACAGGATCGGACCAGAGTTCGTGCGGCGACTTCATGTCGCAGCCCGGTCTGACGACGATCTTTCCGGCTGTCGTCTCCCGCAGATCGGCCTCGGTCATCTCAGCCATGAAGCGGGTGGAGCCGCAGATCACGACGATGGGCGGGAGACTCAGCTGCTCCTTCGCGCCGGCGAGCTTCTCCTCGGGGGTGAGCAGGTGCGGATATGACACCGGTTCCTCCTGGTGGTGTGGTCCATGGGTGCCCGCGGAGACAGGAACCGAGGGTGTCCAAGATCTTTTTGCGGGCAACGACATGGCGTCCCTCGCGATGGCACCCTATGCGCCGACCGACGACACCCGGAAGGAGCAACTCCGGGCCGGTGCCAGGGCTCCCGCCGGTCGGCATCGCTCCCCGCCTCAGCGATGCCGCGCCGGTCGTTGGAGCGACTCCTGGCAGGTCCACCCACCTGCTCCAACGGCAGCCTCACGGTGGTCGTGCTCGTCACGCGGACGCGTTGCGGTGCCCCTCTGCCCGCGGGCGGCAACATCGAGTGCGATGTCGTCGAAGCGGCGCCCCTTCTCGTGACTGCCGGTTTCGTTCACACACTCGCATAGGCATCCGATCGAGGGGGCAGCGGCGATTGTGCGACATCATCCCGGCCGCCCACAGGATGATCACCTGGGCGCAGCTCGGCTCGGCTGATGGACCCCGGTGGTCTGTCTCTCGCTGCGCGGACTCATGTTCACCGCTGGATCCGGGAAAGGCCGTAGGCATTTCACTCCCCGAGTACTGGCGATCTCGTCTCACGGGCGTCGGCCCGGAGGTGCCCTGGCTGCCTTCCTTGAGCCGAGGTCACCAGGGGCCGGAGCGACCATCACGACGACCGAGGAGCACGGATGCACCTGATCTCGTCGGAGCAGGAAAAGCTGCTGTTGAGCGTGGCGGGGATGCTTGCCAGCTACCGCAAAGAGCGCGGCATCAAGCTGAACCATCCCGAGGCCGTGGCCTACATCAGCTGTTGGGTCATCGAGGAAGCCCGTGCGGGCAACTACACCGTCGACCAGATGATGAGCGACGTCTGCGTTCCCCTGGAGCAGCGGAAGGGTGACACACAGGGCGAGGGCGAGAGCGTCCTCACGACTGACGACGTCATGGAGGGCGTCGCCGAGATGCTCGACGTCCTCCAGATCGAGGCGACCTTCCCCGACGGCCGCAAACTCGTCACCCTCTACGACCCGATTCGCGCCCCGAAGAATCCCCCGAAGGTCGCACCGATCCACTGAGGACGAACCCGTGCCCTATTTCCAGCCACTGGCGGCGAATCCCACGCCGACCGCGTGTCCGAGCCTGCGACCTGCCTGCGCTTTTCCTCCCGACCTCGGGCCGCCCTCCGATCTGGATCCGGAACAGGCCCACGACTTCTCCCGGTACAAGGTGGGCGGAGTGTGGGTCAAGGACCCGACCGCGGAGCACGTCCTCAACTCCGAAGAGGGCAAGACCACTGTTTACGTGGTGAACATCGGCGACCGTGACATCCAGATCGGTTCGCACATCCACCTGGCCGACGTCAACGAGGACCTGCTGTTCTTCACCGACCTGGACGCCGCCACCGCTACCGAGGCCGCCCTGACCGACCCTGATCGCTTGCGATCCCAACAGATCTCCGCGGCACGCGCGTTGGCGCATGACCGGTCGAAATCGCCGGGAGTGGCTCCTTGGGGCTACCGCCTCGATGTCGCTCCGGGGGACTCCATGCGGTTCAGCCCCGAGAACGCGCCCAGCGACGCGATCGAAGTCGTTCCGATCCGCGGGAAGCGGCGAGTTCCGGGCCTGTGCAAGGACAAGCAGGCCGGCGACGCCGATCTCGGCTAACGGTGCCCTCGATCCCCCAGCTGAAGGAAAGCAATGGCGAACATCACCCGCGAGCAGTATGCGAAGTCCTACGGCCCGACCGTGGGCGACCAGGTCCGTCTGGGAGACACCGACCTCTGGATCGAGGTCACCGAAGACCTGACCTTCGGTGGTGACGAGGCGATCTTCGGCGGCGGCAAGACCGTGCGCGAGTCGATGCTGCAGGGAATCACGACCAGTGCGGAGGGTGCCCCTGACACCGTGATCACCAACGTGGTCATCCTGGATGTCGCCCCCGCCCTGGAGCGGGACAGCACCAGTGCCATCGTGCGTGCCGACATCGGAATCAAAGAGGGCAGGATCGTCGCCATCGGCAAAGCCAGCAACAGCGATGTCATGGACGGGGTCACCGACGGGCTGGAGATCGGTCCTTCCACGGACGTGATCTCCGGCGAGGGCAAGATCCTCACCGCCGGTGCCATTGACACCCACGTGCACTACATCTCCCCCTCGGCCGTCATCGAGGCCGTGGCCACCGGAACCACCACACTGATCGGCGGCGGTGTGGGCCCCTCCGAGGGATCCAAGGCAACCACCGTGACCCCCGGCCCGCAGCACCTGGTGAACCTGCACCGCAGCTTCGACGACCTGCCGGTCAACGTGATGCTGCTGGGCAAGGGCAACACGGTCAGCAAGGAAGGCCTGGACGAGCAGGCGCTGGCGGGCGCCGGCGGTTACAAGATCCACGAGGACTGGGGAGCCACTCCGGCGGTTCTGGACGCCGCACTGCAAGCCGGAAAGGAGTGGGGCCTGCAGGTCACCCTGCACGCCGACTCCCTCAACGAGGCCGGCTTCGTCGAGACCACCCTCGGCGCCATCGGCGGACGCGGGATTCACGTCTTCCACGCCGAGGGCGCCGGCGGCGGGCACGCCCCCGACATCCTGAAGGTGGCCGCCGAGGACAACGTCCTGCCCGCCTCGACGAACCCGACACTGCCGTACACCAGGAACACCGTGGCCGAGCACATCGACATGCTGGCCTCCGCCCATCACCTCGACCTCAGCAACAAGAACGACCAGGCGTTCGCCGACTCGCGCATCCGCTCCACGACCATGTTCGCCGAGGACGTGCTGCATGACATGGGGGCGATGTCCATCACCTCCTCCGATGCCCAGGCCATGGGCCGCATCGGGGAGGTCATCACCCGCACCTGGCAGGTCGCCCACGTCATGAAGGAGTGGAGCCACAAGACCTTCCAGAACGCGAACTTCTTCTACGCAGCCGAGCAGGGAGCCGGCGACAACGCCCGTGCGCTGCGCTATGTCGCCAAGTACACGATCAATCCCGCCATCGCCCACGGCATCGACGACCACGTCGGCTCGGTGCGAGTGGGCAAGCTGGCCGACCTGGTGCTGTGGGACCCGCGGTTCTTCGCCGTGCGGCCCGAAATGATCATCAAGGGCGGCGCCATGGTGCTCGGCAACCTGGGAGACCCCAACGGTTCGGTGTCGACGCCGCAACCGACGTTCCTGCGCCCGGCGCTGGCCGACGCCATCGCCTCCCAGTTGTCCTGCTCGTTCGTCTCGGACAAGGCCCTCAACCCGTCCTCCAGCACCGACCCGTACAACGCGCTGGACGGCAAGGGCGTGTTCAAGGACTCACTGAAGGCCACCCTCGGCCTGCGGCGTGAACTGAAGGGCGCCAAGCCCGTCAAGGACGTCAAGAAGGCGGACATGGTCTTCAACGGCGGGACATTCGACATCGACATCGACCCGCTCACATTCAAGATCGCGGTGAAGATCCCGGGGCTCGACACGACCCAGCGGCACAGCCTCACCAAGCACAGGAGCCGTGCTGAATTCTGGTATCTCGACCAGCCGAATCCGCCGAAGAGCCTGCCACTCGCCCAGCGTTACCTCCTGTTCTGAGACGCCCGGTGAGCACCTCTTCGCTTCTGCTCGCCCTCCTGGGCGACGCCCGGCTCCCGTCCGGGGGACACACGCAGTCCGCCGGTCTGGAGCCGGCCCTGCGGGCCGGCACGACGTCGGCCCAGGTTCCCGCCTACCTGCGGTCCCGCATCCGCACGGTCACCCGTGTCGAGGCGGGGACCGCCGTGGTCGCCCGTGCGGTGGCAGCGGAGGGCGGCGACCTCGCCGAGGTCGAGGCCGCCTGGGCCGCCCGTACCCCCAGCCAGGCGCTCAGGGCCAACGGGCGGCGCCTGGGGCGTGGTTATCTGCGCGTCCTGCAGACGCTGTGGCCGGGACCCGTCGACGCCCGCGCACGCACCTGGCCGCGCCCCGTCGTGCTGGGCCTGCTCGCCCACCGCGCCAGGATGGACCCCGCCGACGTGGCCCGCCTGGTCGGCTACGACGACGTCCAGACCGTGACGGCGGCCCTGCTCAAACTCGAACCGCAGGACCCGCTGCTCGTCGCCGCATGGGTGAAGGCCCTGCTGCCCGACATCGACGAGATGGCCGCTCAGGTCGCCCACCTGCACGCCCCCGAGCACATTCCGGCCCACGGCGCCCCTCTCATCGAGCGCTGGGCCGAGACCCACAACACGACCACAGAGAGACTATTCAGTGCCTGAGAACACCACCGCCCCCACCCGCGCCATGCGTCTGGGCGTAGCCGGTCCCGTCGGCACCGGCAAGAGCTCGCTGATCGCGACTGTGCCAGGCACTCTCCGGCGAACTGCGCCTGGGTGTCATCACCAACGACATCTACACCGACGAGGACGCACGCTTCCTCAGGAGCGCCGGAGTGCTGGACCCCGAACGGATCCGTCCGGTGGAGACGGGCGCGTGCCCGCACACCGCGATCCGCGACGACGTGACCGCCAATCTGCTGGCAGCCGAGGACATGGAGGCCGACTTCGGCCCACTGGACCTGGTCATCATCGAGTCCGGCGGCGACAACCTCACCGCGACGTTCTCACCGGCCCTGGTGGATGCCCAGCTGTTCGTCCTGGACGTCGCCGGCGGTGGTGACGTCGTCCGCAAGGGCGGTCCCGGCATCGCCCGCGCCGACCTGCTCGTGATCAACAAGACCGACCTGGGCCAGTACGTCGGCGTGGACGTCGAGCGCATGGCACGCGAGGGCCGACAGGCCCGCCAAGGCGCCCCGGTGATCGCGCTGTCCCGGCACGACGGGCCGTCCGTCCAGCTGCTGACAAACTGGGTCCGCGACACCCTCGCCCATTACCGCACCGGCGAGCACACCCCCGTGGACCCCGGCCCCATGGCCCCGCACTTCCACGCCGGCCAGGACGGCGGGGGTGGCCACCCGCACGACCACGCGCCGGCGAATGCCGGTCAGCGCGCGTGACCGGCCCGACCCGCCTGAGCGTCACCCCCACGGCGAGCCGCAGCCGCGTCCACCATGCGACCGGGCACCTGACGGTGCGGGTCATGGACCAGGACGCGGACGGAGCCAGGGTGGGGCTGCTCGCCACCCAGGCCCTGCTGCTGTCCGGCGACGCGGTCCGCATCGAGGTGAACGTCGCTCCCGGCGCCTGGCTCGACGTCGTGGAGACGACCGGCACGGTCGCCTACGAAGGCGAGGCACCGTCGTCGTGGACGGTCGACGCCACCGTGGGCGACGGAGCCGTACTGACGTGGGCGGGCAAGCCGTTCGTCGTCTCGGACAGGATCGCCACCCACCGTCGCACCCGGATCCGGCTGCACGGCACCGGCAAGGCGCTGACGCAGGAGAAGGTCGTGCTCGGTCGTGCCGGGCAGTTGGGCGGGGACCTGACCATGTCCCTGGAGGCGAGCGACGACACCGGGCCGGTGCAGGTGGAACATCTGGACCTGGGGCAGCAGACCCGTCAGATGCCGGGCATCCTCGGAAACCTGCGTGCCATGGACACGGTCACCGCCCTGGGATGGACACCTGAACCAACCGGTACGCCAGAAGCCGGCACCACCGGGCCCGGGGAGACCTACTTTCCCCTGGACCGGTCCGGGGCCGCACTGCGCTGGATGGGAATCGGCCGATTCCGCGACCGGCTGTGCGACGCCACCTTCGCCGCCTGGCGCGAGGAGGCCATACGCGATTACCGGCACCGGCGCACCGCAACTGGGTCACGCCGTGGAGGAGACCGGCCTCGGAGGAGCTGATCGTACCCAGGCTGCGGATGCCGTGGCAGCCGCGGCCGAGTGACTGCGTGCCGTTACACGCTGCCCTCCCTGGCCACGTAGCGGAACGGCCCCACTCGGCACCACTCGGAGCGGGCGAGATCGGCGCTGCCGCCCCCATGACGCTGCGCGGCGGACGGCTGCCATGCTGCCGACCAGGGAGGCGACGGTGCACTGATGGGCCCGACTTGCCTCATGCTCATGGGAGATCAGGAGAATACGGGCCAAAGCGGGTACAGCCGGCTGTCCGCCCCGTCCTGGTCAGTCTCCGGGGTTGTCGCCCCCGGCACCAGTGGTTTTCCTCCCGGCCGGCCCGGATCGGGCAAGGCCGGAGCGGTGCCCGTGCGGGGCCGCTGGCCTGCCGGTGTCGGCCCACCAGTAGTTTCTCGGGTGCGAGCCCAGTGGAGACCTGCAGACGGAGGAATGTGCCCCATGGACGACCGCACCGCGCTGGCCGAACGGTTCGAGGAGGACAGGAGCCACCTGAAGGCGGTCGCGTACCGGATGCTGGGTTCGGCCAGTGAGGCCGACGACGCCATCCAGGAATCCTGGCTGAGGGCCGCTCAGGCCGACATCCGTGGTGTGCAGAACCTCACCGGCTGGCTGACCACCGTGGTGGGGCGGGTCTGTCTGAACATGCTCCGCACCCGCCGTACCCGGCGTGAGGACCCTCTTGACGTGTACGACCGGACCCCTGGCCGTGACGAGAGTGACGACCCGGAGCAGGAGGCCCTGCTCGCCGACTCCGTCGGGCTGGCCCTGCTCGTGGTACTGGACACTCTGGCGCCGGCGGAGCGCCTGGCCTTCGTGCTGCACGACATGTTCGCGGTGCCCTTCGCGGAGATCGGCACATTGATCGGCCGATCCCCGGACTCTGCCCGGCAGCTCGCGAGCCGGGCCCGCCGGCGGGTGAAGGGTGGCACCACATCGCCGGATGCGGATCTGCCCCGTCGCCGACGGGTCGTGGAGGCCTTCCTATCCGCCTCCCGCGGTGGGGACTTCGACGCGCTCCTCGCGCTGCTGCACCCCGATGTGGTGCTGCGCGCCGATCCGTCGGTCACTCCCACCCCCGAGCCCGTCGTGGTCCGTGGCGGGTACACCGTGGCAAAGGGAGCAATGGCGGCCACGGGACGCGCGCTGTTCACAGGGATCGCGCTCATCGACGGCGCGGTCGGGCTGGCGATGGCGCCCCAGGGACGGCTGCGGCTGGTTCTCGGCTTCACCATCGTGGACGGGCTGATCACCGAGATCGACGTCGTCGCGGACCCGGACCGGCTCGGCGGGCTCGACATCGGTGTCCTCGATGGCTGATACCGGCCCGGGTCCGGCCGCCGGCACGCTGTCGGCCCGGACCCGGGCCCGGCTCCCCGGCCCGTTGTCGTACCCCTGCGGCAGGATCCTCTCGGGCGCCCTGACGGGTGTCCTGATCTCACCGACTGAGGCCGTCGCCAAGCTGCCGAAGGAGCCTTCCCCGTGGCCCAGGGCCGTCACACCACGGGCTGCGCGGAACGCCGGTAGCTGACACCGTCCTTGGTGCGCGCCAGCAGGCCGCCGATGACCAGGTAGCGGCGGAGCGCGGCGCAGTCCTCATGAACGGTGAGGAGAGCATCGTTCACTTCACGTTCGGTGTACGTCCGGCCAGGCTCGAACAGCGTTTCCGCGAGATGTTCAAGGAGCTGTTCGCGACGGGCCGTCTTGCGCGGGATCGTCGTCAGCCGCCCTCGGGAGAAGAGGGCGGTCACGCCTTGGCTGGTGCTTGATCGGTTGTCTGGCATGGCCCGGAGCCTTTCAGCCGGATCAGGCGCGCGGCAACATCATTTCTCCGGACAGGGGGGATGAGCTGCGGCGATGAGCCATCACACCGTCCGATGCCAGCCTGGGGGCGCGCAAGTTGACGTAGCGGGAAGCCACGGTTTCCTGCTGCGATGACCGCACTTCGTATCGAGCGGGTGGACGGCGATGCCATGCTCCAGGACTGGCAGTACGTCCACGACACGATCATCCCCACAGCGGTGCTGTCGCTCGACGAGGTCCGCGACCGCGCCGGTCGCAACCGGCTCGCCGTCGCGTATCTCGGCGACCTTCCGACCAGCTGCTCCACTGCGCGGCCACCGGCGCGGATGGATGGCTGCCCGGAAGACGCACCGGGAACCTGCCGGATGGGATCGGGGTGCTCCCCATGGCAGGTCCCCGGGACCGGTCGGACCCGGTCAGGCCGTGTCAGGCCGTGTCAGGCCGTTGTCAGGCCGTGTGCAGCGTAAGCCCGTACCGGTTCAGGATCTCGTTGATCGGCTGGTGCCAGGTCTCACCGCCGGAACTGCAGTTGCCCCACCCGCCCGAGGTGACGCCCTGTGCCTGGTCCCCGCTGATGAAGGATCCGCCCGAGTCGCCCGGTTCCGCGCACACGCTGGTCTTCGTCATCTGGTGCACCGCGCCCGCGCTGTAGTTCACCGTCTCGTTGGTGGCGAGTACGTTTCCGCAGTGCCAGTGCGATGTCGAGCCGGACCGGCAGATCGAGGCACCGACCGGAGCCACCGCAGAGCCCCGGACCAGTTGGTCGGAGACGGTGCCCCAGCCCAGGACCACGGGGACGGTCCACCAGCCGTTGCCCACGCTGACCCAGGCGTAGTCGTTGTCGGGGAAGGAGGATCCCTGGAAGTTGCCTATCCCCGATCCGTCCCAGCCGCTGACGGACGCACCCGCCTGTCCGCAGTGTCCGGCGGTGACAAAGCCGCCGTACACGGAGAAGCCGATCGAGCACCTGACGTTCCCCGTGTAGTACGGGTCGCCGCCGACGGTACCGGCGGAGAAGGTCCGAGGTGCCTCTGCCGTCTGCTGGACGGCGACGGGGCCGGCGTCCCGGGCCTGTTCGACGAACTTCAGGACATCGTTGTCGGAGCGCGCCGAGGAGACGACGCTGACGACGACTTTGTTGGCCTCGGGATCGACGTGCCAGCTGCTGACGCCGGCGGGCGCCGGGAGCCGGTCGATCTTGGCCTTGACCGCGTCGAGGCTGCGCGCGGTGTGCGTCACCAGGCGCACGGCGGCGCCCGTCGCCCGTACGGCTGCCGCCTGGTTCTCACTGGTGACGGCGACGGTGAGCGCGTTCGTCGACGGATCGAACCAGGAGCCTCCGTACGACCGCCCGGCAGCGCGTTGCGCCTCGGGCTGCAGCGCGGTCGCCGTCTTCTCTGCGGAGAGCCGTGCCCGGGCCTGGCTCTCCGTCAGGCCGAGGTCCCTCCGCATGGCGGCGAGCAGGCCGTCGGATGCCTGGCGCGTATCGGTGGCGGTGCGGGAACCGGTAGTGGGGGTGTCCGAGGCCGAGGCGGACGGGAAGCCTGCTCCCGCCCAGGCTCCGACGAGGAGCACGGCTGACAGGGCGGTGCGTAAAGCTGTGGTGCGTCTCATGGTGTTGGCCCTTCTGTTGTTCCGGTGGTGTGGGGGAGGAACAGCAGGCGTCCGGGAGACGTCTCGCCTGAGAGCGCTCTCAGAGTGTGCCGATCGGGACTGTAGCCGAGTGACGTTTTCAGGTCCATGCCAATGACGGACCATCGCAGTGGCAACGACGCACTCGCCGGCACCGGTTCCCCGCGCGGCCGGTCGATGAGCGCAGCGCAACGGCGTGATGCGGGCGGCGATGTCCCGGACCTCCGACCACGCCCCTCTCTCGCGGCAACGACTCGGATAACCGAGTCAGGGCAGCTCGGGACAGTAGGTGAATGCGCTCCACAGCTCGCGCAGTGCCTCGCTGTTCTGCCAGAAGTCGGGGCCTGCGAACGGCTCCACCGTTCCCCAGACCCTGACGGCGACGGGTGAGACAGCACCGACAGGTTCCCACCCCGGATCGCCCGTGGCCGCGAATCCGGCCCAGGCCGCGACCATCCGGTCCGACAGAAGGTGGTCCGCCCGAATCGGCGGACCTCCTATCAGGAACTGGACACTCTCCTGCGCCAGGTTCCCGAAAGCGAAGGGAACGTCCGCGCAGTGCCAGGCATACACCCCCGGACCTGATCCGCCCCGTTGCCGGGCAAAGCGGGACAGGAAGGTGCGTCCGCCGGTCCGCGCGTGCGCGACGGCGAGCCGGTTGCTGTACTCACCGAACGACAGGTCACCGTACATCGCCAGGTGAATATCGCGCACGGCCGCCTCAGGCACGAGGCGCCGATAGCCCGCCACCAAGGATTCCGGCAGCCCGAAGTCCTCGGCGAACCGGGCGAGTTCATCCTCGGTGGTGACCTCGGCGAGGCTGCCGACAGCGTCCATCAGCCAGTACTCCTGGGTGGTGTGGCAGACAAGGAGATCGATGTCCGGGGCCGCCCCGGCCCCGATCAGGTCCAGTGGATCGGCACGCAGGAGACGGCCGTCGGCAACCGGGCCGTAGATGACGGGGTCCCAGGAGAGGCGTCCTGAGCGAGCGCCCTGCCGGAATCCGTCGACGACCGCGTCGGATGCCCGCAGGAGCGCCGAGGGGGGCGCGGCCGCCAGAGCGGCATGCGTCGCGGCGATTCCCGCCTCGGTGGCCACCTTCCGTGTGAGCTGCTCGGCGAGCTCCGGTGAGAAGACCGGACCGACGGCACTGTGCGCGATCGCCCGCCGGAAGAGCCCCCGAGCCCTGTCCATGCTCATCAGGCAGGCCACGGACGTCGCTCCGGCGGACTGTCCGGCTACGGTGACGTTGTCCGGCGCTCCTCTGAAGGACGCGATGTTGTCGCGCACCCACTCCAGCGCGGCGATCTGGTCGAGAAGCCCGCGGTTCGGCGGGCAGGCGTCCTCGCCGTCCGCCGGGACATGGCCGAAGCCCTCGAACCCGACCCGGTAGTTGAGGGTGACCACCACGAGGCCTGCCCGGGCCAGCACCACGCCGTCGAAGTCCGGCTGGGCGCTCGACCCGAAGGTGTAGGCCCCGCCGTGGATCCAGACGAGCACCGGCAGCGGGCGATCACCGGCCCCGCTGCCGGGTGCCGGGGTCCAGATATTGAGGCCGAGGACGTCCTCGTCCCCGGGGGACCAGCGAGGTGCCCCCGGCAGTTCAGCCGACTGCGGCGCGACGGGACCGTACTCCACACAGTCACGGACACCTTCCCAGGCGCGCCGGGGGCGCGGTTCCCGGAAACGGTCGGCTCCGAACGGCGGTTCGGCGTACGGAATGCCGAGAACGGCGATGACCCCTCGGTCCGGTGCGCGTCCGCGCACCTGGCCGCTCACTGTGTCGAAGACGCGTGTCAAGGCTGTTCCGCCGTCCTTCGCTCCCCCGCCCCCGCCGGACGGCACGAAGATCACAGTGACAGAGCGGGCGGCCTCCGCGCGAACGAATTGACCGTCACCGCCAGGGGCCTGTCACCGGGTGGAGAACGCGTGCACGGTCGTCGTCCGGTAGGTCCGGCCGGGGCGCAGCACGGTGGAGGGGAAGGACGGCTGGTTCGGCGAGTCGGGAAAGTGCTGGGTTTCCAGGCAGAAGGCATCGCCCTGTCGGTAGAGGCGGCCGGAGGTTCCGGTGAGGGTGCCGTCGAGGAAGTTTCCGGTGTAGAGCTGCGTGCCGGGTTCGGTGGTGTACATCTTCATGACCCGGCCGGATTCGGGGTGGGTGACGGTGAGCGCGTACTCCGGCCGGGGCGTGAGCCCTTTGTCCAGTACGTAGTTGTGGTCGATTCCCTGCGCGATCACGGTCTGCCCGTGCGGTGTGCGGGCCTGTGGGCCGATGCTTCTGGCGCGGCGGAAGTCGAAGGGGGTGCGGGCCACGGGGGCGAGTTCGCCGGTCGGGATGAGCGTGGAGCCGACCGGCGTGTACCGGGCGGCAGCCATTTCCAGCAGATGGCCGTCGATCGAGCCGTTTCCCTCCCCCGCCAGGTTGAAGTAGGTGTGGCTGGTGAGGTTGACGACGGTCGCCCGGTCCGTGGTGGCCTCGTAGTCGATGCGCCAGGCGCCGCGCGGGGTGAGGGTGTAGGTGACCCGGACGGCCAGGGTGCCGGGGTAGCCGGCCTCGCCGTCCGGGCTGGTCCGGGTGAGGACCAGGCCTGTGTCCGCGCCCCGGGTGAACGGCTGGACGTCCCAGATCCGCTTGTCGAAGCCCCGGTCTCCGCCGTGCAGGCTGTTCGGGCCGTCGTTGACGGGGAGTTGGTGGGTGGTGCCGTCGAGGGTGAACCGGCCGTCGGCGATGCGGTTGCCGTAGCGGCCGATCAGTCCGCCGAAGTAGGGCGACTTGGTGACGTAGTCGTCGAGGTTGTCGAAGCCGAGGGCGACGTTGACGGCCCTTCCGTGACGGTCGGCGGTCTCCAGGGAGTGGATGACGCCGCCGTAGGAGAGGACCTTGAGCGTGGTTCCGCCGTTGCTCAGCGTCCAGCGGTGCACCGCCGTGCCGTCGGCGAGCCGGCCGAAGAGCTCCTTGACCGGTGTGCCGCCCGGTACGCCGCGACGGCCTTCGGCCGCGCGGGCGGTTCCCGCGGCGGTGGCCGTGATGCCTGCGGCGGCCGCTGCCGTCAGCACGGTGCGCCTGGTGGTGCTGGGCATGGGTGACTCCTTGACGGGGAGGGAGTTACGAGCCGACCTTGCGTTTGTTGTACACGTCGAAGCCGACGGCGGCGAGCAGCACCAGCCCCTTGATGACCTGCTGGTAGTCGGTGCCGATCCCCACGAGCGACATGCCGTTGTTGAGTACCCCGAGCACGAGCCCGCCGATGATGGCTCCGAGGACGGTGCCGACTCCGCCGCTCATGGAGGCTCCGCCGATGAAGGCGGCGGCGATGGCCTCCAGCTCGAAGTTGGTTCCGGCCTGCGGTACGCCGGCGTTGAGGCGGGCCGCGTAGACAATGCCCGCGAGTGCCGCCAGTACGCCCATGTTGACGAAGACGAGGAAGGTGACGCGCTGGTCCTTGACGCCGGAGAGCTTCGCCGCGGCGCGGTTGCCGCCGAGCGCGTACACATGACGGCCGATGATCGCGTTGCGCATGATGTATCCGAAACCGATCAGCAGCACGGCGAGCAGCAGCAGGACGACGGGGACACCCCGGTAGCTGGCCAGGGTCATGGTGAAGGCGAGTACGGCCGCGGCCATGGCCACGCACTTGGTGAGGAAGATGTTCCTGGGCAGTACGTCGAGTTCGTAGCGCTGCTGGCGGCGGCGGTCGCGGACCTCCTGGAGGAGGGCGAAGGCCAGCAGCGCGCAGCCCATGAGAAGGGTCAGGTTGTGGTAGTTGGTCTCGGGCCCGATCTCCGGGAGGTATCCGGTGGAGATCTTCTGGAAGCCCTCGGGGAACGGGCCGAGCGAGCGGCTGCCGAGGAGGATCTGCGTACCGCCGCGGAAGAGCAGCATTCCGGCGAGTGTGACGATGAACGAGGGGATGCCGACGTAGGCGATCCAGAACCCCTGCCAGGCACCGGCGATCGCTCCGACGGCCAGTGAGAGCACGAGCGCGAGGACCCAGGGTATGTCGTGCTCGACCATCATGACCGCGGCGGCCGCCGAGACGAAGGCGGCCAGTGAGCCGACGGAGAGGTCGATGTGCCCGGCGATGATGACGATCATCATCCCGATGGCGAGAACCAGGATGTAGCTGTTCTGGAGGACGAGGTTGGTGACGTTGTTCGGCTTGAGGAGGACTCCGTCGGTCCATATCTCGAAGAGAACGACGATCAGCCCGAGGGCGATGAGCATCCCGTACTGGCGCATGTTGCGGCGGGCCGCGTCCAGCAGGAGGCTTCCGGTCGTCGGGGGCGCGGCCAGGGCTTCCTTGCCCGGGCGCTGCGCGGTGTCGGTGGGGGCCTGGGGCATTCCTGCTACCTCTTGTCGCTGGTCATATGGCGCATGAGGACCTCCTGGGTGGCCTGCGCGCGCGGGACTTCGCCGGTGAGCCGGCCGGCGGCCATGGTGTAGATGCGGTCGCACATTCCGAGCAGCTCGGGAAGTTCGGAGGAGATGAGCACGACGGCCTTGCCCTGGGCAGCCAGCCGGTCGATGACGGAGTAGATCTCGTACTTCGCCCCGACGTCGATACCGCGGGTCGGCTCGTCGAGGATGAGGACGTCGGGACCGGCGAAGATCCATTTGCCGAGGACGACCTTCTGCTGGTTGCCGCCGGAGAGACGGCTCACCTGCTCGAAGACCGTGGGGGTCTTGATGTTCATCGAGGTGCGGTACGACTCGGCGACACGGGTCTCCTCGTGCTCGTCGACGATCCCGTGCCGCGACACCTTGCCCAGGGCGCCGAGGCTGATGTTGCGGCCGATGGTGTCGATGAGGTTGAGGCCGTACTGTTTGCGGTCCTCGGTGACGTAGGCGATCTTGTGGCGGACCGCTTCGGAGACGCTTCGGGTCCGGATCTCCTTGCCGTCCTTGAGGACCGTGCCGCTGATGTTGCGGCCGTAGCTGCGGCCGAAGACGCTCATGGCGAGTTCGGTCCGGCCGGCGCCCATGAGCCCGGCGATGCCGACGATCTCACCGCGCCGGGCCTGCACGGAGACGCGGTCGACGACCTTGCGGTGCTGGTCGATCGGGTGGTGGACGGTCCAGTCCCGGATCTCCAGGGCCGGGTGTGCTCCGGGGGCGCCCTCGTAGGGGGTTCGTTCGGGGAAGCGGTGATCGAGGTCGCGGCCGACCATGCCTCGGATGATGCGGTCCTCGGTGGTCGATCCGGCGCCCACGTCAAGGGTTTCGACCGTGCGGCCGTCGCGCAGGACGGTGACGGAGTCGGCGACCGCCGTGATCTCGCCGAGCTTGTGCGAGATGATGATCGAAGAGATGCCCTGGCCCTTGAGCTCCTTGATGAGCGCGAGAAGTTTGGCACTGTCCTCGTCGTTGAGGGCGGCGGTCGGCTCGTCGAGGATGAGCAGTTCGACCTTCTTGGAGAGCGCCTTGGCGATCTCGACGAGCTGCTGCTTCCCGACGCCGATGTCCGCGACCCTGGTCTGCGGGTGCTCCCGAAGACCGACCCGGTCGAGGAGGACGGCCGCGTGGCGCAACGTCTCGTTCCAGCTGATGAAGCCGCGGGTGGCGTGTTCGTTGCCGAGGAAGATGTTCTCGGCGATGGAGAGGTACGGCACCAGGGCGAGTTCCTGGTGAATGATCACGATGCCGCGTGCCTCGCTGGCCCGGATGTCCTTGAACGCACAGCTCTCGCCCCTGAACCGGATCTCGCCGTCGTAGCTGCCGTGCGGATGCACTCCGCTGAGGACCTTCATCAGGGTCGACTTGCCGGCACCGTTCTCCCCGCAGATGGCGTGCACCTCGCCCTGGGCCACGGTCAGGGAGACGTCGGAGAGCGCCTTCACACCGGGGAACGTCTTGACGATGGACCGCATCTCCAGGACGGGTACGCCGCCGGCCGCCGGGGCCGTCGGGACCTTCATCGGAGGTCGCTCTCCTTGATGTAGCCGGAATCGACCAGCTCGGCGCGGTAGTTGGCCTTGTCGACGCTCACCGGGTCGAGCAGGAACGACGGGACGACCTTCTTCTCGTTGTTGTACGTCGTGGTGTCGTTGACCTCGGGCTTCTTGTCGTTCAGTACGGCATCGGCCATCTGGACCGCCTGCTTGGCGAGGGCCCGGGTGTCCTTGTAGACGGTCTGTGTCTGCTGCCCCGCGATGATCGACTTCACGGACGCGACCTCGGCGTCCTGGCCGGTGACAACGGGGTACGGCTTGGATCCGGTGCCGTATCCGTCCGATTTCAGGGCGGAGATGATACCGATCGAGATGCCGTCGTACGGGGAGAGCACAGCATCGACGCCGGCGGATGAGTAGGCGCTGGTGAGCAGGTCGTCCATGCGCTTCTGGGCGGTTCCGCCGTCCCAGCGGAGCGTGGTGATCTGGTCCAGCTTCGTCTGCTTGCTGCGGACGACCAGCTGCTTCTTGTCGATGTACGGCTTGAGCGTCTTCCAGGCGCCCTGGAAGAAGTAGCGCGTGTTGTTGTCGTCGGGCGACCCGGCGAACAGCTCGATGTTGAACGGCCCCTTCTCGGCACCGGACTTCAGCCCGAGCTTGTCGAGGATGTAGCCGGCCTGGAGCTCGCCGACCTTCTCGTTGTCGAAGGATGCGTAGTAGTCGACGTCCGGGCTGCCGAGGATGAGCCGGTCGTACGAGATGACCCTGATGCCCTGCTGCCCCGCCTGGTGCAGCACATCGCTGAGGGCGCGGCCGTCGATGGCGGCGACCACGAGGACATCCACCCCCTTGGTGATCATGTTCTCGATCTGGGAGACCTGCTGGTCGACGTCGTCCTCGCCGTACTGCAGGTCCGTCTTGTATCCGAGCTTCTCGAACTCGGCGGCCATGTTCTTGCCGTCGGCGATCCAGCGCTCCGACGACTTGGTCGGCATGGCGATCCCGATCGTGGAACTCTTGCCGCCCGTCTTCTTTTCCTTGCTGCCGCCTTCGCTGCTCTGCCCGCAGGCGGCGAGGGTCACGGAGAGCGCGAGAGCGGTGAGGACCGTTGCGGTCCGGGCGACGCGCGGGGCGGACGCGGTTCGTGAGGTGCGCATGGTCGGTCCTCCGGGTACGAGGGGAGCGGCTGGGCGGACGGCGCTGCCCTCATCGATGGTTCGGTATCTCGGACATAGTTCGGTGTGCGCGACAGGTGGCAACATTCGAAGGCCCGCCACCTGAGGACATTCCCTTGCACGACAAGGCAGTTGAGCCTCGTCGTTCGAAATTTCGTCATGCGTTCGAAATGTGGGCGTGACGGTAGTGAGAGAGCGGGGGAACTGTCAATGGCGCACGCAGGCTCGGCAGGCAACTCGCGGCCTGGCAGGAGGCATTCGGCCGCCGCGCTCGCGATACGGAGTCAACCGCCTCAAGGGACACCGCGCTGTTGCCGAGAGGCGCAGCGGACGCACAATCCGCTACGAGGTGACCGTCGGGATGCGCCGTCCTTCGGAGTTCATGACTCACCTGCCGGTCTGTTCAGCGAGACAGCCGCCCTCGTCCTCATGGAGCGGCTTTCCTCGCGACCGCGGGGCACGACAGGTCTCGTCCAGAGCGGCGGAGGAATCCGGGACTGACCATCGACGTACGCGCCCAGGCACGCACGTACGCGCACGGAACCGACCGACACCGCGGACCGCCGTCAACGGCTGAGCCGCCGCAACCGGGCCCGGTCAGCCGGCCTGGCCGATCGCACTGCGGAGCATCGCCACCGTAGTGGCCGCCGCGGCGCGTTCCGCCTCGTCACTTGTAGCGCGCACCCGCTCCTCCAGCAGCACGACGGCCGCCTGGAGCACACCCACTCGGACCGGAACGCTCTGCATGGCCGTCAGCACGGCCGCCGCCTGTTCGGCGGGCGTCGCCGTCGCGGCCTGAGGGATCAGGGTGGAGATTCCGCGCCCGAGCGCACGGTCACGAGGCGGCTGAGCCGCGGCAGTGGTCACCGAGGAAGTCTGCCGCACCTGGGGCACGGAATGCGTCAGCGACCTGGCCGCTGTTCCCCGGATCCGCCCTGGAGATGATGGTGAACGCGCGCCAACAGAGCAGCGAGCTGGGCACGTTCGCGCGCGTTCAACGGTGCCAGGACATCCTCCTGCACGGCCTTCGCGTCGGCCTGGAGCCTGTCGAGCAGCGCACGGCCCGCCGGGGCGGCGGTGACGGTCACGCGTCGCCGGTCGGTCACGTCGCGTGCCCGCACCACCAGGTCGGCCGCACCCAGATCGTCGACGAGCCTCACCATGTCGCTGCGGTCGATGGCCAGTCGCTCTGCCAGCTGCCGTTGTGCGTGGGGGCCGAAATCCACCAGCGCGGCCAGCACCGCCATGTGCCGGAGGCGCAGGCCACGGTCGGCCAGCCGCTCGGCGATCCGGCTCCGCGCCGCCTTGCCCGTCCTGGACATGAGGTAGGTGGTGGATCCCAGGAGAGTGGGCGGCGTCTCGTTCTTGTTCACATGTATATCGTAGGCACACACCCATGGTGGGTGCCCACCCATCAATGCGAGGTGGGCGTCACGCCGCAGCGCCGCTCATGTCGAACACGAGGCGGCCCGACACCGCACCCTTGAGAACCGCGTCGATCGAGGCGTTGATGTCCGCCAGGTCCCGGCTCTCACGCACCACACGGGTACGGCCGAGGCGGTGCAGCCGGAACACCTCGGTCAGGTCCTGCCGGGTACCGACGATCGAACCGACGATCTTTGTGCCGTTCAGGACGGTGTCGAAGACCGGGATCTCCAGCTTTCCCTCCGCCGGAAGGGCCACCAGAACGAGCGTGCCACCCCTCCGCAGCGCACCGTATGCGGCCGCGAACGACTCATTGCTCACGGCCAGCGAGATCGCAGCGTCGGCCCCGCCCAGGCGGCGAGTCTCCTCGGCAACGTCCTGGACGCGTGCGTCGATCACATGGTCGGCGCCCAACTCCTTGGCGAGGGCCAGCTTCTCGTCCGTCACGTCGACGGCGATGGTCTCCGCGCCGAAGATCCGCGCGTACTGCAGAGCGAGATGCCCCAGGCCGCCGATCCCGGAGATGAGGGCCCGGGTCCCGGGCCGCGCCCCGGAGAGCTTGACTGCCTTGTACGTGGTGACACCCGCACACGTCAGGGGCGCCGCGTCGAGCGGGTCGATGCCGTCGGGCACGGGCACGACGTACGTGCCGTGGGCAAGGGCGTACTCGGCATGGCTGCCGTCGACCGAGTAGCCGCTGTTCTGCTGCGCCAGGCAGAGCGTCTCCCACCCTGAGACACAGTGGTCACAGTGTCCGCACGCTTCACCGAGCCACGGGATGGCCACCCGGTCCCCCACCGCGAGATGGCTGACCTGGTCCCCTGTCGCCTCGACGATCCCGATGCCCTCGTGGCCGGGGACGAACGGCGGACTCGGTTTGACAGGCCAGTCCCCCTGGGCCGCGTGGATATCCGTATGGCACAGCCCGGAGGCCTCCATGCGAACCAGGACCTGAGGTCCGGCCGGCGTGGGTACCGGCCTGTCCTCGACGACCAGGGGCTCGTTGAAGCTGCGGACGACGGCGGCTCTCATGGGCACTCCTCCACTTCGATGCGCTCCTCCGGCCGGCTCGGTTCGCGCAGCCCGATTCACACAAGCCTCGAAACAGAGTATTTCGATTGTCTGATTCTCGCTCTTTTTCTCCTGCCCAGCCAGTCACTTCCCCCGCGCCCACGCGCGCATGGCCGCCCGCGAGGAGAAGGCCGCGACGTCCTTGTCGAGCGGCTGGTCGGTGTACTGGTGAATGCGCCAGGATGCCTTGATACGCGGCTTTCCCGCGCTGACGTAGTCGGCGATCCAGAGGCCGTCCCCGGCGTACGACGTGGTGTCGTGGTGCAGCCAGAAGTACCGGTTGCAGTAGAGCAGGACCTTGTGGTGCGGCCGCAGTCGTTTGACCTCGCGGATGAACCGGTCCTTCTCCGCATTGCTCGGACGGGTGCCCTCCCCGTTCTGCTCCCAGTCGACGGCCAGCAGCTCGCCCGACTTTTCCGGCGCCTTGCTCAGGAAGTACTCCGCCTGCGCCGTGATGTTCCCGGGCCACAGGAAATGGTAGAACCCGACCACGCATTCCGCGTCCCGAGCCCGCTTCGTCTGCGATGTCAGACGTGGATTGACATACGAGCGGCCTTCCGTGGCCTTGATGAAGACGAAATCAAGGCCGTCCGTGCCAAAGGACGACTGATACGCGCTGACGTCGACACCGTGCAGCATGGGCACCGCCTTACGAAGGGTCGGAGAGATTCCGCTTCCTGCTCTCTTACGTTCCCTCAGCCGGTGGGTCCCATCCTTCCGAACGGCGGAAAAACCTTTCGCCCTCGCGCGGAATAGCTTCCGGGAGAGATGAGTTGGAGAACCGGCGAGACATGTTGCACGTACCGCTTGCATGATCGGAAGGTCGTATCCATGAAGATCGGCATCATCGGGGCAGGAAACATCGGTGGCAACCTCACCCGGCGCCTCACCGCGCTCGGCCACGAGGTGTCCGTCGCCAACTCGCGCGGCCCTGAGACACTGACCGCCCTGGCGGAGGAAACCGGCGCCACCGCGGCCACCGCCGCCGAGGCCGCGAACGGCGCCCAGGTCGTGGTCGTCACCGTTCCGCTCAAGGCCGTGCCCGCTCTGCCCGCCGGATTCCTCGACGGTGCCGCGGAGGGCTTCGCCGTGATCGATACGGGGAACTACTACCCCCGCGAGCGCGACGGCCGGATCGCCGCGATCGAGGACGGCCAGCCGGAGAGCCTGTGGACACAGGATCAGATCGGCCACCCCGTCATCAAGGCCTTCAATGGAACGTACGCGCAGGACATCCTCGCCAACGGCCTGCCCAAAGGCGCGGATGCCCGGCAGGCACTGCCGGTGGCCGGGGACGACGTGGCCGCCAAGCAGACGGTCCGTGAACTGATCGACGAACTGGGCTTCGACACGGTGGACGCCGGCGGGCTCGCCGATTCGTGGCGGCAGCAGCCGGGCACGCCGGTCTACGGCAATCGGGGTGATGCAGCGGCGATCGAGAAGGCCCTCGCCGCGGCTTCCGCCGAGCGGACCGCCGAGTGGCGCGCCTGACGGCTGGCTCGGGGCCGTGCGGCAGTAGCGAGCTCCTGCCGCACGGCCCCGAGCCAGCCGTCAGGACGCAGACCGCAGACGAACTGCCGAACACCGGGGCAGAACCGCCCACATGCCCGATCAGCGCCGCGATGTCGTCGATCTCAAGCAGCACCGTGCAGAGGGCACTATCACCACTGGCGCCCCGGCTGCGGCGGTCACAGTGGACGACGAGGAAGTGCGGAGAGGCCGACGAGCTTCTTGGTGTCGGGGCGGTCGGCCGGTGCCGAGGACACCAGGATGGCCATGGGCCCGCTGCCGGACCGCTGACACGCGATCGGGGTGCCGTCGCTCGAGGCAACCGCCGACGGGGGTCGGTTCCTGGTACAGAGTGGGCCTCGGAGGCAAATCACCATCACCACACTTCAACCGCAAGACAAAGAACGGGCTAAAGGGCCGTCCCGCAATTCCTGGCGGTACAGCCATCAGGCCGGTTCCTCCTCACGAGGCGGCAGACTGTCCATGAACGAACTCACCGAGAACACCGCGCGCCCCGGGCCGGGCGGTCCGTAGCCGGGAGGCGAGCTGAGTCCGTACTCCTCCATTGTCGAGCGGTAGGCGTCCAGCAGTCGGATGTGGTACTCCAGCGGCGCACCGTCCGGATTGGTCTTGCCCAGCGGTGTTGTCGGTTCGGGGCACCAGGTGGTGAAGCGCGGGGTGATGCCGTGCGACATGAAGAACCGGAGCCCTTCGGTGGTGGAGTCGATCGCCTCCTTCACCGTGGTGAAACCGAACGGCTCGGCCATCTCCACACCTGCGACGAAGTTGGGAATGACGTTGCGCGCGCCGAAGACGTCGGCGGAGTCCAGGATGCGGCGGTGCCATTCGTCACGACCGACGTAGCGCTCCTTGCCCGGGCAGTAGAGCTCGAACAGTCGGCGGTCCCACACCTCGTAGTTGGGGTGGTAGATCTGCACGCCGTAGTCGTGGAAACGCTGGACGTCGGACTTGGGCAGAGCCTGGGCGACGACCTTGCCGATCCAGCGGCCGGGGAAGCGTTCCTCGATGGCCTTGGCGTACTGGCCGTAGAAGTCGGCCTCGTCGCGTCCGCCGATGTGAGAGGTGATGGCGCCGCCGGTGAGGGTGTAGGCCGTGGAGGTCTTCGCCGTGTCGTAGCGGTCGATGATGGCCAGTGCCTCCAGGACCTCCTCGACGGGCTTCACTCCGGTGTACGGACGTCCCGCGGCCTTGTGCTGGCGCCAGTTGTGGTTGATGTCGCAGTACTGGCACTCCTCCTTCGCGCCGAAGTACTGGCAGACGCGGAAGACCGTGAGGTAGACCAGGTATCCCCACTGGATGGTGGGCGCGACCTCCATGACCGACTTGCCGTTGCCGAGGGTGTGGCGGTAGTAGTCCGGCATGGGCGGCAGCCCGACGTCGGAGATCCGTCGGCCGTCGAGATGGAGGCCGAGCACGCCTTCGGCGTCGGCCGCCACACGGTAGGGGGACGCCGGGTTGACCCGCACGGACACAACGGTGCGCCGCAGTTCGTACGGACCGCCGGTGAGGACGATCTCCTCGGGCGGCCGACGCAACGCGGCCGCGCCGAGCTCGGGGAGGGTGCCGTGGTCGAAGGAGAAGATGAAGTACGACTTCGGCTTGACGTCACCGTCCTCGTTGTCGCTGAGCGCGGACTCGTCGAAGGCCACACCGCCGCGCAGCAGGTCCTCCTTGATGACGGCCTCCCGCGGTACGTGCGGGAACTGCTCCATGAGCCGCTCGATCAGACGGGTGCGGCTCGTGTCGGTGCTGCCGGGGTCAGTACGGCTGGGCATGTGCGGGCTCCTGGGTCCGGTCGTCGAGGGTGTTTCGGATACGCCGTTCCGTCCAACGAACCAGAGGGACGAAGCGTTCGCGCTTCGGTCCGCCGGAACGGCCGGATCCTGCCGTCCGACCATATGTGACCGGTGAGTAAGGTGTGGGGCCCGGGAGCCCGTCGGCCGTGCGGCCGTTCCGACGCCCCGGTGGTAGCCGCAGTCGGCCGCGGATCGGAAGTGCCTCATGGCCCGCACGATGTCCGTGTCCGGCAGCATCGTTGTTCGCGCCGCTCCCTCGTTTGTCTACGACCGGTTGAGTGACCCGACGGCGATGGGGCGCTGGAGTCCGGAGAACAGAGGCGCGAAGGTGCTCGGGGAGCGCCGGGGCGCGTACGTCGGGATGGTCTTCGAGGGCCGGAACAGGCGCGGAGCCATGCGCTGGACGACCCGGTGCACGGTGACGGCGGCCGACCCCGGTGAGCGGTTCGCCTTCCGTGTCCACGCCATCGGCGCCCGGCGTCCGCTGCTGCCGGGGTCCATCGCCACCTGGGAGTACCGCTTCGAGGCCGTGGAGGGCGGCACCAGGGTCACCGAGATCTGGACCGACGACCGCCGCGCCTGGCCGGACTTCCTGGCCAACGCCTTCGACCGCGCGGCAACCCGGGGGCACACCTTCGGCGAGTTCCAGCGCGGCAACATCCGCACCACGCTTGAGCGCCTGAAGGAGGCGCTGGAGACCTCGTCGGCCGACGAGGCCCCTCAGACATGACGTGATGGCGGCCCGTCACTTCTCCCAGTGCGCCGGGCGGCTGAGCGAGGGAGGGAGCCGGGTGGTGTCACTGCCCCTTGCGGCGTTGAGCTGGGACTGCGTCAGGAAGAGGGCGCCGGTCAGGTCGGCGCCGGACAGGTCGGCGTCGCGGAAGTCGGCGCCGATGAGATCGGCCAGCCGGAGATCGGCGCCGGAGAGGTCCGCAGCGATGAGACAGGCGCCGCGAAGATCGGCGCCCCGGAGATCCGCTCCCCCGAGGCGTGCGGCGATGAGGTCCGCACCACGGTGGCTGCGCTTCTTCTTGCGGGGCGCGGTGGCGCGCACGAGTTCGCTGGTACGTGCCAGCAGCGCGGCAACCTCGTCCCGGTGCGCTGCCACGTCCAGGCCGGCGAAGGCATCGGCGTCGAGGCGGGTGAGACGTTCGGTCTCTTCCAGGGTGCGCCGGATCTCGCCGTGGAGGGAGCGGGCGGCTGCCAGGGACACCGCCTCCGTGAGGTACCAGAGGAGTTCGTGGAGCTGTCGCACGACCGGGAAGACCTGGAACATCCGCTGGGCGCTCTCGGGGGCGGTACGCCAGTCCTGTCCGCCGAAGATCTCAACCGACACCTTCTGGCCCGCGCCGAAGCAGTCGTACACGGTGCATCCGGCGAAGCCTTCGCTGCGCAGCCTGGTGTGGATGCCGCAGCGGAAGTCCTCCTGGAGGTTGCGGCAGGGCTTGCCGGCGTCCTTGTTGATGGCGAAGTCCGCGGACCGGGTGAGGGTCAGTGCGACGCAGCACAGTCCGAAGCAGTTCCCGCAGTCGGCGCGCAGAGCCGGGCGGGCTGTGCCATCCGCGCCACTCATGCGTTCCGCGCCGTCGGTGCCGGGGACTCGTTCGTTGTCTGGCACGGTACGTGGGGTCCTTTTGGGTGTACGTGGTCCATGAGTGGTCGAGCCTACCGATGTCCGGTGTTGCGCCCGGCCACAAGGTGCCGCTTCGGACGGCCGATCCGGCGGCCCGCCTCCTCGGACCGGGACCGCCCCCGCCGTCCGGTGAACGGCGGACCATAATGATGGGTAATACATCTTTTGGGAGGTGGCCACCATCGTGGCGAACGCACCGGTCGACAGCATTCCGGCCCAACGGGTCCTGACCGATCCGGCGGGCCTGGCCCGGTACCAGCACGACGAGGCCGAGTGGGCGCCGTACGGCACTCCGCTGGCCGTGGTGCGCCCGCAGAACACCGAAGAGGTGCGGGACGTGGTGCGCCACTGCGTCACCCATCGCATTCCGCTGGTTCCGCGCGGCGCCGGCACGGGTCTGTCCGGGGGCGCGAACGCAGTCGACGGGGCGATCGTCCTGTCCTTCGAGGACATGAACCGCGTCGTCACCATCGACCGCGCGGAGCGGCTGGCCGTCGTCCAGCCGGGTGTGGTCAACGACGATCTGCGTGCGGCGAGCGCTGAGCACGGACTGTGGTACCCGCCGGATCCGGCGAGTTCGCCCTGGTCCACCATCGGCGGGAACGTCGCGACCAACGCCGGGGGCATGTGCTGCGTCAAGTACGGCGTGACACGCGACTACGTCCTGGGGCTGGAGGTCGTCAACGGACTCGGCGAAGTCGTCTCGCTCGGGCGCAGGACCGCCAAGGGCGTGGCGGGATACGACCTGGCGGGGCTGATGGTGGGTTCCGAGGGCACGCTCGGGGTGATTACGGAGATCACGGTGCGGCTGCGGCCGGCGCGGCTCCAGGAGCGGACCGTGGCGGGATACTTCTCCTCCGTGGTCGCCGCCGGTGAGGCGGTGAGCGCCGTGACCGCGTCGGGCGTCATCCCCTCGGCCCTCGAACTCGTCGACCGTCACTGTCTGGCCGCGGTCGACGCCTGGAAGAAGATGGGCCTCTCCGCGGACGCCGACGTGGTCCTGCTCGGCCGTGTCGACACACCGGGCGCCGAGGGGGACGCCGAGGCCGAACTCGTCCGTGACTGCTTCGAGCGTGCGGGTGCCACCTGGGCCGCGGTCTCCACGGACCAGCAGGAGGCGGACGCGCTGTTCCAGGCCAGGCGGCTGGCCTATCCCGCGCTGGAGCGGCTCGGCCCGGTGCTGACCGAGGACGTCTGTGTGCCGCGGACCGCGGTGCCGGAGATGCTGGCCCGGATCGAGCGGACGGCTGCCCGGCACGACATTCTCGTCGCCAACATCGCGCACGCGGGAGACGGCAATCTCCATCCCCTGATCATCACACCGCCGGGGGACGAAGCCGCGCGCGCCCGCGCCCAGCTCGCCTTCGAGGACATCCTGGACGACGCGATCGCGCTCGGCGGCACGGTCACCGGTGAACACGGGGTGGGGCTGCTGAAGATGCGCGGCATGAACAGGGAACTGGGCCCGGCGGTGCTCGGCATGCATCACGCGGTGAAGACGGCACTCGATCCCCACGGCATCCTCAACCCGGGCAAGGTGCTCGGGGGCGCGTGACCCGGTTGTCAGTGGGGCGGCGCACACTGGCACTCGGGCGGCACGGCGAAGGGGAGTCGGATGAGCACCGAGGAAGAGACCGGTTTCGAACCGGCCACCGGGGACGGTCCCCCGTTCCCGGTGCCGTCCGAGCGGAGGGCCGCCTCGGTGCGTACCGCCTTCGCGGGACTGCTCCAGATCCGGCACCTCACGAACACGGGGCACCCGGAGCCGGAGTCGGTGCCGGCGGAATGGGAACTGCACAGTCCGGTAAGGGCCGTTGCCCTTGCCCTGGAGGCTTCGGGGCCGGCCGCCTCGGCCGTCGACGCGTCGGGCCTGCGTACGGCGACGGGTTTCCGGGTGACCGCGGGAGACTCGCCCGGCACCGCACGGGTGGAGTGGCTCGGTCCGCCGGGCAGCGGGGCGGCGCAGGCGGAGGAGGGTGAGCTGACCCGCTGCGCGGCGGTTCTGCGGGAGTTGGGCTGGACCGCCCTGATGTACCGCGGGCCGCGCCGGCGCCGGTTCCTGGAGGTGGAGCCGCCGGCGGGTACGGCTCGGCCGGACAGCCGATAGGAAACGCGCTCCAGCCGTCGCCGAGGACCTGTTGTCAGACCCATGAGGGATGCTTGTGGGTCCGACACCTCTGACCGGGAGATGCTGAGATGCGCAATGACGAACTCGCCGCGGCGCAGGCGTACGTCCGCTTACTGGAGGCGACGCGGGCGGCGCTCTCCGATCCGGACCAGGCCCCGCTGTACATGCCGTTGCTCGCCTCACCGATCGAGGAAGCGGACGGCGCGCTGCGTCGCGCGGGCCTCTCCGGCAATGAGTCGCGCTTCTTCGACCTCGTCCGCTCACTGAGGCCCAGCATGTCGGGCAGTGGGCACTGAACCGTGCCGTCCGCAGGACTGCCGCACGGCAGGCGGCCGGGCCCCCACGGCTGTCATCTGCTCCCCGGGCCGCGTGCGATGGCTGCCCACCGGCTTCCGGACGGCCGTTCACCGCGTCCGACGGGCCCGGCCACCCCGGATTTCCGGGCTGGCCGGGCCCGTCTTCGGCCGTGACGCCCCGATCCGTGGTGAATTGATTCAACCTGCCTCCAACCCAGATGAACACCCTCTGACGGCTTGACTAGCGAGCGTCGCCATACCTAGCGTACGCATGGATGAAACGATTCACTTCATTCTGACGATCACGGTCGTCAGGTAACTCTGCTCACGAGGTGTTCATGTCTGATGTGTCGGCCGTCAAGGCAGCCCTGAAGTCTCAGGTGATCGAGACCCCGTCGTGGGGATACGGCAATTCGGGGACCCGTTTCAAAGTGTTCGCGCAGCCCGGGGTGCCGCGCGACCCGTTCGAGAAGATGGAGGACGCGGCGCAGGTCCACACGTTCACCGGCGTCGCCCCGAAGGTGTCGTTGCACATTCCCTGGGACAAGGTCGCGGACTACGCCGCGCTCACCCGCCACGCCGAGGGCCTCGGGCTGCGGATCGGTGCCATCAACTCCAATGTCTTCCAGGACGACGACTTCAAGCTCGGCTCGGTCACCCATCCCGATGCGGCGGTGCGGCGCAAGGCGACCGACCATCTGCTGGAGTGCGTCGACATCATGGACGCGACGGGGTCGCCCGATCTCAAGCTGTGGTTCTCCGACGGTACGAACTATCCGGGGCAGGACGACATCGTTGCCCGTCAGGACCGGCTGGCCGAGGCCCTGGCGGAGGTGTACGAACGGCTCGGCGACGACCAGCGGATGCTGCTGGAGTACAAGCTCTTCGAACCGGCCTTCTACACCACGGATGTGCCCGACTGGGGCACGGCGTACGCGCACTGCCTCAAGCTCGGCCCGAAGGCGCAGGTGGTCGTGGACACCGGGCACCACGCCCCCGGAACGAACATCGAGTTCATCGTCGCCCTGCTGCTCCGGGAAGGACGGCTCGGCGCGTTCGACTTCAACTCCCGCTTCTATGCGGACGACGATCTGATGGTCGGGGCCGCCGACCCGTTCCAGCTCTTCAGGATCATGCACGAGGTCGTCAAGAACGGTGGTCTCCGCTCCGGTGCCAACGTCAATTTCATGCTCGACCAGTGCCACAACATCGAGGCGAAGATCCCCGCGGTGATCCGGTCGGTCGCCAATGTCCAGGAGGCGACGGCCAAGGCCCTGCTGGTCGACGGGGACGCTCTCGTCGCCGCGCAGACGTCCGGCGATGTGCTCGCGTCGAACGCCGTGCTGATGGACGCCTACAACACCGATGTGCGGCCGCTGCTGGCCGATGTGCGGGAGGAACAGGGGCTGGCTCGCGACCCGTTCGCCGCCTACCTCGCTTCCGGCAATCAGGAGCGCATCGCCGCAGCCCGGGTGGGGGGTACCCAGGCCGGCTGGGGCGCCTGACTCCGGTCGCGCCCGTACACCGCCGCCCGTCGGCCACACCCCGACGGCCCCGTCTCCGTACTGTTCCGTCCCGTCCCGAAGGAATTGCCATGACGTCCCCGACGCACGCCGAAGTCGCCGCGCTCCTGGAGCGCGCGCACCGGATCGGATCCGACCCCCGCAACACCAACTACGCAGGTGGCAACACCTCGGTGAAGGCCGCGGGCGCCGACCCCGTCACCGGCGGCGAAACCGTACTTCTCTGGGTCAAGGGTTCCGGAGGTGACCTCGGCACCTTGAAGGAGGAGGGCCTCGCGGTGCTGCGCCTGGACCGGGTCCGTGCCCTCAAGGACGTGTATCCGGGAGTGGAGCACGAGGACGAGATGGTGGCCGCCTTCGACTACTGCCTGCATGGCAAGGGCGGCGCGGCGCCGTCGATCGACACCGCCATGCACGCCCTGGTCGAGGCTGCGCACGTCGACCATCTGCATCCGGATTCGGGAATCGCCCTGGCGTGCGCGGCCGACGGGGAGAAACTGACCGCCGAGTGCTTCGGCGACAAGGTGGCCTGGGTGGGCTGGCGCCGGCCGGGCTTCCAGCTCGGGCTGGACATCGCCGCGGTGAAGGAGGCCAACCCGCAGGCGGTCGGCGTCGTCCTGGGCGGCCACGGGATCACGGCCTGGGGCGGGACATCGGACGAGTGCGAGCGCAACGCCCTGTGGATGATCCGCACGGCCGAGAGCTTCCTGCAGGAGCGCGGACGGCCCGAGCCGTTCGGTGACGTGCTGCCCGGCCGTACGCCTCTGTCCGCCCAGGAACGCCGCGAGCGGGCGGCCGCGCTCGCCCCGGTGATCCGCGGCCTGGCGTCCACCGACCATCCCATGGTCGGTCACTTCACCGACACCGAACCGGTGCTGGACTTTCTCTCCCGCGCCGAACACCCGCGGCTCGCGGCACTGGGCACCTCGTGCCCGGACCATTTCCTCCGTACGAAGGTCAGCCCGCTGGTGCTCGACCTTCCGGCGGACGCACCGGTCGCCGACGTCGTGGAGCGGCTGAGGACGCTGCACGGCGAGTACCGCGAGGCGTATCGCGCGTACTACGAGCGGCACGCCGTCGCCGGCTCCCCAGCCATGCGCGGCGCGGATCCGGCGATCGTGCTGGTCCCCGGAGTCGGGATGTTCTCCTTCGGCAAGGACAAGCAGACCGCGCGCGTCGCCGGGGAGTTCTACCTCAACGCCATCAATGTGATGCGCGGCGCCGAGGCCGTCTCCGCCTATGCGCCGATCGAGGAGTCCGAGAAGTTCCGGATCGAGTACTGGGAACTGGAGGAGGCCAAGCTCCGCCGGATGCCGAGGGCGAAGCCGCTGGCCACCCGGGTCGCCCTGGTGACCGGGGCCGGTTCGGGGATCGGGCGCGCCATCGCGTACCGGCTGGTGGCCGAGGGTGCCTGTGTCGTCGTGGCGGACCTGAACGCCGAGAACGCGGCCGAGGTCGCGCAGGACCTCGGCGGACCGGACCGGGCCGTGGCCGTCACCGTCGATGTCACGAGCGAGGAACAGATCGCGGAGGCCTTCCGGGCCGCCGTGCTCGCCTTCGGCGGTGTGGACCTCGTCGTGAACAACGCGGGAATCTCCATCTCGAAGCCTCTGCTGGAGACCACGGCGCGTGACTGGGATCTGCAGCACGACATCATGGCGCGCGGCTCGTTCCTCGTGGCGCGCGAGGCCGCACGGGTCATGCAGGCGCAGAACCTCGGCGGCGACATCATCTACATCGCTTCCAAGAACGCGGTGTTCGCCGGCCCCAACAACATCGCCTACTCGGCCACCAAGGCCGACCAGGCCCATCAGGTGCGGCTGCTGGCCGCCGAGCTCGGCGGCCTCGGCATCCGTGTCAACGGCGTCAACCCGGACGGGGTGGTGCGGGGTTCGGGAATCTTCGCCGCGGGCTGGGGCGCCCAGCGGGCGGCGACGTACGGAATCGAGGAGGAGAAGCTCGGTGAGTTCTACGCCCAGCGGACCCTACTCAAGCGCGAGGTGTTGCCCGAGCACGTCGCCAATGCCGTCTTCGCTCTGACGGGCGGCGACCTCACCCACACGACCGGTCTGCACATTCCGGTCGACGCCGGTGTGGCAGCGGCGTTCCTGCGATGACCCGGACACGATCCCCATGGCTGTGAACCCCATCGACACCATGTCCGGCGCCTCCCTCTTCGCCGCCGTGGACCTCGGCGCGACCAGTGGCAGGGTGATCACCGGCCGGGTCGGGCCCGGAAGGCTCGAACTGACCGAGGCGCACCGGTTCGTCAACACACCGGTTCGCCTGCCGGACGGCCTGCGCTGGGACGTGCTTGCCCTGTACCAGGGAATGCTGGACGGGCTGCGGGCTGCCGGGCGCTCGGGTCCGGTCGCCTCCGTCGGCGTCGACACCTGGGCGGTGGACTACGGTCTGCTCGATGCCGACGGAGCGCTGCTGGGGCTGCCGTTCCACTACCGGGACGGGCGCAACGGCCGGGCCTCGGAGCGGCTGCCCGACGGCTGCGGTATGCGGGAGCTGTACGCGGTCAGCGGCTTGCAGCACCTGCCGTTCAACACGGTCTTCCAGCTTCTCGCGCACCGGACAGCTGCCCAGTGGGAGGCGGCCCGGACGCTGCTGCTGATGCCGGATCTGCTGGTGCACTGGCTCACCGGATCGGTGGGCGCGGAGATCACGAACGCATCGACGACCGGACTGTTCGACGCACGCGGCGGCGACTGGTCGGATGAGCTGATCGAGCGCCTGGGTCTGGAGCGTTCGCTCTTCCCCCCGCTGCGTGAGCCGGGCGATCCGGCGGGGACGCTGCTGCCGCACGTCGCCGAGTACACCGGTCTGCCGGGCGGTACTCCGGTGACGACGGTCGCCTCGCACGACACGGCGTCGGCGGTCGCGGCCGTCCCGGCGACGGAAGCGGATTTCGCCTACATCTCGTGCGGCACCTGGTCGCTGGCCGGGCTGGAGCTGGATGCTCCGGTGCTGTCCGAGGAATCCCGGGCGGCGAACTTCACCAATGAACGCGGTGTGGACGGCACCGTCCGCTACCTCCGCAACATCATGGGCATGTGGCTGCTGGAGGAGTGCCGCAGGGGGTGGGACCGCGCGGGCGTGCCCCTCGGTCTGGCGGATCTGCTCGCCGAAGCGGCCGCGTCGGAGCCGTTCGCCGCCGTGATCGACCCGGACGACGCGTCGTTCCTCGCACCGGGCGACATGCCGGCCCGGATCGACGCGTATCTGCTGCGGACGGGGCAGGCCCCGCCTCGGAGGCCTGGCGGGTACGTGCGCTGTGTGCTGGAGAGTCTGGCGCTGGCGCACCGCAGGACGTTGCGCAGGGCGGCCGAACTCTCGGGGCGCGACCCGGTACGGATCCATCTGGTCGGCGGCGGTTCACGCAACGAGTTGCTGTGCCAGTGGACGGCCGACGCGAGCGGACTTCCGGTGACGGCGGGCCCCGCGGAGGCGACGGCGCTCGGCAACATCCTGCTGCAAGCCCGCGCCCACGAGCTGGTGAGCGACCTCACGGATCTGCGGCGGCTGGTCGCCCGTACCCAGGAACTGCGGCATTACGCGCCGCAGGGAAATCAGCGCGCCTGGGACCGCGCTGAAGCCCGGCTCGGGCGCTGAGGCCCGGGCGCTGAACCTGCGCGTGGGCGACGGGGCGGCGCCCCGGCCGGAGGGGAGAGAGGTCCGGCCGTGTCCCGCCCGGGACACGGGACGTCCGACAGCCGGGGCGCCGGACATCCGCCGAAGCCGACATGTACGGGTGTCGGCGGATGTCCGCCCGGGCCCGGCACCGTCCTGACCCGTCCTGACCCGCTGGGGACCATGGGGACCCGTCGTGAGGCGAGGTGAGGCGACGATGCTGCCGTCGGGCGCGTAATGGGTTCCGCGGGACCTCAGCCGGTCATCGCACGGCCGGTCTCCACGTCCGGGCCGAGACCGAGCTCGCCCTCGCCCAGCGGCGCGAAGTGGCGTGCCACAACCTCCTCGGTGACCTCCGCGAGTTCGGCCGGGCTCCACCGGGGGGTGCGGTCCTTGTCAATGATCTGGGCGCGCACGCCCTCGACCAGGTCGGGACGGGTGAAAGCGGTGGACGAGACTCGGTACTCCTGGTCGAGGGCCGCTTCCAGGCTTTCCAGACGGCGGACGCGCCGGAGGGCCGCCAGGGTCACCTTGAGTGCTGTGGGCGACTTGGCCAGGATCGTCGTCGCCGCCTCCTTCGCAGCAGGCACCCCGCAGCCTTCGAGGCGCTCGATGATCTCCTCGACCGTTTCTGCCGTATAGCAGGCGTCGATCCAGTCGCGGTGCCCGGCCAGCTCACCGGCGGGGGCGGTGCGCGCGAACCGCTGCGCCGTCGCGACGACCCCCTCGGGCGTGGTGCACGTGTCGAGCGCGGCAACGAGGGCAGGGACGTCCTCCGACGGCACGAAGTGGTCGGCGAGGCCGCAGAGCAGAGCGTCAGCCGCTCCGACCGCCTCGCCGGTGAGCGCTAGGTGCGTGCCCAGTTCGCCGGGCGCCGCGCCGAGCAGATGGGTACCGCCGACATCGGGCACGAAGCCGATGCCGGTCTCGGGCATGGCGACGCGGGAGCGCTCCGTGACGATACGGAGCGAACCATGGGCTGAGACGCCGACCCCACCGCCCATCACGATGCCGTCCATGAGGGCTACGTAGGGCTTGGGAAACCGGGCGATCCGGGCGTTGAGCCGGTATTCGTCACGCCAGAAGTCCAGTGAGGTCCGGCCTCCGGCCAGGGCGTCGTCGCGGATGGAGCGGATGTCCCCGCCCGCGCACAGCCCTCTCTCCCCCGAACCGGCGAGCAGCACCGCGACGACCGAGCCGTCCTTCTCCGCGGCGTCGAGCGCCTCCCCCATCCGCAGCACCATGGCGTGGTTCAGGGCGTTCAGGGCGCGCGGCCGGTTCAGCGTGATGTGGCGGATGCGTCCCTCGGTGTGCAGCAGGACGGAATCGTCGTTGTTCATGCGTGCGCTCCGGTCAGCCCCAGTGCCGTACCGTCCGCCGGTCACGGACGATCTTCCACTGCCATTGTGCGTGGCTCTCCGGGAAGCACGGCAGGAGGGGTGGCACCGCCGGAAGAGGGCCTGTTGGGACCGGGCCCCGGAGCACCGTACGGCGGGGGTTCCGCTGTGGCAGGCGCACCGAACCCGCCAGACAATTGAGTCACGTGTACGGCAGCCCCGCCGGACGATCTTCGGAGCAGGAATGACCGATCACGACCGGCCAGCATTCATCCCCGTCCCGCCCCGCCTGTTGGTCGAGAGGACGCACCACAGCGAGACAGCGACGGAGGAACGGCTTGCCCTGAACCGCACCGGCAGTTTCGAGTGGGATCTGGACGCCCGGACGCTGGACATCGACGAGGCCGGACTTCTGGTCTTCGGCCTGGACCCGGCCGTATTCGATTCACGGCCCGAGTCCCTCATGGAGAGGCTCGATCCCGCGGAACGCATCCGCCTCGATGTGGCGATCGACGAGGCCATCAAAGGCGGGAACAACTCCTACAGCATCCACTTCCGGGTTCCGCTCGAGGACGACAGTGATCAGTGGACCCATGTTCAGGCACGGATCCTGCGCGGCGCCGACGGGCGGGCGCACCGGGTGATCGGTCTGGTGCGCGACGCGACGGCGGAAGTCACCCATTCGGCCTTCGTGCTGGAACTGGAAAAGCGCCGCCAACGCCAGACCAATATCGTTGAACGTACAACAAGTGCGCTGTCGCGTGCGGTTACCGTGGACGATGTCACGGCCGCGCTGACAGGACCGGGCTCGCTGGCGCGGTTGGGCGCCGACGGTCTCGCGCTCGGACTGCTGGACAACACCACGCTCAATGTCATCGCGCTGAGCGGTGATTCGCTGGAGGTCGTCGACGCGCTGGGGTCGGGCCGGCTCGACCCGAAGTTTCCGCTGGCCGACACCGTTCTCAGTGGACGTCCGCGGTTCGTGAGCTCGCTCAGCGCGCTTCTCCGGCGCTATCCGGTGCTGGAGCCGTTCATGGGACGGCTCAAGTTCCAGGCCGCGGCCTATCTGCCGCTCGTCGCCCAGGCCCGGACCCTCGGTGGGCTGGCACTGTTCTACCGCGAACGCACGGCGTTCAACGCCGATGAACGCAACCTGTGCCTGGGGCTGGCCGCGATCGTCGCCCAGTCCCTCCAGCGGGCCACGCTCTTCGACGAGGAGCGCGAGTTCGCGACGGGACTCCAGTCCGCGATGCTGCCCCGCCGGATCCAGGACATCGAGGGTGGCGAGATCGCCGTCCGCTACCACGCGGCGTGGAGCGGCCGTCAGGTCGGCGGCGACTGGTACGACGTGATCGCGCTTCCCAAGGGCCGCTTCGGCATCGTGGTCGGTGACGTGCAGGGCCACGACACGCACGCGGCGGCGATCATGGGCCAGCTGCGCATCGCGCTTCGCGCCTACGCCGCCGAGGGGCATCCTCCCTCGACGGTACTTGCACGGGCCTCCCGGTTCCTCGCCGAACTGGACACCGACCGGTTCGCCACCTGCACGTACGCCCAGGTCGATCTGGGTACCGGCACCGTACGCGTGGTTCGGGCGGGCCACTTCGGACCGCTGATCCGGCACATGGACGGCCGCGTCGGCACCCCGCAGGTGCGCGGCGGCATCCCGTTGGGTATCGCCACCGACTTCGGGGACGAGGAGTTCCCGGAGACCCGGCTGGATCTGGTCCCGGGCGAGACGCTGGTCCTGTACACCGACGGTTTGGTGGAGGAGCCGGGCGCCGACATCGAAGCGGGGGTGCGGACTCTGATCAACGAGGTCAGCGCGGGACCGGCAGGCGCCGAGGCGCTGGCCGACCATCTGTCGGACCGGCTGTGGGAGCGCTGGGGCTCCGGCGACGACGTCGCCCTGCTGGTGCTGCGGCGCAGTCCGGACCCCGGGTCGCCACGGGCCCCCCGGCTCCATCAGTACATCCACCAGGCCGATCCGGAGGGTCTCTCCGACGCACGGACGATCGTGCGTCAGGCCCTGACCGACTGGGACATGGCCGAACTCGCCGACGACGCCGAGCTGGTGACCGGTGAACTGCTGGTGAACGTGCTGCTGCACACGGAGGGCGGCGCCGTGCTCACCCTGGAGGTGCTTCCCGAACCGGTACGGCGGGTCCGGCTGTCGGTACAGGACCGCTCCAGCGCATGGCCGCGGCGTCGCACACCCGGCGAGACCGCGACCTCGGGGCGGGGGCTGCTGCTCCTGGACGCCGTCGCGACCCGCTGGGGCATCGAGCCTCGTGGCGAAGGCAAGGCCGTCTGGTGCGAGATCGGCCCGGCGGCGCCTCCCACGTCCACGCCGGTGCACAGAAGCGCCACGGTCCACGGCGACCCAGCAGAACCGGTGCGTCCTGCGGGCTCGGACCGTCGGGGCGCTGAGCCCCCGAAGGATCCGAACCGTCCCGGCTCCGCCCCTTCGGGGGCTCATCGCGGGAAGCACTGAACGGACCGACGCCGAGGGGCATGCCGTCTCGTCCCACAGGACACGGCACGCCCCTCGGCCGGGCCCCGGCCACGCTCGGCGCGCCCGGGATCACCCGGACTACGTCAGTGCTGAGCGGTACGGCGCTTGCGCACGGACCACATGATGCCGCCACCGGCCAGCAGCACGGCGACCGCCGCACCACCGATGACCGGCGTGGCGGACGACGAACCCGTCTCGGCCAGATCCGGCGAGCTCGGGCTCGGCGCGGCTGCGGCGGGCGCAGACGACGAGGCGGACTCGCTGGCAGTGTCGGCCGGCGTGGACTTCGCCGGTTCGGGCGTCGCCGTGGTGGGCGTCTCGGACGGCTTCGTCTCGGACGGGGTCGGGACAGGCTCCGAAGGCGTCTCCTCGCACACCGGCGCCTGCTTGGACTCGTCGCGCGAGTACTGGTTGCCGTCGCCGGCCTTGACGACCAGACGGACCGTCAGCGCCTTGTCGTGCTCGGGCAGGGTGATCGTCTTGTCGATGCCCGTGCCGAAGTTCTCCGTCGGCAGAAGGTCCTTGCCGTCAACAGTGACGGTCACCTGGTTGGTGACACGTCCGTTGTACGCGGTCAGGTGCAGGCTCACTTCAGTACAGGTCACGTCCCAGGTGGGGGTGTGAGCTGCGGCCGGACCGGCGGTGAGAACCGTACCGGTCAGGCCGACAACCGCAGCGGCAGCGAGGGTTCCCGCAGCACGCAGCGATCTCCTGGGTATGGTCATGGATTTTTCCTCCGCAAATGTTTCATCGCCCGAATGGCGGTGGGGCGCACAGTACTGCCCCCGCCCTCCAAGTGCGCACCCGCCCCACATATCATTCGACGTAACAACTGGTCGCACATCATCACCGGTTGGTGCAACACGGACACATCACCGGCGCCCGGCCCATCAGGGGCGTGGCCCGAAGTGAACGTGAGAGCCCGAACCATGTCCGTGACGGCGATCCCCGGTCATGTCCCCCTCAGATCCGTCAGAGCGGCCGGTGCATGATGTGCAGTCCCACGAACCCCTTCTTCGGGTGGTTGAAGCCCTCCGGCAGGGTCCCCAGCACCTCGAAGCCGAGCGAGCGATAGAGACCGACCGCCGCGGAGTTACCCTCCACGACCGCGTTGAACTGCATCGCACGGAACCCGGCCGTGCGAGCCCAGTCGATCGTGTACTCGCACAGGGCCCGCCCCACTCCTTGTCCGGAGTGCCGGGGGTCGACCATGTAGCTGGCACTGGCGATGTGCGAGCCGTTGCCCATGTGGTTGGTGTTCATCTTCGCCGTGCCCAGCACACTGCCGTCCTCGCCGACCGCTACGACCGTGCGGTTCGGAGCCTTGAGAAGCCACCATTCGAGGGCATCGGTCTCTCCGAGATCGAGAGGGTAGGTGAACGTCTCGCCCGCGGCGACGATTTCATGGAAGAAGGGCCAGATGGCGGGCCAGTCCTCAACGGTTGCTTCCCTGATCAACATGGTGCAAAGAATGCCTGGATCGGGTGTCGGTGGCGAGCGGTTTGCCCGCGCCCCCGGCAGCCCGGGAAGGACACCGGCTTCCCCGTGCCCTGCGCAGGCGGAACCTGGCCAGCAGGCCTGGAGTGTCGCTACGGGCACCGTTCGAGCCACCACGCCTGCCGCGCTCCCGCATGACTGACTGCGATCGTTCGGCCGATGCGTCCCCCGGTCCAGCCGGACGCGCGGGGCCCGCTGGAGCTACGGGATCCACCGGAATCGCCGGCCCCGCCGGCATGGCTGGTTCGGCCCATGCTCCCGGTCCGCGCGCCGCCCCTTCGACCGGCTCGTCCTCCGTACCGGGCCACCGCCCTTCTCCGGGGCGCGGGGCGCACCGCAGCTCTCGTGCAGCGTCCAGCTCCATCCCGAGGGTGACCCGGCGCCAGAGGATCTCGTCCGGCTCATCGGCGAGCATCAGCTGAGCCATGACCTCGCGCCCGGCAGCCGACCCTCGCCGGCCGACGGACGGCTCGGGACGGACCCTGCCGAAGTAGGCGCGCTCGTACGGGTCATCCACCACCTCGGCCAGCTGGACCGGGTCCAGCGCCTCCGCGACGATGGCCGCACGGGCCCAGGGGTCCTCGGTCAGGGCCAGCAGCCGCTCGATCCGGCGCGAGCGCCAGTTGCGCGCCCGGCAGTCCGTCCCCGCGTCCAGCCGGTCGCGCATCCAGGCCGGGCTGTTGCCCACCAGGAGTTCAGGTGACCGGGCCACCAGTCCGCCCAGCTCCTCCGCGAGATAGAGCCACACCACCGCCCGGTAGCGATTCAGGTAGAACGCGACCGGCGTGACACAGCCCGCACGTGCCAGCCGCGTGAAGCGGACCGGGCTGATCCCGAGCAGCCTGGCCCCTTCTGCGGTTCCCACCGTGCGCACCCGCTCCCGCAGGGTCTCCGGGAATCCGGCCTCCGACCTGAGCCGGTCGAGCTCTTCCTGACACACCCTGGCCCGCCCGTCCGCCTGCCGCACGTCCACCCGGACCATGCCCAGGTGCACCGCCAGGGCGAACTCCGCGCGCCTCAGCTCCAGTTCCGCAGCCGCCCGGCTTGTGGTGATCATGCGAGCGCCGCCGTCGCCCGCTGTTTCCGTCATCGGCATGACGATGCTCCCCCGTGAGATTCAGATACTCTCCGTAACCACGGTAGCCCGGAACAGGCAACTGCCGCCCGCCCTGTGGATAACTCCCGGACCGAGCCGGCCCAGCAGGGGGAACGGGCCGAGCCGGACGAGCGGCAGCACCGATCAGGCAGTCAGACCCGATCGGCCCCCACGTCCCCGTCCTGCCGCACGGCCACGCCGAGATGCTCTCCGACCCGGTTGACCAACAGCGTCATCTCGTACGCCACCTGCCCCACATCGGCGTCCGCCGCGCTGAGCACACACAGGCAGCTGCCGTCCCCGGCGGCCGTCACGAAGAGCATTGCCTCGTCGAACTCCACCATCGTCTGCCGGGCCCTTCCGGCACGGAAGTGCCGTCCCGAACCTCGGGCGAGGCTGTGCAGACCCGATGAGACCGCGGCCAGGTGTTCCGCGTCCTCACGTGCCAGTCCGGTGCTCGCTCCGGTCACCAGGCCGTCGTTCGACAGCACCAGGGCGTGCCGAATGTGCTCCACCCGGCTGGTGAGATCGTCAAGCAGCCAGTCGAGTCCCCTGTCCAGCGCCATTCTGTTCCTCCCCGCTCACATGTTCCCCGTACCCCACTTGTGCGCAAGCCTTACGCACCGGCCACTTACGGGCAAGCGCTCCGCTGTGCAACAGCGGGGCGGGATCAGGCCATCCCGGCTCAGCCCACCGGGTCGAGGCGCCGTGCGGTGTGCATCCGGCCCGCGTATTCGACCATCCGGATCAGGACCTCTTTGCCGGAATCCCGGTCTCTGGCGTCGCACAGCACCACGGGAGTTCCGGGATCGAGGTCGAGGGCGCGTGACACGTCCTGCTCGCCGTACGAACGCGCCCCCGCGAAGCAGTTGACGGCGACGACGAAGGGGATGCGACGGTGCTCGAAGTAGTCGACAGCCGGAAAACAGTCCTCCAGCCGACGGGTGTCCGCCAGAACAACGGCGCCCAGCGCGCCTTGGGAGAGTTCGTCCCAGAGGAACCAGAACCTGTCCTGTCCCGGGGTGCCGAACAGGTACAGGGAGAGTCCGGACCTGATGGTGATGCGCCCGAAGTCCATGGCGACGGTGGTGGTGGTCTTCTGCGCGACGCCCTCGGTGTCGTCGACCGACTGCCCGGCCTCACTGAGGAGTTCTTCCGTGCGCAGGGGCCTGATCTCGCTCACCGCACCAACGAGCGTCGTCTTGCCGACTCCGAACCCGCCGGCGACCAGGATCTTCAGGGCCAGGGCGTCGGTCGGGGCAGTCACCGCGGTCTCGTCCCTCGTGCTGTCGTGCTCGGTCGGCATCGATCACTTCTCTCACCAGTGAACCTCAAGACGTCGAATGCGCAGGTCAGAACCATCTTGAGGGGTTTCGGGTTCAGTGAATCATCGGCAGGCGTACGGCCGTACGGCGACAGCATGGCAAATCAGGACCTGACCGGGGAGGCACGATCGCAATTTTCAGGATGTGACTGTTTCGGGCTTCTCCACGCCCGGAACATTACGAATTCCGCTGCGCTTGTCAGCCGTTCGATTGTTCTTGGCCGATCACCTCGTGTGGGCTCCGCTCTGGCTCCGTGTTCCCGCTCCGTTCCAGTCGCTCCCCGCCGAGAAGGGAGCGCCGCACGGGTGCCGGGGCAGCCGGGGACCCTTCGCAGGCCTGCGCGACCACCTCCGTGCGGCAGATGCCCGGGCTCACGAGCGCGGCCCCGTTCGCCGTCCCGCACCTTCGCGGGGCCACCGCGGAGGCCCTCGGACCCGACGGCCCCCCTGACACACCCCGCCGGACCTCCTGGCCCGCCCCGCCGGACACCCGAAGCTACGCGGTTCGCCGCCGACCTTGCTCCGGCCCCGTGGCTTCCGCACGGGCGGTACGGCCCCGAGTGTCCAGGGACGCTCCGACCGCGGCACCTACACTGGTCGTCTCGGGTGCGAGGAGTCGGCCCACGCTGATGGGAGTACGGAAGTGTCGACAGGTGCCGGCGGCGGTTTCCAGGATCCGCCAGCGGATGTGCTGGCCCAGGCAGCTGCCGCCTTCGGTCTTCTCGCGACCCCGGCCCGGCTGCACATCGTCTGGGTGCTGGCCCAGGGTGAGAGCGACGTGACAGGTCTGGCGGAGCGGGTCGGCGGCACGCTCCCCTCGGTCAGCCAGCATCTGACGAAACTGAAGCTCGCCGGTCTCGTCCGGTCCAGGCGCGAGGGCCGTCGTCAGGTGTACCTCGTCGATGATCCCGATGTCGTGACTGTTGTACGGCTGATGGTCGGGCAGCTCGCGGAACGGGCCGGGTATCCGGCCGGTCAGTCCGTACGTCTTCGTGAACTCGGTGCCTGAGAACCCTGCCGGCGCAGGGTCCTCAGGGACCGGCGAGCGGTCGGCTGTCGTCGTTCGGATGCCCGGTACACGTTCCGTGACCGGGACCGGCTCCGTGTCCGGTGCCGGTTCCTCGGCCGGTGCCGTACGGCCGTCTTCCATACCGACGTCGCTCCAGGTCCTGCGCTCCCTGGACAGCGGGCCGCGAGGGCTGACGGAGCAGGAGGCGCAGGAGCGGCTGACCCGGTTCGGCGAGAACACCCTCCCCGCCTGGCGCGCGGTTACCTGGCCGCGGCGGTTCCTGGGGACGCTGCGGGACCCCTTCACGTCGGTACTGCTCTGCCTGGGGCTGGTCTCGGCAGTGGTCAGCGCGTGGGGCACGGCTGCCGTGATCTCGGTACTCGTCGTCGTCAGCTGTCTGCTGCGTTCCACGGAGGAGCACCGGGCCGACCGGGCGACGGCCGCGCTGCGCGAGCTGGTGGCGACGACCGCGACGGTGCTGCGCCGCAGCGGGCCGGATACAGCGGCTCAGACCCGCGAACTGCCTGTCGAGGAGCTCGTGCCGGGTGATGTGATCCGGCTCGCTCCGGGCGATCTCGTACCCGCCGATGTGCAGTTGCTGCGGGCCAGCGGTCTCACCGTGCACCAGGCGGCCCTCACCGGGGAGTCCGCCCCGGTCGGCAAGCATCCCGCCGGCCCCGGGCCCTCGCGGGCGGCCGGGCCCGGGGCACGGAGTGGGCCCGGCGACGAGGAGGGCGTCCTCGCGGAGCACCCGCGGTGTTTCCAGGGCAGCAGTGTGATGTCGGGCAGCGGCACGGCGGTGGTCGTCGCGACCGGCAGGAACACCCGGTTCGCCGCCGCGTACGACCGGCCGGTGCTCCGACGCGGCGCGAGCGCGTTCGACCGCTCGGTTCAGGGGATCTCCTGGACGCTGATCCGGTTCATGCTGCTGACTCCACCACTGGTCCTGATGGCCAACGCCGCGCTGCGCGGACGCGGTCTGGAGACCTTGCCGTTCGCTGTGGCGGTCGCGGTCGGGCTGACACCCGAAATGCTGCCGGTCATCGTCACCACGGCCTTGGCCCGGGGCGCTTCGCTGCTCGCCCGGGACCATGCGGTGATCGTGAAACGGCTGCCCGCACTCCACGACCTGGGCGCGATCGATGTGCTCTGTCTGGACAAGACCGGCACCCTCACCCAGGACCGCCCGGTCGTCGACCGGGCGGTCGGCCCCGCGGGGAGACCCGATCCCCTGGTCCTGCACTGGGCGGCCGTCAACGCGCTGTGGACGCTGCAGCTCGCGGATCTGCCGGTTCCGGACGCGCTCGACGAGGCCGTACTGGACGCCTGGAACCGACGGGACGAACGGGATGCGGCGCCCCTCGTTCCCGCCGAGGAGTACGACGCGGTGGCCGTGCTGCCGTTCGATCCGGTGCGCCGGCTCTCCACGGCGGTCGTCCGTGTTCCCGGACGGTTCGCCACCCATGTGCTGGTCACGAAGGGTGCCGTGGAGGCTGTCCTGGAGCGGTGTGCGCTCGACCCGGCGGAACGGGACCGGCTGGGTGCGCTGGCCGCGCGCGAGGCGGCCGGCGGTCTGCGGCTGCTCGCTGTGGCCCTGACCGAGCGGCCTGCCCGGCTCGGCTCGTACACACCGGCCGACGAGCACGGGCTGGCGTTTCTCGGATTCGTGGCCCTGCGGGACGCGCTCACGCCGAGCGCGGCAGGCGCGCTGGAGGTCCTCGCACGACGCGGAGTGGCGGTGAAGGTCCTGACGGGTGACCACCCGGGCACCGCCGCCCGCGCCTGCCAGGACCTCGGGCTGGCGCCGGGACGCGTCGTCTCCGCCGAGGAGATCGACGCCCTGTCCGCCGAGGGGCTCGCCGAGATCGTCGGCGGGACGACCGTCTTCGCCCGCTGCACACCCGCGCACAAGGCCCGTATCGTCGATGCGCTGCGCGTCTCGGGACACACCACCGGCTTTCTCGGCGACGGTGTCAACGATCTGCCGGCGCTGCACGCGGCCGACGTGGGTATCTGTCCGCGCAACGCGGTGGACGTGGCACGGGAGACCGCTGACGTGGTCCTCGCCGAGAAGGACCTCGGTGCCATCGATCACGCGATCACGGCGGGCCGCCGCAGCAGCGGCACCATCGCCACGTACCTGCGCATCACGCTCTCCTCGAACCTCGGCAATGTGATCGCGATGCTCGCCGCCGGTCTCCTGCTGCCCTTCCTCCCCATGCTGCCCGCACAGGTACTGGTCCAGAACCTGTGCTTCGACGCGGCGCAGCTCGCCTTCGCCTTCGACCGGCCCGCGTCCTCGGTCCTGCGGCGTCCGACGGTGCTGCGTCCCGGGGACTTCCTGCGCTTCATCACAGGTTTCGGGCTGCTGAACGCCGCCGCCGACCTGGCCACGTTCGGCGTGCTCGCCCTTGCCCTGCACAGTTCGCCCGCGGACGGCCAGGCGGCCTTCCACTCGGGATGGTTCACCGAGAACCTCCTCACCCAGGCCCTGGTGATGGTGCTCCTGCGCACCGGGCGGCGGACCGCACAGGGGCGGCGCGGCGGGCCCTTGCGGGCAGCGGCGGCCGGCCTGGCGGTCGCCGGTGTGTTCCTGCCGCTCACCCCGCTCGGCCCGCTGCTGGGCATGACCGCGCTGCCGCCGCTCTATTACCTGTTGCTCGCCACCGTCCTCGCGCTGTACGCATGCGGCCTCGGATGGGCGCGCAATCGCTATGAAAGGAACCGGGGGATCTCATGACAGCGGTGAGTGCCGATCGCACGGACGGCGGGCCCGCCCACAGCCGGCCGGTACGGGTACGCCGGGCCACGCTCGACGACGTCCCGGCGCTGGTGCGGATGCGGGCACTGATGCTGGCCGACATGGGGATGGACACCGGGGACGAACACGCTGTCTGGCGGGCGGACGCGGCGCGGTGGTTCACCGACCGGATACCCCGGACCGACGAGTTCGCCGCCTTCCTCGTCGAGGATCCGGAGCTGGGCGTGGTGGCATGCGCGGTGGGGGCGTGCGACGCCCACGCGCCGAGTCCGGCCAATCCGACCGGGCTCCGCGGTCATGTGTCCAATGTGAGCACCGATCCTCGGCAGCGCCGGCGGGGGCATGCGCGCGCCTGCGTGGACGCGCTGCTTGCCTGGTTCCGCCAGGAGACCCGGGTGAAGGTTGTCGGTCTGAACGCCACGGGCGACGGGGCCGGACTGTACGAGTCGCTCGGGTTCACCCCGCCGCCGCACCCCTCGTTGCAGCTGCGGACGGCCTGACCCCAGGCCTGAGCTGTCCTGTGCCGGCCGTCGCCCCGCGCCCGATTCATCCGTACGAGAGGTCGCCGCACAGGTCGTCGTCGGCCGAGCGCGCTCCGTCCGCGACGGCGGACGGGATCTCGGACGGCACGGTCGCGGGTGCCGGTGCGGCGGGAGCGGCCGAAGGGCTGTCGGCGAAGTCACGGCCCACGATCAGCTTGATTCCGGGCTCGCCGGACTCCTTGGTCCGCGCACCCCCGAAGAGCCGGGCCGTGGTCTCGGCCTCGTCCCGCAGGCCGGGTCCGTGGATGACGACGGTGCCGGCCTGGTCCTGGGAGTTCGCGGTGGCCGTGCCGGTGACGTTGAACCCGTGGGTACGCAGCAGCCCGGCGGCACGGGCCGCGAGCCCGGTCACCGTGGTGCCGTTGTACACCGCCACCTCGATGCCCTCGCCCGAGACAGGGCCGGTGGGAGAAGGTGTCGCGCCGGACGCGGTGGTGCCCGGTCCGGGCGTGGCTCCCTTGTTCCGGGATGTGCCCGCCGCGTCCTGGCCGTCGATCGTACGGTCGGCCTTCAGAGCCGCCCACAGCGCGTCGGCCTCCGGTTCGACGATGGCGACGCGGGCTCCCTCGTAGCGCCAGGGGACGGTGACGAACTTGGTGTTGTGCAGATCGATGTTCTTCATCGACATGGCGAACGACAGGAGTCTGTCGGCCGAGCCGAGGCCCGGATCGACAGTCATCGCGTCGGTCGCCGCATTGGCCAGCGGGAGAAGGGTGTTCGGGTTCAGACCGCGGGACTTCACCTTCTTGACGAGAGAGCCGACGAAGGCCTGCTGCCTCTTGATGCGGCCTATGTCGGAGCCGTCGCCGATACCGTGGCGGAGGCGTACGTAGTCGAGTGCGCGCTGCCCGGAGACCTTCTGGGGTCCCTTGCCGAAGACCAGTTCGCCGCGGGTGGGGCGCTTGGGGTTCAGATCCCGCTGGTAGACGTCCTGCGGAAGACAGACGGGCACTCCGCCGACGGCCGAGGTCAGAGCGGAGAAGCCGGCGAAGTCGACCACGACGGTGTGGTCGACGCGCAGGCCGGTGAGGTGCTCGACAGTGTTCTGGGTGCAGGCCGGATTGCCTTCGGCGGTCTCCCCCACCGAGAACGCGCCGTTGAACATGACGCGCCGCTGAGGGGCTGTCCAGTCGCCGCCGGGCTTCTTGCAGGCCGGGATGTCGACCAGTGAGTCACGGGGTATGGAGACGGCGACGGCGTGCTTGTGGTCCGCGTAGACGTGCAGCAGGAATGCGGTGTCCGAGCGGCCGACCTCGCCCGTGCCGCCGCCGAGTCCTTTGTTCTCGCCCGACCTGGAGTCCGATCCGATGACGAGAACGTTCTGCCCCGCGGATGTGTCGGGCGGCCGGTCACCGGAGATCCCGTCGGCGCTGAACGTATCGATGCTGCCGTTGAGTTCGAGATATCCCCAGCCGGCGCCGGCGACCAGCAGGACGAGAAAGGACACCCCGATCAGCGCCGTCCGCCGCAGGCGGCCTCCCCTGCTGCCGCCGGCTGTCCCCTTGCGGCTGCCTGTCATCGATCGCCCCGTCCGTCCATCCGCCATGGAGGAGGACTGACGCCGGCCCCACATGGTTGTACAGTTGCGCAATGTAGCAAGTGTTGCGGTCCGCGTGGATCACGGCCCCGTCCATCGTCGGCCCGATCCCCCGTCCTCAGACTCCTGCTGGAAACATTGACCGGAAGACACCTCAAGAAAGGGCGTGACGCACATGCTGCGCAACGGCCTCGAACCCTGGCACCTGCTGGTCGTGGCAATCGTCGTGCTGGCGCTGTTCGGCTCGAAGAAGCTGCCCGACACCGCCCGCGCCCTGGGCAAATCCATGCGGATCCTGAAGAGTGAGACCAGGGCCATGAAGGAGGACGCATCCGTGCGAACCGAGGGCGACTCCCGCGACAGCCCCGCCACTTCATGACCCGCGCAACCAGAGAACCATAGGGGAAGGGCCGCCGCCCTCTTCGGCGGCGGCCGAAGAAACGCTGATCATTGGAGGAAGTTCATGGGTGTGACCCTGGCCAAGGGCGGCAACGTCTCCTTGTCGAAGGAGGCGCCCGGCCTGACCGCGGTGACAGTGGGCCTGGGCTGGGACGTACGGACGACGACGGGCGCCGACCACGACCTCGACGCCAGCGCGCTGCTGTGCTCGGACGCCGGCAAGGTCCTCTCGGACCAGCACTTCGTCTTCTACAACAACCTCAACAGCCCGGACGGGTCCGTCCAGCACACCGGTGACAACCTGACCGGCGAGGGCGAGGGCGACGACGAGTCCATCAACGTGGACCTGGCGGGCGTTCCCGCGAACGTCGCGAAGATCGTCTTCCCGGTCTCCATCCATGACGCACAGAGCCGGGGGCAGAGTTTCGGCCAGGTGCGCAACGCGTTCATCCGCGTGGTGAACCGGGCCAACGGGCTTGAGCTCGCCCGCTACGACCTCAGCGAGGACGCCTCGACGGAGACCGCGATGGTGTTCGGCGAGCTGTACCGGCACGGTGCGGAGTGGAAGTTCCGCGCGGTGGGCCAGGGGTACGCCTCCGGGCTGGCCGGAATCGCGTCGGACTACGGCGTCAACGTCTGACCGTCGGACACGCCGTCTCGCAGCGCTCGGGGCCCCAGCCCCGCCCCGGACGTCCCGAGGGCGGGACAGGGGCCCCGATGCGTCGGCCGCGTCAGCCGTCCGTCCCGGCCTGCCCCGCTCCGGCCGGCATCCGGCTGATCCTGCTCGGCCACCACGCCTTGGGGCCGACGTCCACGACCAGGGCGGGAACCAGGAGCGAACGCACCACCAGGGTGTCCAGCAGTACGCCGAAGGCCACGATGAACGCGATCTGGGCGAGGAACGCCAGGGGGATGACGATGAGCGCCGCGAAGGTGGCGGCGAGCACCACCCCTGCCGATGTGATGACTCCGCCGGTACTGACCAGCCCGCGCAGCACCCCCTGCCGGGCGCCGTGCTCCAGCGCCTCCTCACGGACCCGTGACATCAGGAAGATGTTGTAGTCGACTCCGAGTGCCACCAGGAAGACGAATCCGTACAGCGGTACGGAGGCGTCCGTGCCGCTGAACCCCAGGACGTGCTCGAAGACCAGCGAGGAAACGCCGAGGGTCGCGAGGAAGTTGAGCCCCACGGTGGCCACCAGCAGGACGGGGACCAGCACCGACCGCAGCAGCCCCATCAGGATCAGCAGAATGATCACGAGCACCACCGGCACGATGATGCCCCGGTCACGCTCGGCGGTCGTTTGCGTGTCGTACTGCTGCGCGGTGTAGCCGCCGACGAGCGCGTCGGCTCCCGTGACGCCGTGGACGGCATGGCGCAGGCGCTGGACGGTCTCCTTGGCCGCGTCGCTGTCCGCGGCATCGTCCAGGGTCGCGTCGACGCGCACCCGGCCGTCGACCACCAGAGGCGGCCCACCACCCGGAACGCCGGACGCGGTGACGGGTGCCGCGGCGGCGACACCCGGTGTTCCCGCGGCCGCGGCGGTCACCTCGTCCACGCGGCCGGCCGCCGCGACGACCACGGCGGGGTTGCCGGAGCCGCCGGGGAAGTGTTTGCCCAGGGTTGCCTGGGCGGAGACGGACGGGGCATCGTTCACGAAGATCTCGTCCAGGGGCACACCCCGTGACGTGAGCGTGGGTGCGAACGCCGCACAGGCGACGAGGACCAGGGTGGTGGAGACCCACACCTTGCGCGGGGACCGGTCGACGCGGGTGGCGACCCGGCGCCAGATGCCGTGCCCGCCCGACTCCTCGTCCACCGGTCGCGGCCTGGCGGGCCAGTAGGCCGCCCGGCCGCACAGGACCAGCACCGCGGGGAGGAACGTCAGCGTGGTCAGTACCGCGCAGACGATGCCGATGGCACCCACCGGCCCCAGCGCCCGGTTGTTCGTCAGATCGCTGAGCAGCAGGGCCAGCAGACCCAGTGCCACGGTGGCGGCGCTGGCGGTGATCGCACCGAAGGAACGGCGGAGCGCGGCAAGGGCCGCGGCCGTCCGGTCACCGTGCCCCGTAAGTTCCTCCCGGAAGCGGGCGGTGAGAAGCAGGGCGTAGTCGGTGGCCGCCCCGATCACCAGAATCGACAGGATGCCCTGGACCTGCCCGTCGACACGGACGATGTCCTGGTCCGCGAGGGCGTACACGACCGCGCAGGCGAGGCCGAGGGCGAGGACGGCGCTGATGATGATCAGGAAGGGCAGCAGAAGGCTGCGGTAGACGAGCAGCAGAATCACCAGCACGGCGGCCAGGGCCACGCCCAGAAGCAGCCCGTCGATCCCCGAGAACGCGTCCTTGAGGTCGGCCTGACTGGCCGCCGGCCCCGCGATCTCCGCCGTCGTGCCCGGCACGGAATCCGCTGCGGCGCGCACCCGTTCGAGAGTGTCCGGCAGCGCGTCACCCAGGTCCGAGCGCAGCTGTACGACGCCGGACAGCGCCGCACCGTCCGCGGAGGGCTTCGCGGCCGAGGGTGTACCGACCACACCGGGCTGCCCGGCCAGGGAGGCGAGCGCCCGGGTGGCCGCTTCCTGTCCGCCGCCGGGGATCCCGTCCGCCCGGCCGGTCCAGACGACGATCGCGGGTACGGTCCCCGACTTCTGGAACGCCTTCTGCGCCTCGGACACCTTGGTCGACTCGGCGCTGCGCGGCAGGAAGGCCGCCTGGTCGTTGGTGGCCACCTCGCCGAGCTTTCCTGCGTAGGGACCCAGCGTCCCTCCGATGCCGAGCCAGACGACGAGCAGGGCTACAGGCACCAGCCATCGGACGATGCGGTGCCGCGGTGCGGGCTTCATTGCTTCCCCATGGGTCGACGCACGACAGATATCTCTCCGGCATTGATTATCTCAATGAGTGAGAGATATTACTCTGGGAGTATGCGCACCGCAGACGGAGGCCCGGGCAGAGGAATGAGCGAAGGTTCCACAGGACTCCAGTCGTTCGCGGTGCTGCTGCGCCGCATGAACAGCGAGTTCAACCGCATCGCTCATGAGTTCGCCCAGGCCCAGGGGCTCCATCCCACCGACGTACAGGCCCTCATCGCCATCCTGGACGCGGATCACGGCGAGACGGGCTCGGTCATGACCCCGGGGCGGCTGCGCGAGCAGCTGGACCTCACCTCGGGTGCGGTGACGGCGTGTCTGGACCGGCTGGAACGTGCGGGGCACATCCACCGCGTCCGGGACGGCGGAGACCGGCGGGTGGTGCGTCTGCATTACGCCACCGCCGCGAAAGCGGTCGCCCGCGACTTCTTCCGGCCGCTTGCGGCAGGCACCGAAGCGGCCCGTGAACAGTTCGACGAGGACGAGCTGCACATCGTGGTCCGCTTCCTGGAGGCCATGAACGACGAGCTGGGACAGTTGCGCGGACGTGGGCCGCGCCCGTAGAACCGGCCCGCCGGCACTCAGAGCGCCCGCAGACCGTTGATCACCTCACGCAGGACGCGTTCATCGGGCAGTTGGGCGGGTGGTACCGGACGGCCGACCGTCACATACCCCGATTCGAGCAGATCGCCGAGCAGCACGCGCACCACACCGACCGGCAGGTCGGCGTCGGCGGAGAGCTCGGCGACCGACTGTGTCTCGGTACGGCAGAGGGCCAGCAGCATCCGGTGCTCGGGCCCGAGAAGGGCGTCCTCGGAGCTCCCGGACACGGTGTCGTCGAAGGTGATGAGCGCGATCAGGTCGAAGCGCGTACCACCGGGGCCGGGTTCGGTCCGGCCGCCGGTCATGGCATAGGGGCGGACGAGCGGGCCGGCGTCGGCGTCGTACCACTGGCTGCCCGGCAGCTCGTACGGTTCGGGGGCCTCCGGGCCACCCTCGGTCATGGACACTGTTCTCCCCGTTCCTCAGCCTGCTGCCGACGGGTACTCGGCGAAGCGTGCCGGGGTACACAGGTGCTCACCGACCCGTTTGACGAGGCGGGCCATCTCATAGGCGACCAGACCGATGTCGGCGAAGGCCGTACTGAGCACGGCAAGACACGAACCTTCCCCGGCAGCGGCGACGAACAGGAATCCGTCGTCCATCTCCACCATCGTCTGCCGCACGTCCCCCACTCGGAAGTGCCGCCCCGCCCCCTTGGCGAGGCTGTGGAAACCGGAGGCGACCGCGGCCAGATGATCGGCGTCCTCTCGGCTCAGTGCGCTGGACGCACCGACGGCCAGCCCGTCGCCGGAGAGCACCACCGCGTTCCGGACCTCGCCGACGCGGGTCACCAGATCGTCCAGCAGCCAGTCGAGTTCACCGGACCGGCGGGACGCCCCGGTCCTCTCGTTCGCGATCATGCGGGTTCTCCTTCGCTGGGCGGGCCGGGTTCGGTGGAGCCCGGAACTGCTGATGTGGCCCCCGGGGCGGCGCCTCCGCCGCGTACCCAGCCGGCCCGGTAGGCGGTCATGCGGTCCCTGGCCTGCTCGGGGGTGCGTGGTGCGCCCGTGTCCCCGTCCGGTCCGCCGACCCGCGGCGGTTCGGGCCTCGGTTCCTCACGCAGCTGCGGTACGAGGCTGGCCTGCCGCACCCGGCGGGGCAGGGAGACGTCGTCGGCGTCCTCCCGGGCCGGTTTCCCCGGTGCCTGCCGGATTTCGCCCTTGCCCTCGGCACGGCGGGTGCGCAGCGAGGTGACCTGGGCACCGGGGCCTGTTCGCGGCTCCGGGACCGGAACGGGCGCGGGAAAGGCCGTGTTCTGGTGGCGTACGGCGCGGGGACCCGGCTCGGACAAGGGGTGTCCGGAGGCGTCCCGGCGCTCGTCGGAAACCTTCGGCGCCGTCTCTTCCCCGGGCGGCGGCAGCGCGGGCTCCAGGAGCGCGGTCGGCAGCAGGACCACCGCCGTCGTGCCGCCGTACGGGGAAGTACGGAGCCGGACCTTGATCCGGTGCCGTACGGCGAGCCGGCTGACGACGAACAGGCCGAGCCGGTCACTGTCGAACAGGTCGAGCGCTTCCGCCTGATCGATGCGGCGGTTGGCCTCGGCAAGCAGTTCGGTCCCCATGCCGAGGCCGCGGTCCTCGATCTCCAGGGCGTAGCCGTTGCCGACGGGTTCGCCGGTGATGCGAACCCTGGTGTGCGGGGGCGAGAACTGGGCCGCGTTCTCGACGAGTTCGGCAAGCAGGTGGGTCAGGTCGGCGACAGCCGTGCCCTTCACCGCCGCGTCGGGCAGCCTGCTGACCTCCACCCGGGCGTAGTCCTCGATCTCGGAGACGGCCGCGCGCACGACGCTGGTCAGCGGCACGGGCATCCGCCAGGCCCTGCCGGGGGCGGCGCCGGAAAGGATGATCAGGCTCTCGGCGTGCCTGCGCATGCGTGTGGTGAGGTGGTCGAGGCGGAAGAGGTCGCTCAGCTCGTCGGGGTCGTCGGCGCGGCGCTCCATGCTGTCCAGGAGGTTGAGCTGGCGGTGGACCAGCACCTGGCTGCGCCGGGCGAGGTTGACGAAGACGCCGGAGATCCCGTCCGCGAGCTCGGCCCGTTCGACCGCGGCGCTGAGGGCGGCTCGGTGCACGGTGCCGAGGGCCTCGCCGACCTGGCCGATCTCGTCCTGGGAGGCGAGGCCCGGCGGTGCCTCGGCCATGATGTCGAGCTCTTCGCCCGCGCGCAGTCGCCTTATGGCCAGGGGCAGTTCGCGCCGGGCGATCTCCAGGGCGCTGTTGCGGAGGCTGACGAGTTCCACGACGAGGGCGCGCCCGATGCGTACGGAGATCGCCAGGGACGCCGCGACGGCGACGCAGCCGAAGATCACGGCGGCTCCGGAAGGGCTGAGGAGTCCGCGGGCGAGGGGGTTCGCGCGGTCGGCGGCCCGCTCACCCGCACCGGTGCCGATGCCGTGCAGCTCACTGCGGACGTCGTCGGCGGCGACCTGCCAGTCCGCGGCGCGTACGGCGCGGGCGGCGTCGCGGCCGGGCGCGGCAGCGAGCACCTTGTCCTCGGCGGCCCGGACGGCACGGTAGGCGGGCCGGGCGGTGAGCTCCCGCCAAGCGGCACGCTCGGTGGCGGGGAGATCGGCGCCGGCGGCCCCGGTAAGACTGCGCCGCGTGTCGACCGCGCCGGTGAAGAGCCGCAGCGGGCGGCTTTCCAGTGTGCCTACGCGTGCGGCGATGGCCAGCAGGGCGTCCTCGCGGGCCAGCATCTCGTCACCACGGGCGAGTTCGAGCAGGACGCGGGCGTCGGAGCCGGGGGAGTCGTCCTGAATGCCGGTGAGGGCTCCGGAGACGGCGAAGGCGGCACTGACCGCCGAGGTGTAGCGGTCGTACACGGCGGACTCGTCGCCCCCGGCACCGTTGGGGGTTCCCTTGTCCGCCCCCAGCTCCTGGGCCAGTCGCAGGAACCGGTCGAGCCGGCCCGCCACTCCACCGGGAAGGCTGCCGGTGCCGGCGATGGTGTGGCCGTCGTCGAGGCGCAGTGCGTCGAGCGCTGTGCGGGTTCGCCCGGCGTGCTCCTTCAGTGCCGAGGCGTGTGCGCTGCTGGGTTCGGCGGCCTGGAGCATGGCTGCCTTGCGTTCGTCCTGGAGAGCGGCGACGGCCGCGGCGACCGGCGCCCGCACTTCCGCGTCGACGCGCTGCAACTGCCGCAGCCTGGCTACGTCCTGGGCCGTGGACACGGTGGCGAAGCCCCAGAGGGCGAGCAGGGAGACGACCGGCAGCATGAGCAGCGAGATGATCTTCGCCCGCACGGTCCTGGGGCGCAGCGTCCAGCGTCCGGGCGGGGCGGATATGCCGTGTGCGACCGGCGGGCCGTCGTATTCAACGCTCTCGTCGGCCGGCGGCCCCGCGTGCGCACGCCGGCCTCGGGCCTGTGGAGCGGCGGCCCGGGCGGCGGAGACACCGGGGGCCGGGGTCGTGCGGGGTGGGCGCATGGCCTCCTCGTTCCGGGTCGGGGCTGGGTGGGCGGGTGGGCGGGTGGGCGGGCCGGGCCGCTGGTCAGTGAGTGCCGACGGGTGCTCCGGTGGCGACGGGTGGCGGGACGGAACTGTGGGCGGCGCGCCGGGGCCGCAGGTCCCGGCCGCGCCCGGCCGGTCCCGCCTCGGTGAGATCGGCGGGATTCGGCGCGCGCCCCGCGTGGGCGTACGCGGCGCGTTCGGGCGCGGTAGGGGAAAGGGCCACGAACGCCGAGGTGAGGAAGAGGTAGGAGCCGAGCCCGACGGCGAGGGGGAAGATGAACTGCATCGCGGTGGCCCCCTGCGGTACGGCTCCCGAGGGCGTCACCCGCACGGTCACGGCCATCATTCCGGTGTAGTGCATGCTGCTGACCGCCGCTCCCATGACGAGCGAGGCAAGGGCCACGGCGCGCGCCGACCTGATGTTGAGCGCGGCCCAGAGTGCGGCCGTCGCCGCGATGACCGCGATGGCGACGGAGAGCACGACCCTCAGCGGGTCGTAGTGGACGGTGCCGTGCAGCCGGAGTGCCGCCATGCCGAGGTAGTGCATGCTGGCGACGCCGAGTCCGGTGGCGAACCCGCCGAGCAGCAGCGCCTTTGTCCGGTCGCGGCTGTAGCCGACGGCGAAGACGCCGCCGCCGACCACCAGCATGGCGCCGAGAAGGCTGAGGAAGGTCAGCGGCACGTTGTAGCGGATGTCGGTGCCGTACACGCCGAAGCCGAGCATGGCGACGAAGTGCATGGTCCAGATGCCCGTGCCGATGGCCGATGCGGCCGTGATCAGCCAGTTGCGGCGCGAGCGCCCTGTCGTGTCGAGCGCGCGCACGGTACAGCTCAGGCCGAGTGCGGCGCCGATGCAGGCCATCGCGTACGACAGCAGAGGTGTCAGCCAGCCGAAGGTGGCGTGGTCCAGATGTCCCATGACCTGGGGACGCTAGTCGTGGCGGGGCGCGCGCCCGGCGCGCATTCGCAAGCTGTCGAAATATGACAGAGAGATGTTCCTCAACGATCGCAGCATGGTCGATCGTGCGCGTCGCTTCACAACGTTTCGTTCGGGCTCACACTGCGCGATCATGTCCGTATGGCCGATGACCACACACACGTCCAGGAGTTCTTCGCGGCTCGCGCCGCGAACTGGGACACACGGTTTCCCGACGACGGTCCGGCCTTCGTCACCGCGGTCGCCGCGCTGGGACTTGGCCCCGGCGACGCTGTGCTCGACGCCGGCTGCGGGACGGGGCGTGCGATGCCTGCCCTGAGGGCGGCGGTCGGCCCGCGGGGCACCGTGCTGGGCGCCGACCTCACCGCGGCCATGCTGGCGTCGGCGGCGCGCGCGGGGCGCGGCAGCAGCGGGCTGCTGGTCCAGGCCGATGCCGCACGGCTGCCGCTGCGGTCGCGGAGTCTGGACGCGGTGTTCGCGGCCGGGCTGATCTCGCATCTGGCCCGGCCCGGTCCGGACCTGGCCGAGCTGGCCCGGGTGGTCCGGCCGGATGGGCTGCTGGCGCTGTTCCACCCGATCGGGCGGGCGGCGCTGGCCGCGCGGCACGGCCGGCAGATCACGGACGGTGATCTGCGGGCCGAGCCGAACCTGGGCCCGCTGCTGGCCCGTTCGGGCTGGCGCCTCACCTCGTACATAGACGAGGACAGCCGGTTCCTCGCCCTGGCCGAACGGACCGGCTGACCCCTCCCTCAGACAAGTGGGCGGCCCCGCCGCCCGTCATCCGGACCGCGGGTCGCGGCCCCGGAGGCGCGGGACCGGGCAGCCGCCGACGCCCGGTGTGGGGAACGTGCCGAGCGCGGCCACCTCGTAGCCGTCCGGGTATCCCTTGATCTCCGGGTTCTGCCGCGCGTAGTGCGGCTTGGCGCGCGGCGGCAGGAGACGGACCGCACGCGCTCTCAGACGCAGAGCGCCGCGGGTGAGAGTGCGAGCTGCGGTGCTCGGCCGTTCGTAACGGAAGGCTCTCAACAGCGGGTCGTCGAGCAGAGCGAGGCTCGCCCCGCGCGCACGAGCGGTGCGAGGGGGCGCGGATACCAGGAGGCCATCAGGTCCAGCGTGGCATCCGACACCGACCGCGCCCCTTCGTCCCAGCCGAAGTGCGCGTCCTCGTAGGTGTCGAGGGTGTGCTCGAAGTCCTCGTACGTCTGTGGCAGGTCCTGGATCCCCATATGCGCGCCCAGGGTCCGGTAGTAGGCCGCGGATGCCCGCAGTTCGTGGCCGGACAGCCGACGCCAGCCGTAGACGTCGAGCCATCGCTTCGGTGTGACGACGAAGGTGCACAGGACATAGCGCATGTCGTCGTTGCTGATGTCGAAGCTGTTGTGCATCCGGTTGATCCGGCGGATGGCCGTACGCCCGGGGTCGCTGTCGAAGCCGTGCTCGACGACCGTGTCCAGAAGCAGCGCGGTGTCGTCGTACCGCTTCTGCGAACGGTTCGTCAGTTCGGCTGTCTCCGCCAGGAGCCGCCCGATGGCGGGGACCGCATACGTCCGGTAGAGGGCCAGTTCGAGGGCGCGGGCGATGTCCCAGGGGAACTCGTACGTCACCGTCATCCGGTAGATCTCCAGGAAGTCCCGCTCCGGATCGCGGCGTTGGATGTCCTTCAGCCGGTCGTAACGCTTCACCGCGGCGTCCCCCTTGTCCAGGTCGAGTGTCCAAGCCTACGTGTGGGGGCATGACGGTGAGTACGTACGGACGGCACCGTACGCACAGCACGTACCGCTTCACGCGTGTGCGCCGGCGCTCCCATCGACGAGAGGCGGTCCCCCATGACCGGAGTGTTCGGCCTTCTGCGCAGAGCCGTGTCCCCCGGGCGCGCGAACGGCCCCTCCGCCGGGGCCGCGCGGACGCCTGAGCGCCGGCAGCACAACCTCTTCGAGGCGGCCGCCACGTACGTCGCGGCGTCGGTGGAGGACGACGAGGACCGGATGGACGAGGCGAGCGGCTGGGTGTCGCCCGAGGCGCTCTCCTTCGGCGTCGGTGAACTCGCCTGCCGGGCCGTCATCGCGCTTGCCCGGGAGCGCGACGAGTCACCGGAGACGGTGGCCCGTACGCTGCTCGGCCTCGCGGACGGCTGAGCGGGGCCGCACGGTTCGCCGCCGAAGTCGGCGTCCGGCCTTGTCAGGGCCTCGACGAGCGGGTTACCCACTGGTTAAGGTGCGCCGACGACACGCACGACGGAAGAGGAGGGTCCGGTGGCCGGGACCGACAACACAGTCGCCGACGACGCGCTGTATGTGCTGACCGCGGTCCTGCTGACCCCTGCGCAGTTCCCGAGCGTCCTCGGCGACGACTACCCGGCGGCCTGCGCGGCCCTGGGCCTGGAGCCGTACGCCGAAGGATACGGGCTGGTCCTGGGCCAGGACTCCGACGGGGCCCGGTGGACCGTGGTCGTCGACGACGTCTCACTGGTGGCCGTGGCGATAGCGTCCTGGGACTGCGGGATGGAGTACGACCTCTCGCCGGACGACCGCACGGTGGTCTGTGCGCTGCCCGGCTGGCCGCTTGCCGTGGCGGTCGCCGCTCCGGGAGTGGCAGCCCCCCACGATCCGGCGCCCGACCCCGATGCGGGCGGGGAGGACCGGCCGCCGCTGTCCCCGCCCGACACCGATGCGTGGGGGCCTGCCCAGCGCAGGCTGGGGGCGGACGCGATCGCACTTCAGTGGGCGGTCTGGCGGGAACAGATCGACGACGCGACAGCCTTCGAGCCGGAAGGCGGCAAGGACGCGGATCCGGACACGCCCGCCGAGACCGGCGCGGACGCCGGCACGGACGCCGGCACCGAGACCGCTGCCGACGCGGGCACGGACTCGGTGTCCCCGTCCGGCTCCGAGAAGACCCTTCTCCGCCGAACGCATCCCGGCGTCCGGCGGGCGCTGGCCGACGCGCACGCCTATGTCGGCACCCCGCCGCCGCCCGGCCGCATCCGCTCGTCCTTCGCCCCCGGCGACGCCCGGATGATCCGGGCGGACGGCCCCGGATGGTCCATGGTCGCCAGGACCGACGACATCGCCTTCCTGCTGCTGGACGAGGTGCCGGGGGAAATCCTGACCGTGGGTCGCGGCACCGAGCTCCCCAAGCTGCTCAAGGCTCTGGACGCGATCGCCGTCCGGCCGTCCTGACCTCGGCGGGATGCCGAACCACTGGGTCCGGGAACCTTGGGGATCCAAAACCCCCGGTCTCCCTGGAGTCAGGCTCTCAGACCTGCGCGAGCGGCAGGTGGGGCTCCGCGGGAAGCTCGACCTCGACCGGGTCGCCCGGCCGGACCTCGCCGCCCGCAGCGACCACGCTCATGATCCCGGCCTTACGGACGATGTTGCCCGCCTCGTCCCGGCCGACGACCTGCTTGAGCAGCCCGTTCCGGAAGTTGTCGATCTGGAGGCACGGGTTGCGCAGCCCCGTGACCTCGACGACCGCCTCGTCACCGAGGTGAAGCCTGGTACCGACGGGAAGGGCCAGCAGATCGACACCGCGGGTGGTGATGTTCTCCCCCAGGTCACCGGGGGCGACCTCGAAGCCCACCTCGCGCAGCTCGGCGAACAGCTCTTCGTGTATGAGATGGACCTGCCGCAGATTCGGCCGGGTGGGGTCCTGCGCGACCCTGGAACGGTGTTTGACCGTCACCCCCGCGTGTACATCCCCCTCCACGCCCAGTCCGGTCAGCAGCCTCACACTGTCCCGGTTCGGCTTGGTGAAGCTGTACGTGTCGTTTCTGCTCACGACGGTGACTGTCCCGCTCACTGCACAGGTCTCCTCTAGCGGCCTATTTCCTTGCGCGTGATCCTACGGAGCCTGCGTCGCTGGCCCGGGTCCAAGGCCAGATAAGCGATCGCGGGAACTCCGATGAGCACCAGCAGTGACAGCCAGAACCCGATGAACGGCATCAGGACGACTGCGACGACAACTCCCCCGATGGCGATCTTCGCGCTGTTCGACATCGTCCACGCCTCCTCCGCGGCCGTGGGCCGCTCCTGCTGTGAGAACGCCTGCGGGCGCCCATCGGTTCCATCCGCCGCGGACACGCCCGCGCACGGCCACCTCTGCCGGTTCCACCCCGGCCGGCCCGACCGGTTGCACTCGGGCCGGCCCGCCTCAGCCGGTCCGCCCCCGGCCAGTCACCTCAGTGGAGCACCGACCTCGTGCATGTGCTCCAGCGCCTGCCGGTAGGACTCGGTCGGTCCGGTCTCGGCATACGGCATGCCGAGCGCCTCGCAGTGGGCCTTGACCAGGGGCTGGGCCAGCCGCAGATGCGGTCGCGGCATGCTCGGGAAGAGGTGGTGCTCGATCTGGTAGTTCAGCCCGCCGAGGAACCAGTCGGTGAGGACGCCGCCGCGCACGTTGCGCGAGGTGAGGACCTGCCGCTGCAGATGTCCCCAGCGGTCACCGTCCGGGTCGGGCATCTCCATGCCCTTGTGGTTCGGAGCGAAGGCCATGCCCAGGTGGAGTCCGAAGAGCGCGTGGTGCACGAGCGCGAAGACGACCGCCTTTCCAGGAGACATGACTGTGAGCAGCAGCGTCGCGTAGAGCCCGAGGTGGGCCAGCAGGAGCAGGGCGGACAGGGCCCGCTCCCTGACGGGCTGCTGTCGCAGGTACCGGAAGCCGGAGATCTTCAGGGCGATGCCTTCGAGGAGCAGCATCGGGAAGAACAGCCGGGCCTGGTTGCGGGTGAGCCAACGGGCGAAGCCCGCACGCTGTGCGGCCTGCTTCTGGGTCCAGACGAGGGCTCCGACGCCCACGTCCGGGTCCTTGTCGATATGGTTCGGGTTGGCGTGGTGACGTACGTGCTTGTCGTTCCACCACGCCTCGTTCATGCCGAGCAGGAGGTTGGCGTGGAAGAGGCCGATGGTCCGGCTCACCCGCCGGCTGCCGGATATCTGGGCATGGCCGGCGTCGTGCCCGACGAAGGCGGTACGGGACCAGACGACGGCAAGGGGCAGAGCCAGCGGGAGGGTCCACCAGGTGTTCCCGAGGAGGACCACTGCGGTGATCACCGCGCCCAGTGCGAGCAGATTGACGGCGATGCCTGCCGCGTACCAGCCGGTGCGCCGTTCGAGGAGTCCCTGCTCCTTGACGGCCCGCAGCAGTGGCGCGAAGTCACTTCCCGGACTTCCGGCGCTTCCTGCGATTCCCGGACTTCCCGCAATTCCGGCGCTGTCGCGGGTCCGTTCCGCGACGGCGGTTGCGGCCTGAGGCATGATGTCTCCGGTCTCATAGGTGCGTTGACCTGATGAAACGTACGGGTCGCCGTGGGACGGCAGCCATGGAGCCACCACCCGGGGTCTCCTGGTGCCAGCCCCCTCCTTCCGACAGGGGCCCGCACCACCGGGCAGAAACAAGGAACACCCCCAAGTGACCCGAATCACATGTGCGGCACTCCCCCTGGCGCTTCGAGTGGAGTACCCTCGGCGACCTCGACTCACTAGTCAAATTTGAGGACTCTGATATCGCTGTGCACCGCCTCCCCGCAGCAACGCTCTCCGAGATCTCCGCGCTCGCCGGCTGTTCCGCGGTCTTCCTCCCCGCGTCCCCTTCCCGGACCGGACGGGTCGCCTTCTGGTATCCGGACGGCAGCAGTCCTCCCGACGCCCCGGGATCCGTCGAGGAGCTCACCGTCGCCGGCGCCGACGCGCTGCCGCACGGGGTGCCCGCGCGGATCCTCCCGGTGAGGGACGCACTCCCGGTGCTCACCCGCGCCCGGGCTGCGGCGCACGCCTCCGCCGCAGCCCGGTTCTGGGGCGCAGCGGCTCTGCTGGCCCTGCAGTTCGCCGCCCGGGGGCTGTTGCTGCCGGGGCTGAGTGCCACCGATCATGACGCCTGGCGGGCCGGCCCGCTCACGGCGGACGACCGGGAGCGGATCCGTACCCTTGCCGCGTCCATGCCGCCCACCGCGCACGCGGTGCCGGTCGACGCCTTGGCGCAGCCTCTTCTCCTGCCCGAACCACATGAACTGGTAAGGGAGTTCATCGACGCGATCGCGGACGGGCTGCCGCGCTCACCCGGTGCCCCGTTCGCCTCGGGTGGCCCGGCGTTCACCTCGGACGAGCCCCAGCACCTGCCCGGGCAGCGCGCCTGGGTCGCCGATGTCGCCGCGGGGCACGACGCGGGTGTCCGGCTCTCGCTGCGCGTGGAGGTCCTGGGACTCGACGGAACCGGTGAGACGCCGTCGGGGCAGCCTGCCGGCCCCGTCTTCCGTGTCGTTCCGCAGATCCACGGCGTGAGCGATCCGACGCTGGTCGCCGACGCCGCCGAGATCTGGGCGGGCTCGGGACCGGCAGCGGCGGCGTTCGGGCCGAAGGCCAGGATGGACACGCTGCTCATGCTGCGCCGGGCCGCCCGCGCCTGGCCGCCCCTGGCCCCCTTGCTGTCGGCCGCCGTGCCGGACGCCGTGGAGCCGGCCGACGAGGAGATCACCGAACTCCTCGGTCCCGCCTCCCGGGCCCTCGCCGCCACCGGTGTTCAGGTGCACTGGCCCCGGGAGCTGTCGCACGAGCTGACGGCTCGCGCGGTGATCGGCCCCTCGGGCGAGGCGGACGGGCCGGGCGAGCCCGACGGGAACCCGCTTCACGCGCGCACCGCTCCGGACACCGCGCCGCTGCTGTCCGCCGACTCCCTGCTGACATTCAACTGGTGGTTCGCCCTCGGTGACCAGCAGCTCAGCCGGGCGGAGCTGGACCGGCTCGCCGAGGCGGGACGGCCGCTGGTACGGCTGCGCGACCAGTGGGTGCTGGTCGATCCCGAACAGGCGCGTCGCGCCAGGGAGACGCAGGACCGCAAGGTCACCGCCATCGATGCGCTCGGCGCCGTGCTGACCGGCTCCGCCGAGATCGACGGGCACCGGGTCGACGTACAGGCGACGGGCTGGCTGGAACGTCTGCGGCAGCGGGTCGCGGATCCGGAGTCCCGGCAGGGCGACGAGCCGGCGGTCGGTCAGCCGGCCGCGCTCACCGCGACGCTGCGTGACTACCAGCTCCGTGGCCTCAACTGGCTGCACACCATGACCTCGCTCGGGCTCGGCGGCTGCCTCGCCGACGACATGGGGCTCGGCAAGACCATCACGCTGATCGCCCTGCATCTGCACCGCCAGACCCTCGAAGAGGCCGCCGGACCCACTCTGGTGGTCTGCCCGACCTCGCTGATGGGCAACTGGCAACGGGAGATCGAGAAGTTCGCACCGGGCACCCCCGTCCGCCGCTTCCACGGCGGATCGCGCAGTCTGGAGGACCTGGCGGACGGCGAGTTCGTCCTCACCACGTACGGCACGATGCGGCTGGACGCGTCGCGGCTCGCGACCGTGCGGTGGGGCATGGCTGTCGCGGACGAGGCACAGCACGTGAAGAATCCGTACTCGGCAACGGCCAGGCAGCTTCGCACGATCCGGGCGCGGGCACGCGTCGCCCTCACCGGTACCCCCGTGGAGAACAACATCTCCGAGCTGTGGGCCATCCTCGACTGGACGACCCCCGGCCTGCTGGGCAGGCTCGGCACCTTCCGTACCAGGTACGCGCGTGCGGTGGAGGGCGGCGGCGATCCGGCGGCGGCCGAGCGCCTCGGGGCGCTGGTGCGGCCCTTCCTGTTGCGCCGGCGCAAGTCCGATCCGGGCATCGCCCCGGAACTGCCGCCGAAGACGGAGACGGACCGCGCGGTGTCGCTGACGGCCGAACAGGCGGGTCTGTACGAGGCGGTGGTACGGGAGACACTGGCGGCCATCTCCGAAGCCGACGGGATGGCCCGGCGTGGCCTGGTGGTGAAACTGCTGACCGCGCTCAAGCAGATCTGCAACCATCCCGCGCAGTATCTCAAGGAGGAGGAACCGCGGATCGCGAACCGCTCGGGCAAGGTGGAGCTGCTGGACGAGCTGCTGGACACGATTCTCGCGGAGGGGGCGGGCGTCCTCGTCTTCACCCAGTACGTGCAGATGGCACGGCTGCTGGAGCGGCATCTGGCGGCGCGCGGGATCGATACGCAGTTCCTGCACGGCGGGACGCCGGTGGCCCAGCGCGAGGCGATGGTGAGCCGGTTCCAGTCGGGCGGGGCACCGGTCTTCCTGCTGTCACTCAAGGCCGCCGGGACCGGGCTCAATCTCACCCGGGCCGGCCATGTGGTGCACTTCGACCGCTGGTGGAACCCTGCCGTCGAGGCGCAGGCCACCGACCGCGCGTACCGCATCGGGCAGACCCAGCCGGTGCAGGTCCACCGGCTGATCGCCGAAGGCACGATCGAGGACCGGATCTCCGAGATGCTCGCCCGCAAACAGGGGCTCGCGGACGCGGTGCTCGGTTCGGGCGAGAGCGCCCTGACCGAGCTCAGCGACGCGGAACTGGCCGATCTGGTGGAACTGCGAGGGGGCGCACGATGAGCGAAGGATACGAGCCGGACGCGTTCGGCGAGGGCGAAGGCACGGTGCCCGGGCAGGAGCGCACCTTCGCCGCGCTGCCTCCCGCGCAGGGACGCGGCTTCGCGGAGTCCTGGTGGGGCCGGGCCTGGCTGAAGGCTCTGGAGGACACCGCGCTGGACGGGCAACAGCTCAAGAAGGGCCGCCGGTTCGCCCGTGAGGGCCGGGTCGGCGCGGTGTCCGTGCGGCCGGGCCGGATCACCGCGGTGGTCCGCGACCGTGACGAGAGCGGCTTCCGCAGCGACGTACTGCTCCAGGAGCTGACCGACGGGGAGTGGGACCGCTTCCTCGGCATGGCCGTCGACCGGGCCGGGCACATCGCCGCGCTCCTCGACCGGGAGATGCCTCCGCATCTGGTCGAGGACGCGGCGGCGGCCGGTGTGGACCTGCTGCCGGGGATCGGTGACCTGGACCCCGAGTGCGGCTGCGAGGCCTGGGACCACTGCCCGCACACCGCCGCCCTCTGCTACCAGGTGGCGCGGCTGCTGGACCAGGATCCGTTCGTCCTGCTGCTGATGCGGGGCCGCGGTGAACGGCGGCTGCTGGACGAGCTCCAGGTGCGGATCGCCGCCCGGGCCGCGCGGCACGGACCGTCGGACCCAGCGGACGACGCGGCCGAGGAGGGCGGAAGGACCGAAATCCACGCCGTGCGCGGGGTCGTGGCGGCCGAGGCCTACGCGGCGGCCGGCCTCCTCCCGCCACTGCCACCGGTCCCTGTGCTCCCCGCCGAACCGGGACCGTCTCCCTCCCTGGAAACGGAGACGGATCCAGAACCGGGCGTGGACCCGGCCGCCTTGGAGATGCTGGCAACGGACAGCGCGGCGCGTGCTCACCGGATGCTGGCTGAGGCGCTGTCGCCCGGTCATGGACAGCAGCCGGTCCCTGCCGGGCTGACTCCCGGGCAGGACGCGGTACGGCTGGCGGCGGACGCGCGGCCCGAGCCGTGGATCGCGAACCGGCTGGCGGCGGGATCGGGCCGGCAGCGTGCCGGTCTGGCGGCCGCCGTGCGCGCCTGGCGTTACGGCGGCCCGGCCGCGCTCGCCGTGCTCGACGAGGAGTGGACGCCGGGCGCCGGCACCCTCGCCCGGGCCAGAACGCGGCTCGCCGGAGCCTGGGAGGAGGACGAGGCTCCCCGGCTGCGCGCCGAGCGCAACCGCTGGACGTCCGTGGACGGCACGGCTCAGCTGCGCTACGGACGGGACGGCCGCTGGTATCCGTACCGCAAGGAGAGCGGCCGGTGGACTCCGGTGGGTCCGTCCGACGAGGATCCGGCGGCGGCCTGGGCGGATGCGACGGCGTCTTCGGACGGCTGACAACGGCTCGCCGGCGGCGGGCAGGGTACGCCTTCGACCCGGCCGGACGGCTCCGGCATGGAGACGTCCGTGACGCCTCCGGAGCTGCCGCACCCACCGACCGGCCGAGGACCGGAGCTCCCGGGCCGCGGGGCCCCACCGCCCGGCGGCCCGGCCCCGGCCCGACTACGGGGCGGCCCACGTCACCGCAACTCCCCCTGGTTCGGACCGGTTTCGGACCGCTGCCGTCTTCCGCCACCCGCGCGGCGCCCGTACGGTGGGGCGCGCACGCCGCTCGGCCGCACATCGGACAGCACGTTCCGGTCATCGGACAACAGGGAGTCACGGGATGCCGGTGAATCGGGTACCGGCATTCCACGCGTTGCCGAACGGCCGCGCGAGGCCCGTTCCGGAGCGTCACGCCGCTGCCCTCCCCCACACTCAGGAGTACGCATGGACCGCAGAAGGATCCTTCAGGGCGCCGCCGCGACAGCGGCGGGGGCACTGCTTCCCGCCTCCGTCCGCGCCACCGCGGCAACTGCCGGCGAGACGGACTATCCGGCGGCCCACTGGGTACCGGCCTCGGCGTCCAACTACACGGTATCGACGCGGCCTTCGGCCTATCCGGTGCAGTACGTGATCATCCATGTCACCCAGGAGACGTTCTCGGACACCGTGGCGATCTTCCAGAATCCGGCGAAGCAGGTGTCCGCGCACTATCTGGTGCGTTCCGGGGACGGGTACATCGACCAGTGCGTGCGGGAGAAGGACATCGCCTGGCATGCGGGGAACTGGGACTACAACACCCGTAGCATCGGCATCGAGCACGAGGGCTATGTGGACCAGCCCTCCTACTTCACCAACGCCATGTACGAGAAGTCCGCACTGCTGACGGCCTCGGTGTGCGACCGCTACGGCATCCCCAAGGACCGGGCGCACATCCTCGGCCACGTTCAGGTCCCGGGTACGGACCACACGGACCCGGGTCCCCACTGGGACTGGGTCCGCTACATCCGTCTGGTCAACCTGCTGAGCGCCGGCTGAACCACGCACGGTCGGCCGGACTCCACGCCCCGGGTGTACGCCGGGGGCGTGGACCGGCCGAATGGCCGCACCAGTGCTTCCAAGTCGCCCCGGGCGGGCGGCGGATCAGGAGCGGCCGAGCGGCAGCCGGGGCGGGCCGGCCGGAAAACGGGTGCCGTACCGGATCGGAAGGCAACGCCGGTGACCACCAGGCGAGACGGCCGGTCCCGCCTTCTTGACGGCACCACCGGGCGCACCGAGACTGACGTGGACGGTCACGATTGTCAGCGCTGCCCGTGCGGGGTCTCCCGCTCGTGCGGTGATCGGCCCCGGCCCGCTGGCAGGCAACCCTTCCACCGCGATGGGGTGCCCCGGGTGACGACCGGGTCCTGTCGCACCGACAGGGCAAGCGCGGTCTCGCGTCTCGCGAGCCCCGATGGCAGGACCGGTGGGAATTGCCCAGGAACGGCTTGACGAGGCGCTTGCACATCGATCTGTTGCGTGTCTCCAGCGCTTACTAGTCCACACGCAGGACCTGTCCCGGTCCGATCCGCCGGATTCCCTTTTTTCCGGTGTGATCGCTTCGGGACCCTTCGGGTCCTCCAGGTCCGGACCGGTACGCAAGCGCAGTCGTTCCGCATCCGGCCGCCGGCGCCCACGAGGTGACGGTGGCTTCGTCGTTCCCCCAGGGATCCCCACAGGGAGAGTCATGCCCGAGACAGCATCACGCGGTTCCATCACAGGCAAGTCACCGAATTGCGGCCCCGTTTCGTCCGCCGCCGCATCCCGCGCCGCAGGCCTTCGCCCCTCGTCGGGGGTCCGGTCCCCCCGCTTCCACAGCCGGATCGGCGTCGGGCTCGCCGGCGGGTTCTATCCCGCACCACACCGCTACGAACTGTTCCTGTCGGCGAGTTGTCCGCGCTCGCTGCGCATCTCCATCACACTCGATCTCCTCGGGCTGCGGGACTCGGTCACCACCACGCTCCTGACCCACCCGGCCGGGACGCCCGAGGCCTTCGCCTCGCTGCTCGGTGCGTACGAGGCCACGGTGCTCCACTACGACGGACCGCTGACGGCACCCGCGCTGCGCGACCGCTGGAGCGGCCGCATCGTCAGCAACCACACGCCCGGCATTCTGCGCGATCTCGCGGGTCTGCTGTCCGGGCACGACGAGTCACGCCCCTCCGCGCTCCACCCGCCGGCACTCGCCCGGGACGTCGAAGCCTTGCGTGAACTGCTGGACCGGAAGGTCACGCCGTCCGCCGCGCCCTCGGAGCGCTCGGCGGCACTCGGTCTGATGGAACAGAGTCTCTCCTTGCGGCCCTATGCGTTGGGCGCGGAGCTGACGGCCGCCGACGTGGACCTCTGGGTGGCGCTCGTCCGTCCGGGCCCGGCCGGTTGCCTGTCCGCGTATCCCCGGCTCCAGGAGTTCGTCCGACGCCTCGAAGGCCATCCCGCCTTCCCCCGCGCGGACGACATCGTGCTCGACGACGGCTCCGCGCTCCCGTGCGCGGACGATGCCGTGCCCGACGACCGCTCCGCGTTCTCGTGCGCGGACGATGCCGTGTCCGACGCGGCGTGAGCCCAGGCGTTCAGTCCGAGGCGCGAGCGGTTCCCCGGTCCACACCCTCCGCGGGCTCCCCCGCCGGGGGATAGCGGACGAAGAGGATGCCCTGCACGTCGCCGTCGGGCGCGCCGTAGACGTGGGGCGCGTCGGCCCGCCAGTGCGCGCAGGAACCGGGACCCGCGGTACTGGTGTCGTCCGGCGGGCCGACGACGGCGGTCCCGGCCAGCACCATCAGGCTCTCCCGGGTGCCCGGGACATGCCCCTGCGACTGCTGCACGGCGCCCGCCCTGATGCTGATGCGGAACACATCGGTGACCGCGGGCCCGTCCTCGTGCCGCTCCAGAAGGACAGCGGTGACGGCACTTCCCGAGACACCGGGGAGTGCCGGACCGGAGCCCCCTGCCGGGAGCGGGTCGCTCAGCACGGCGCTGAGCGGTAGACCGAGCGCCGTGGTGAGTGCGTACAGCGTCTCCAGGGTGGGATTCCTGGTGCCGCTCTCCAGCGCCGAGAGCGTGCCCTTGCCCACGCGGGAGCGCCTGGAGAGCTCCGAAAGGGACAGGTCCCGCTCGCGCCGCAGCGCTCGCAGCCTGCGCCCCACGTCCTCGTTCAGCCCCATCGGCCGTGCACCCGCTCCACTCTCCGGTTGACGGGCGTCGGCCCGCTTCTCTAGTGTTCCACATACAGAACGTTCCGTATACGGAACGCACCTTCACGGGCACGCCCCGTCAACCGCGGGCCATCGGTCCAGCCAGGGGCAGCACCCGGTCAGGCACATCGCAGGGGAAGTGGCTCACTCATGTTCGCGATCACCCGCATTCGCTCGATCGCGCCGCCCTCGGCCGTGGCCGCCGGACTGATCGCCGTCATGGTGGGCGTCACCAGCTCGGCCGCCCTGGTCTTCACGGCCGCGCAGGCGGCGGGGGCCGACTCCCGCGAGATCTCCTCCTGGATGCTGGCGCTCGGTGTCGGGCTCGCCTGCACCTGCGTCGGACTGTCGCTGCGCTTCCGGGCCCCTGTCGTGACCGCGTGGTCGACGCCGGGAGCCGCGCTGCTCGCGACCGGACTGAGCGGTGTGCCGATGGCTCAGGCGGTCGGCGCCTTCGTCTTCTCGGCGCTGCTCATCCTCGTGAGCGGGGTGACGGGCTGGTTCGGCCGGCTGATGGGCCGGATCCCGGTGCCCCTGGCGGCCGCGCTCCTCGCCGGGGTACTGCTGCGGTTCGGAACAGGGCTGTTCAGCACGATGGACGGCGGATTCGCGGTCGCGTTCCCCATGTTCGTGATCTATCTGCTGGGCCGGCGCCTGCTTCCCCGCTACGCCGTGCTGCTGGCGCTGGCCGCGGGCGTGGCGACCACCGTGTTCACCGGCGGCTGGCAACTGGGCAAGGTCCGACTCGCCCTGGCCGCCCCGGTCTTCACGGCACCGGAGTTCGACTGGAAGGTCCTCGTCAGCGTCGGCGCTCCCCTTTTCGTCGTCACGATGGCCTCGCAGAATCTGCCCGGCGTCGCCGTGATCCGCGGCGCCGGCTACGACGTGCCGGTCTCGCCACTGATGACATGGACCGGGGCGGCCAACGCCGTTCTGGCTCCCTTCGGCGCGTTCGGCCTCAATCTGGCCGCGATCACGGCCGCCATCTGCACCGGCGAGGAAGCGCACCCCGACCGCGACAAGCGATATCTCGCCGCCGTGTGGGCAGGCGTCTTCTACCTCTGTGTCGGTCTCCTCGGTGCCACCGTCGCCTCGCTCCTCACCGCGATGCCGCAGGAACTCGTCCTGACGATCGCCGGCATCGGTCTGCTCGCCACCATTGAGGCCTCGCTGTCCGCCGCACTCGCCGACAAGGCGTCGAGGGAGGCGGCCGTGGTGACCTTCCTCGCCACTGCCTCCGGCGTGACACTGCTGGGGATCGGCTCCGCGTTCTGGGGCCTGCTGGCCGGCCTGGTCACCGGCGCCATCGCCTCGGCGGGCCGCCCGCGCCACGAGGAGCCGGTACCCGAGCCCCTGCCGGCCGAAGTCCGCGTCCACTGAAGCCCGTAGGGACCTGGAACCCGCCGTGGCGCACCCGGCACCTTCCTGTCCTGTCCGTGGAACGGAGTTGCTCCGGACAGCGGGGGCGGGGTGGGATGGACACCATGCAGAAAGCGGTTTCCCCACCCTCCGCCGAACCCCTGGCGCCCTTTGACCACCTCGACCACCGCTACCGCGGCGAGAACCCGATCCGTACGCTCGGCCACCTCTTCCGGCCCGACCGCGGGCGGCTGGTCCTCGCGGCCGTCATCTTCGTCGTGAAGCACAGCCCCATCTGGCTGCTTCCCCTGATCACCGCCACGGTGCTGGACGTGGTCGTCCAGCACGGCCCGGAGTCCGGGCTCTGGAAGTCCACCGGTGTTCTGCTGTTCATCCTCGTGATCAACTACCCGCTCCACCAGTGGTACGTACGCTGCCTCGGCGGCAGCATCCGGCGCATGGGCACGACCCTGCGCTCGGCGCTGTGCCGCCGGATGCAGCAGCTGTCCATCGGCTATCACTCACGGGTCAGTTCGAGCGTCCTGCAGGCCAAGGTGGTCCGCGACGTGGAGTCGGTCGAGCAGATGATGCAGCAGAGCGCCGACATGGGCCTCGGCGCCGTCGTGACACTGATCGGCGGGCTCGTCGTCATCGGCGTGCGCGTGCCCGCCTTCCTTCCGGTCTTCCTGATCGTGGTGCCGGCGGCCGGCTTCCTCGTGATGAAGCTGCGCTCCCGGCTGCGCAGCCACAACGAGTCCTTCCGGCGCGAGGTCGAACAACTCTCCTCCCGCGTCGGCGAGATGACCACCCTGATACCCATCACCCGCGCCCACGGACTGGAGCGCACCGCGCTCGGCCGGGTCGACGGCTCGCTGCGCCAGGTCTTCGCGGCCGGTCTGCGCCTGGACGTGATCAACGGCCGCTTCGGGTCGCTGGCCTGGGTCATACTCAACACGCTGGGGGTGCTGTGCCTGACGGGGTCGGCTCTGGTCGCCTACCACGGCTGGATGCCCATCACCCCCGGCGACGTCGTGATGCTCAGTGCCTTCTTCACCGTCCTGACCGGTTCCGTCACCACGCTGCTGGGCCTGGCGCCCATCCTCACCAAGGGGCTGGAGTCGGTACGTTCGGCAGGCGAGGTGCTCCAGGCACCCGACCTCGAACACAACGCCGGCAAGGCACAGGTCGACCGTGTCACCGGCCGGATCGACTTCGAGAACGTCGGCTTCGCATACGAGGACGCGGCCCCCGCCGTGGACGGGTTCACCCTCTCGGCACGGCCGGGCGAGACCATCGCCCTGGTCGGCGCGTCGGGCGCGGGCAAGTCGACCGTCCTGAACCTCCTCATCGGATTCATCCGGCCCACCTCGGGCCGCATCCTCCTCGACGGAACCGATATGGCCGGCCTCGACCTGCGCAGCTACCGGCGGTTTCTGTCCGTGGTTCCCCAGGAGTCGATCCTCTTCGAGGGCAGCATCCGCGACAACGTGACGTACGGGATGGGAGACACCGACGAAGCCACGCTGATGCGGGCGCTGGCGGACGCCAACGCACTGGAGTTCGTCAGGAATCTGCCGCTCGGTCTGGACACGGTCGTCGGCGAGCGGGGGGCGCGCCTCTCGGGCGGCCAGAAGCAGCGGCTCGCCATCGCCCGCGCGCTGATCCGCGATCCCAGGGTACTGGTACTCGACGAGGCCACCTCCGCACTGGACAACCGCTCGGAGGCCCTCGTACAGGAAGCTCTCTCCCGGCTCGTGCACGGCCGGACGGTCTTCGTCGTCGCCCACCGGCTCTCCACGATCCAGGGCGCCGACCGGATCGTGGCGATGGAGGGCGGCCGGATCGCGGAGGTGGGGACGCACGACGAACTGATCGGCAGGGAAGGGGTGTACGCGGGCCTTCAGCCCGCCTACCCGTAACGGTCCCCCGCCGGACGACGGCGGCGCCCCCGGCTCACCAGTCGTGGACGCTGCCGTCCCGGAGGCGGTTGACCGGAAGGTAGGCGCGCGCGTACGGATGCGCAACCGCCCTCTCCTCGTCCAGCTCCACACCGATGCCCGGCGCCTCGCCGGGGTGCAGGTATCCGTCGGTGAAGGTGTACGCGTGGCGGAACACCTCCTCGGTCAGGGCGTTGTGGCCCGAGTACTCCTGAATGCCGAAGTTGTGAACGGCCAGGTCGAGGTGGACGGCCGCGGCCATCCCGACCGGCGAGATGTCCTCCGGTCCGTGGATGGCGCTCTTCACCTGGTACTGGGCGGCGAAGTCGAAGAGCTTGCGCAGCGGGGTGACCCCGCCGAAGTGGGTGACGGCCGAACGCGCGTAGTCGATCAGCTGCTCGGTGATCAGCGCCTGGTAGTCGTACACCGTGTTGAACACCTCGCCGACGGCCAGCGGCGTGGTGGTGTGGCGGCGGACCAGACGCAGCGCCTCCTGGTTCTCGGCGGGCGTGCAGTCCTCCAGCCAGAACGGCCGGTAGGGCTCCAGGTCCTTGCCGAGCCGCGCCGCCTGGACCGGGGTGAGCCGGTGGTGGGCGTCGTGGAGCAGCGGCAGCCCGGCGCCGAACTCCGCGCGTACCGCCTCGAAGACGGCCGGCGTGTGGCGCAGGTACGCGTCCGTGTCCCAGTCCTCGACCAGGGGGCGGGCCTGCTGGTGGGCGACGGTCGTGCCGTCCTCGTCCTGGTTGTACACGCCGTACACGGCCTTCAGCCCGGGGATTCCGGTCTGGATGCGGACGGCGGGGTAGCCCTCGGCGAGCCTGGCCCGTACGGAGTCGAGGAGCTCGGGGATGTCGCGGCCGTTGGCGTGTCCGTAGGTGCCGATACGGTCCCTGCTCGCGCCGCCGAGCAGCTGGTAGAGCGGCAGCCCCGCGGCCTTGGCCTTGATGTCCCACAGCGCCACGTCCACGGCGGCGATCGCGGCCATGGTCACCGGCCCGCGCCGCCAGTAGGCGCCGCGGTAGAGGTACTGCCAGGTGTCCTCGATCCTGTGCGGGTCGAGGCCGGTGAGCAGGGGTGCCACATGGTCGGTGAGGTAGCTGACGACAGCCAGCTCCCGTCCGTTGAGTGTGGCGTCGCCGAGGCCGGTGAGGCCTTCGTCGGTCGTCAGTTTCAGGGTGACGAAGTTGCGTCCCGGGCTGGTGACGACGGCCTTCGCGTCGACGATCTTCACGCGCGCTCCTTCCCGGGGACGGAGACGGAACCTCGGCGCCCGGGCGCACCTGGGCCCTCCTGCCGCCCGACCGCCCTCGGAATCGGCCACACAGGTTCGTCCACGTTCATCGGTTCGGTGAGCTGCCGCATGCGGATATCGTCCCATCGCCTCGCGACCGGGCCACCGGCAGGGGCGATCTCAGAGCCGCCACGGCGGGCCGGAACCTCGCCGCAGCGGCTCTGCGTGCCCCGTCCGGCGCTCCGCCGGAGCGCCGGTCAGCCGCACTCCGTCCCGTTGAGGGTGAAGGAGGCGGGCGTCTCCGTCGGCGCACCGGTGGCCTGGAATCCGAAGGAGACGGTGCCTCCCGCCGGGATTCCCGCGTTGTGCGTGGCGTTCTTCACCGTGACGCGGGAGCCGGTCTGGGCGGCGATGGCGTTCCAGGCGTTGGCGACCGTCTCGGCTCCGCCGAAGGCGAAGTCCAGCCGCCAGCCGTCGACGGGGGCCGGCCCGGTGTTCCGGACGGCGACGTCAGCCGTGAATCCGCTGTCCCAGGACTGGCTGACTCGGTAGGTGACCACACAGGAACCGGCCTGACCGGGCGGGTCCGTCGGGTCGGGTGTCGGCTCGGGCGTCGGCGTGGGATCCGGGGTCGTGGTCGGATCGGGGGTCGTGGTCGGATCGGGTCCGGGCGTCGGGTCCGGGCCCCCGTCCGGTGCACTGCCCCACTGCGGCGCCGGACCCTCCAGCAGCACCATGTGCGGTGCGTCCACCGGCGTGGTGCCGGGGGTGGTGGCCGACGACGGGTAGGACCAGTCGTTCGCCGGATCCCAGGCCCCGGCCGAGGTGATCCGGAACTGGACCTCCTTGCGGTACGCCGACTGGCCGGCGGGTGCGATGTCCGTGCCTGAGCAGTCCACCGTCACGTAGTAGACATCGCCCTCGTCATGCGTGGGACCGGTCACCTCACCGCACTGGTTGTAGTTCGTGGTGAGGCTGATCTGCGCGGGCGTGACCCCTGGTTCCAGGGTGAAGTAGTAGCGCGCGGAGGCGTCGGTGAGAGCACGCGCCGGCCAAGCGGACCGGTTGACGAGATATGCCTTGATCTCGGTGAAGTTGCCGCCGGCCGCGTTGACCGAGGCCTGGACGGACATCTCGTGCCCGTCCGGCGTCTCCTGCTGTGGGAAGTCCGCGAGCGGGGCTCCGCCGTACTCGCCGTAGAGCCGGGCCAGCGCTCCGGTGAAGGCCGCGTTGTAGTCGGTGGCCACCTCGTTGTTCACGTAGTTGGCGCGGTCGTCGGTGTAGGTGTCGTCCGCCGCACTCGGTCCGCCGACCAGAGCTCCGTACAGCGTGTGCCGGCTCTCCACGGGGCTGTTCATCTGGTCGGTCCAGGAACCGTGGGCGGTGCGGTGGTGCGGCTTGGTCGGCGGGTTGCTGCCGAAGCCCACCACGTAACTCGACTTGCGCGGGTTGTCACCGAGCGCGTAGTCGATCTGGCGGACAGCGAAGTCGTGGTAGCGGGCCTTGCGGGTGCTGTCGGTCAGCCAGTCGGAGTAACTCAGCGCCACGAAGGCGGTGTTCGCCGCGTAGCGCAGCGATCCCCAGCTGTCCAGCACCGCCTGGCCGCCGGGTGAGTAGGCAACGCGCTGCCCGTTGACGCCGACCGTCCACCAGTCGAGCCAGCGGTTCGCGTCGTCGACGTACTTCTGCTTCCCGGTCAGCTGCGCGAGCAGCACGTAGGCCCCGTAGGAGCTGTCGTCCCAGGAGAGCGTCCAGCGGTAGGACCGTGTGCTGCTCTGCGGCTCGGTGGAGAGGTTGTCGTAGTACGACTCGGCCTTGGCGAGGTACGAGGAGTCGCCGGTGGCCTTGTACAGCCAGATCGCGCCCCAGACCAGTTCGTCGTTGTACCCGCTCCAGGAGTTGTAGTACGACTGCGCGTCGGTGATGCAGTCGCTGTACTTGCCGCGATAGGTGTCGGCGAAGGTGTACAGCTGCTTCGCGTGGGTGATCAGCTTCGCGGCGTACGCCGGGTCACTGTCGGCGAACACCATCGACGAGGAGGCCAGGGCCGCGGCCGTCTGGCCTGCCAGATCGCTGCCCGGGCAGGAGGCGTCGATCTTGTAGGCGGGCCGCTTCATCGGCATCACCTCGGCCGGTCCCCACCACTTGTGATCGTCCCCGCCGTTGCCCACCTGCCCGTACAGGACGTTGGGTGACGGGTGCGCCCTGAGGAAGTAGTCGTTGACGAACCGCAGGTTCTCCCTCAGGTGAGAGAGCTGACCGGAGGCCGCGTAGGCGTCCTTCTGCTCCGAGCCGCCCCAGGCGAGCATGGTGGCGGAGAAGGCCATCGGCAGGCCGAACTTGACGTGGTCACCGGCGTCGTACCAGCCACCTGTCAGATCCAGGCCCGCGTCCTTGCCGTCGTCGAGGGCCGAATCACCGCGCCAGCCGACGCGGTTGGTGGACGGGAGGGGGCCCGACTGCTGAGCCTCGTAGAACAGCACGGACTTCTGCAGCGCTTCGCCGTAGGCGAAGGCCGGTGCGGCGGCGGCGTTGCCGGACAACGACAGCGGGAGCAACAGTCCGGCAACGAGAGCGAGAGCCGGCGCGAGGGCGCCGGGGCGGCGTGCGGAGGGACTGCCGACGGCCGGCCGGTGTCGTCTTCGCAGGGTGGGGAGAGTGAGCGGGCGCAACGGAACAATCCCTTCCGTACGTCGGTGGGGGCACGGCACCGCGGAGGCGTGGGAGCGCTCCCAAAGGCGTTGCTCATGAAGCCAGTTCCCGCGAAGGCTGTCAACAGTTCCGACAGAAGCCGCTCTCGGGGGGCACCTCGCCGCCTCGGCGCGCCCGCGGTTTCGGGGCAGCCCTCGTGCGTCACCCGTTCGGGTGACCCGCGCGCGAACGCGGACCGGTCACCGGAAGCTGGCGGTCTGAACGCCCCGTGCCTGTGGCGTTCCGACCGGAGGTATGCATGAGCGCGATGGACATGCCGGCTGACCTGCCGAAGGAAGCGGGACGCCCCGTGGCCAGGGCCCGGCCGGCGGCCCCACGACTCAGCTGGCTGACCCTGGCCCTGATGACCACGGCATCGGTGGCGAGCCTGCGGGCGGCCCCCACCATGGCCGTCTACGGGCTTGCCTGTGTCTTCCTCTATCTCATCCCCGCGATCGTGTTCCTGCTGCCGACCGCCCTGGTCTCGGCCGAACTGGCATCGGGCTGGCCCGGCGGCGTGTACCGCTGGGTGAGCGAGGGGCTCTCGAAGCCGCTCGGGTTCCTCGCGGTGTGGTGCCAGTTCGCGATGACGATCTTCTACTATCCGAGTCTGCTGGCGTTCGTGGCCTCCACCGTCGCCTATGTCATCGATCCGGCGCTGGCTTCCAACGGTGTCTACACCGCGATCGTGATCATGGTGCTCTACTGGTCCGGGGTCTGGATCTCCTCGCGGGGCACCAAGGCGCTCGCCGGGCTCTCCTCGTGGGGACTCGTGATCGGGACGCTGGTCCCCGGCACCGTCCTGGTGGTGCTCGGCATGGTCTTCCTCGGGCAGGGCAACAGCTCCGCCGCGCCGATGGCCTCCTCCCACCTGCTGCCGCAGTGGGCCGGCCTCGCCAGTCTCGTCCTGATCGTCAACAACTTCCTCTCCATACTCCGGCATGGAGATGAACGCGGTCCACGTCTCCTCGCTCATGAACCCGGCGAAGGAGTATCCGAAGTCGATGTTCCTGGCGATGGGGCTGGTCCTCCTGATCTTCATCCTGCCCGCGCTGGCGATCAGCTGGGTGGTGCCGTCCGACCAGCTGAGCCTGACGGCGGGTGTGATGCAGGCGTTCGACGCGTTCTTCGCCTACTTCCACGTCGGCTGGATGACGCCGATCGCCGCGGTGATGGTGGTGTCGGCGGCCCTCGGCGGGATGCTGACCTGGCTGGCCGGCCCGTCCAAGGGCCTCCTGGAGATCTCCCGCAGCGAGGGCTACCTGCCGCGCCGTACCTCCAGCGCCTGAACAAGCACGGCATCCAGCAGAACATCCTGGTCACCCAGGGCGTGGTGACGACCGTCATCACCCTGATGTACGCGCTGATCCCGAACGTCTCCAGCGTCTACTGGATCTTCTCCACCATCACCACTCAGGTCTATCTGATCGTGTACCTGCTGATGTTCGTGGCGGCGATGCGGCTGCGCCGGACGCAGCCGGACCACCCTCGCGGCTACCGGGTCCCCGCGATCAACGTGATGTGCGTCGTCGGCCTGCTGGCCTCCGTCGCGGCGCTGGCGATCGGCTTCGTGCCGCCCTCCCAGTTCGGCAACGGAAGCGTGCTGGTCTACATCTGTGTCATCGGCGGCGGTCTGGTCATCCTCGGCCTGCTGATCCCGTGGCTGTTCCTCAGACTGCGCAAGCCGGGCTGGCGTACCGCCGCGGCCGACGAGGAGGCCATGTCATGAGCCCCACCCGATTCGCCTCGGAGCACCGCTGGCTGTACATCGGAGTGATCGTGATCCTGGTGGCGCTCGCCGTCGTCGGCGTCATCCGGTACGAGAACGTCAAGACCGGCAACCAGGCGGCGCAGAAGGCCGAGCAGCTGGCCGACGCCGCCGAGGACGCCGGGCTCCCCCGCCCGGACGTGGACACCATCGAGCGGACGCTGGGCAACGACGGCGGGCAGGTGTGCGACAAGCCCGGCTCTGCGCTCAACTCCGCGCTGTGGAAGATCAATCTGGGTAACGGGGCCACCGGCCCCGGTATGCGTCCGGTGATCGCGGACACCCGGGCGGTCAGGGCCGAGGCCAAGATCCTTGAGATCTACTGCCCGGACAAGCTGCACAGGATCCAGGACAAGATCGACGATCTCAAGACCGACGACACCGTGAGGCGCTGATGACCCCCGACGAACTCGCGGACCGCATCGCCGGGCTGATGCCGCGCGCGCAGGCCGATCTGACCGAGCTGGTATCCATTCCCTCGGTGGCCGATCCCCGGCAGTACCCGCCCGAGGAGTGCCGCCGGGCCTCGCAGTGGGTCGCCGACGCGTTCACCGCGGCCGGGCTGCACGACGTACATCTCGCCGAGACGCCGGACGGCAGCAACGCGGTCATCGGACACCGTCCGCCGCCGCCGGGCGCCCCGACCGTACTGCTCTACTGCCACTACGACGTGCAGCCCCCGCTCGACGACGACGCCTGGACGACACCGCCGTTCACCCTGACCGAGCGGGACGGTCGCTGGTACGGGCGCGGCACGGCCGACTGCAAGGGCAACATCGTCATGCACCTCACCGCGCTGCGGGCGCTCGGCGACGACATCCCCGTCGGTCTGAAGTTCGTGGCCGAGGGATCGGAGGAACAGGGCACCGGCGGTCTGGAGGAGTATGTGGCCGCGCACCGCGAACTGTTCACGGCCGACGCCCTGCTGGTCTGCGACACCGGGAACGCGGCCGTGGGCCTCGGTACCGCGACCACCTCGCTGCGTGGACTCGTGAACGTCGTGGTGACCGTCGACACGCTGGCCGGCGAGGTCCACTCCGGAATGTTCGGCGGCCCCGCCCCCGACGCGCTGGCGGCCCTGATCCAGTTGCTGTCCACGCTGCGGGATCCGGAGTCGGGGGCGACCCGGGTCGACGGTCTGGACGCCTCGGGCGGCTGGGAGGGCGCGGGCTACGACGAGCAGCGGTTCCGTACCGACGCCGGTGTCCTGGACAGTGTGCCTCTCACCGGTACCGGCAGCGTGGCCGACCGGCTCTGGGCCCGCCCGGCCGTCACCGTTCTCGGTATCGACTGCCCACCGGTGGTCGGATCGGCGGCCTCGGTACCGCCGACGGCCCGCGCCCGGGTCAGCCTGCGCATCCCGCCGGGCACCGACGCGGCCGCTGCCCGGACCGCCCTGACCGGCCACCTCACGAAGGCCGCGCCGTGGGGTGTGCGGGTGAAGGTGGAGCCGGAGTCCACCGGTTCACCGTTCCGCGCGGCCACGGACGGCGCGGCGTACGGTGCGCTCGGCAAGGCGATGCGCGCGGTGTACGGCAAGCCGATGGCGTTCCTGGGGCAGGGAGGGTCCATCCCGCTCCGCAACGCCCTCGCGGACGCGTATCCGGCCGCCGAGATCATCCTGATGGGGGTCGAGGAGCCGCAGTGCCTCATCCACGCCCCGAACGAGAGCGTCGACCCCACCGAGATCCAGCACATGGCGCAGGTCGAGGCGCTGTTCCTCCACGAGTACGCCCGGACGTTCCGCTGAACGTCCCGCGGCAGACCGGTCCCTGAGGCCGGCCCGGCGGGGAACGTCGGGCCGGCCCGCGCGGTTGGGTCCCGCCGGGATCAGCCCGCAGCTGAGTCACCGGCGTCCGCCGGAGGTCCTTCGGCCAGCGCGAACCAGGCTGTCTTGCCCTCGGGTTCGGGGCGCACACCCCACTGATCGGCCAGGATGTCGAGCAGCATCAGGCCTCGTCCCGACGAGGCGAGTTCGCCGGGGGTCCGCTGGTGGGGCAGCTCGTCGCCCCGGTCCATGACCTCGACGAGCAGCCGGCGCCGGCCGGTCTCACCGGTGACGTACGCGGTCAGCGCGCCGTCCTGGTCGGTGTGGACGAGCACGTTGCCCAGGAGTTCGGTCGCCAGGAGCACCGCGGTGTCCACCTGATCGGGCCGCGCCCAGTCGTGCAGCAGCGCCTTCAGTTCGGCCCTCGCCTCGGCCAGCCCCTCACCCTGGTCCTGGCCCACGGTCAGCATCAGCCGGCGCCGGCTGATCTCCGCTCGTGCCTGCCCGGGGTCCCGGCGAAGGAGCAGAAGGGCGATGTCGTCGCCGTCGCGCGCGGTGCCGTCCGCCCGGTCCCCGGGGCCGGGGCTGAGCACGGCCGCCATGAGCCGGTCGGCCATACCTTCGAGATCATCCACGGGGCCGGGCGAGAACGCGTCGCGTACCCGGACCCAGCCGGTGTACATGTCGTGGCCGCCGTTCTCGATCAGCCCGTCCGTGCACAGCATCAGGACCTCGTCGTCGTGCAGGCGCACGATGTCGACGGGATAGTCCTCCTCGCCGGGCATCAGGCCCAGCGGCAGACCGCCGCTGACATGCTTGACCAGACAGGTGCCGTCCGGGGTCCGCAGGACCGGATGCGGATGTCCGGCCCGCGCGATGTGCAGGTCACCGGTGGACGGATCGGCCTCGATGTAGAGGCAGGTGGCGAACCGGTCCTCGTCGAGCGTGGTCAGAAAGCGTGAGGCCCGTGCCAGTACGGCATCCGGACCGTGCCCCTCCGCCGCGTAGGCGTGTACGGCGGTGCGCAGTTGGGCCATCAGTCCCGCCGCGTGCACATCGTGTCCCTGGACGTCGCCGATGACCAGGGCGAGGCGGCCGTTGGGCAGGTCGATGCTGTCGTACCAGTCCCCGCCGACCATGAGGCCTCCCCCGGTCGGCACATAGCGCGTCGCCACGCTCAGTCCGGTCATGGCCGGGCCGTCGGTGCGCATGCTGTGGCGCAGACCGCGGGAGAGTTCGAGTTCGGCTCTGCTGGCGCGGGCCCGTTCCAGCACCTGGGCGAGCCTCCGCCCGGTCGTCGTCAGCAGTGCGCGCTCGGCAGCGGTGAACGCCACGGGTGCGCGGAAGGCGGTCAGCCAGACTCCGGTGATCCGTCCGGCGGTCACGAGCGGCACGAAGGCCCACGCCGCGCGGCTCCTGCGGGCGGAGATGTGCCAGGTCGCCGGGAAACGGCGGCGGTACTCCTCCTGGGAGGCGAGATAGACGGCCCGCCCGGTTCTGGCCACCTCGGCCGCCGGATAGCCGGTCGTCATCGGCATCCGGAAGTCCCGGTCGACGCCTCCCGGCTGCAAGCCGTACTGCCCCAGGGCGTTCAGGCTTCCCTCACCGATTCCGAACACACACTGGCCGTCCAGCGGGAATGCGGGGGCATACAGGGCGGACACCAGCTTCAGAACCTCATCGACGGAATCCGACTCGGCCAGGTCGTGCCCGGCGGAGAGCAGCCGGGAGTCGCGGCGCCTGGCCTCCTCCTCCGTCCCTTCGACCGGCAGCGGCGGGCTCGGGGGGCCGGGCCGGGGCGCCGCCATGTGGTTCAGGGCGTCGATCTGGTCCAGCTCGGCCTCGACCCCGTCCGGAGGCGGCTCATGCCGTTCACCACCCATCCGGCATCCCTTCGTCCCGATGTCGTCGGCGACTGCTCGTTCCATGCTCCGACGGGAGAGCCCGGTCCGCAGTGCGAGATGTCGGGACGGCAGTGGGGCGCGGGGCCCCACGAGGCCGGCCCCCGGCTGCTACCGGTAAGCGGCCGCCCTTCGCACGTCACTGAAGTCGATGGCCCGGTCGGCCTCGCGCAACGTCTCCTCAGCCACCCTGCGCACCTCGGCCGGCACGTCCCCGTGCTCTTCCACGAGTCCGGCGTAGATAGGTGCATCGGTACTGTCGGTGAAACTCACGTCGCACTGCCTCAATCGGTTGTGTTTGCCATCGTTCGGCCGGAAACAGGGGCCGATTCTACGTGGTCCGCATCCGCTGCCGCCGACGGCACCGAGGAATGGGCGGCCAGGCCGCCGACCTGCGCTCTTGTCGCAGGATCCGGTCTTCGACGCTGCTCCTTCCGCGCCCTCGCAGAGATATCCGTTGACCTCAAGTGCGCTTTAGCTCATAGCGTTCCTTCTGCGCCCCGGTCCGTGTCCGGGAGCCACGCAGGCTTTTTCGCACCCCGGAGGCACCGCATGAGTATGGAAGTCACCGCCTGGTCGTCGCTGCACAGCGCGATGAACGCCCAACAGGACCGCAGACCCTTCTCCCGGGCCACCCTGCGCCGGGTCGCCGGCTTCGCCCGGCCACGCCGCCATGAGGTCTACCGTTTCCTGCTGCTGAGCGTCGTCATGGCGCTGCTGGCCGTGGCCACGCCGGTGCTGGCCGGCCGGGTCGTCGACGCGATCGTCCAGGGTGAGGAGAGCGGGACCGTCACCCGGCTCGCGCTGCTCATCGCCGTGATCGCGGTGGCGGAGGCGGGGCTCGGCCTGCTGACCCGGCTGCTGTCGGCCAGGCTTGGCGAGGGCCTGATCCTGGACCTGCGTACGGCCGTCTTCGACCATGTCCAGCGGATGCCGGTCGCCTTCTTCACCCGGACCCGTACCGGGGCTCTGGTAAGCCGGCTCAACAACGACGTGATCGGGGCGCAGCGGGCGTTCAGCAACACGCTCTCCGGGGTGGTCTCCAACCTGGTGACCCTGCTGCTGACGCTCACGGTGATGCTGACCATCTCCTGGCAGATCACCCTGCTCGCGCTCGTCCTGCTGCCGGTGTTCGTCGTCCCCGCCCGCCGGATGGGCTCCCGCATGGCGCGGATGCAGCGTGAGGCGGCCGCTCACAACGCGGCCATGGGCACGCAGATGACCGAGCGTTTCTCCGCCCCCGGAGCCACGCTCGTCAAGCTGTTCGGCCGGCCCGATGACGAGTCCGCCGAGTTCGCAGCCCGTGCGAGCCGGGTCCGTGACATCGGAATCCGTACGGCCATGGCGCAGTCCACGTTCATCACGGCGCTCACCCTGGTCTCCGCGCTGGCGCTGGCCCTCGTGTACGGGCTGGGGGGTTACTACGCGCTGCGCGGCAGTCTGGAACCCGGTGCCGTGGTGGCCCTGGCTCTGCTGCTGACCCGGCTCTACGCCCCTCTGACGGCGCTGGCCGGTGCGCGGGTCGAGGTGATGAGCGCGCTGGTGAGCTTCGAGCGGGTCTTCGAGATCCTCGATCTGAAGCCGCTGATCGCCGAGAAGCCGGATGCGCGCAGGGTGCCGGAGGGGCCGGTGTCGGTGGAGTTCGACGGTGTCTCGTTCGGCTATCCGTCGGCCGACAAGGTCTCGCTCGCCTCGCTCGAAGAGGTCGCGACGCTGGACTCGCGCGGGGGGACGGAGGTCCTGCACGAGGTCTCCTTCCGTGCCGAGCCCGGCCGGATGGTCGCTCTGGTCGGCTCGTCCGGCGCCGGGAAGTCGACGATCGCCCAGTTGCTGCCCCGGCTGTACGACGCCGATTCCGGTGCCGTACGCCTCGGCGGCATCGACGTACGCGAGCTGACCGCCGAGTCGATCCGCGAGACGCTCGGGATGGTCACCCAGGACGGGCATCTCTTCCATGAGTCGGTCCGCGCCAATCTGACCCTGGCCAGGCCGGAAGCCACCGAGGACGACATCTGGGACGCGCTGCGCCGTTCCCGGCTCGACGGCCTGGTGGCCTCGCTGCCCGACGGGCTCGACACGGTGGTGGGAGAGCGCGGCTACCGGCTCTCCGGGGGTGAGCGTCAGCGGCTGACGATCGCCCGGCTGCTGCTGGCCCGCCAGCGCGTGGTCATTCTCGACGAGGCGACCGCTCACCTCGACTCCACGTCGGAGGCCGCGGTGCAGGAGGCCCTGGCCGAGGCGCTGGAGGGGCGCACCGCCGTGGTGATCGCACACCGGCTGTCGACCGTGCGGGCGGCCGATCTGATCCTCGTCGTCGAGGAGGGCCGGGTGGTCGAGCGGGGGACCCACAACGAGCTGCTGGCCGCGGGGGGCCGGTACGAGGAGCTGTACCGGACGCAGTTCGCGCCGCCGGTGGCCGGGGAGGAGCAGGGGGCGCACGCCACGTCCCTCTGATCCTGGCACGGCCCGCGGCACAGCGCGGAGCAATGCCCCCGGTCCGTGCGAACCGGGGGCATTGCTCCGCGTGCGGTGGTACCGGGCCGTGCACGGAATCAGTCGGTGTCGGTCTTCTCGGCGGTGACGGCGCCGGTGGCCGCGTCGATGTCGACCGTGGTCTCGTTCCAGCTCTTGTCCACGACGTCGACGGACCAGACGAGGACGTTCTTGTCGTTCATCTCCAGGTCGAGGGAAGTGACCGTGCCCTTCTTCTTGTCCGTGGCCGCCTTGGCCGCCTGCTGCGGGGTCTGCTTGGCCTGGGCGATCTGGTCGGCCGTGCGGCTCTTCTCGCCGGCGTCCTGTTCGGAGTCCTCGGTGGACTTGATGACCTTGCCGGAGACGGCGTCGATGCGCACGTTGTGCTCGGTCCCGTCCTTCGCGGCAACCGTCGCGACCCATTCCGGGCCGGTGGCGGCGGGCGAGGCGCTCCCGCTGGGTGAGGCGGTGGTGCCCGTCGCAGAGGGGCTGGCGCTCCCCGCAGGGGAGGCCGTCCCGGACGGCGAGGCGGTTCCCGACGGCGAGGCCGTCGCGGTGGGCGACGCGCTCTCGCGGTCGGTGTCGTCGTCCCAATCCCCCGGCCCCCGCAGATCGAGCTCGACCACCTTGCCGCCGCTGACGGCGCCCTCCGCCGTCGTGACGGCCTTGTCGAAGGTGATCTTGGTGGAGTCGAGGAGTGTCTTGCGGTCCTTCTGGTCCTTGGTCAGCGTGGCGCTCGCCGACGCGCTCCTGCTCGCGCTTTCCGAGGGGGTCGCGGTCCGCTCGGGGACGGCGCGTGCGGCTTCCGAGGTGGCCGTACCGACCGAGGTGTCACCGCTGTCCTGGCCACAGCCCGTGAGAAGGGCCGCGGCCAGGAGGACGCCTGCGGCGCCGGCTGCGCGGAAGCGCCGGGTGCGGAGGAATCCGGTGTTCTTGGGTGGGGAGTCACATGTCATGCCCGCATACCTAACCGCGCCGCAGGCCCGGCATGACGTGCCGCGCCCGGGTGTCACCCGATCACCGGAGCAACCGCCCCGGACCTGCGTGTTCCTCGGGGAGGGTCCCAAGGCCGTCGCGGCCGGGGGCGGCGGGCGGCACGGCCTGCGGTTCGCCGGGGGCTCCGCCGTCACGGGCCTCGGGCCGGGCTGTTCCGGGGACTTGTCGCCCGTGGGTCGCGTTACGCGGGCATCGGTGCGAGCCTGGATACATGACCTGGGCGTCCTGGACGACACGTGGCATCTACTCGGGGCACGGCGGAGTGCTCACCGAGGAGGTCGGGCCGCTGTCCGGCGACCTGACCGTCCACACCACTTGGGCCGAAGGCACGGCGCAGATCACTGTGCAGTACACCGATGCGGCCGACTGGTTCACGATGGCGGGCAGCCCCGTGCCCTGTCCGACGGAGGAGGCCAGTCGCGCGCTTCACGAAGCGGCGGTCGAGGCCGTCCGGAAGGGCTCGGCAGCGACGGTTCCCACGGCACCGGCCGGACCGGACCGCGCGACAGGTGACGCCGCCGCGGAGTAGCGGCGCGGCCGCACGCGTGCCGTGACACGGCCGGGCTGCGTCACGGCACTCGCGCGGCCGCGTACGGGGTGCTTCGTCGGGTGGCATGGAGCGCGCTCGGCCGTCCCTCAGTGCGCCTTCTTCACGAACTCCGTGGTGTAGGTCCTGGAGAGGTCCACATCGGCGTTCTTCAGGTTGGGGTTGAAGGCCTTCATGACCCGCTCGACGGTGGCCGGACCGTCCGGCGGCATCACCCCGTCCGTGGTGAACATGGGGAGGGTGTTCTTGATGGACTGCGCGTAGAGCGCAGCGCCGCCGCCCTGCGCGTAGTCGGCCGGCATCTTCGCGGCTGTCTCGGCCGCGCTGTGCGTCGACATCCATTTCAGCGTCTTCACGAAGGCGTTGGCCAGCTTCTGCACGGTCGCCTTGTGGCCGTTGACCCACTCGGTCCGCATGTAGAGGCTGGAGGACGGGTAGAGCCCGCCCAGCGCCTCCTTGGATCCCTCGGGTGTCCTCATGTCGATGAGGATCTTGCCGAGCTTCTTGTCAAGGATGGTGGCGACCGTGGGATCGGTGGTCATGCCGCCGTGGATCGAGCCCTGCTGGAGCGCGGAGATGAAGGTCTGGCCGGCGCCGACCGCGACGGGGGTGAACTCGCTGGTCCGCACGTTGTTGTCGACCGCGAGGTACTTCGTCAGGAAGTCGGTCGAGGATCCGAGCCCGGTCACCCCGAGCTTCTTTCCCTTGAAGTCCTTCGCCGAACCGATGTCGTCCGCCGCGTCGTTGGAGACGATCTCCACCTCGCCCGGGGCCTGGGAGAGCTGGACCACCGACTCGACCTGCTTGCCCTTCACCTGGAGGTCCAGTGTGTGGTCGTAGAAGCCCACCGTGCCCTGCACATCGCCGGAGACCAGTGCGGTCTCCGCCTGAACGCCCGCGGGCTCGGTCAGCAGCTGCACCGACACGCCCTCGTCCTTGAAGTAGCCGAGCCGCTCGGTGAGCATCGCCGGCAGGTAGATGACCTTGTCCAGGCCGCCCACCATGATCTTGACCTTGTCGTTCTTGTCGCCTGAAGCGGAGACGGAGTCGCCTCCGCAGGCGGTCAGGCTCGCGGCGGCAAGCACGCCGACGACGGCCAGGGCCGGGACCCGGGGGGACATACGCATCTGGTTCACGTCCTTGTGAGAAGCGGCGGGGAGGGGTGGCGCACGAGGGAAGGGGGCGTTCAGCGGGCGGCTCCGGCGTCGGCCGGCTTCCAGCGGAAGAGCTTCTTCTCCAGGAAGGTGAGCAGCGCTTCGGCGAGCAGGGCGACGACGGCGAGGATGACCATGGCGGCGTAGACACCGGCCGCGTTGAACGTGCCCTGCGAGGCCGCGACCAGCAGGCCGAGTCCCTTGGTGGCTCCGATGTACTCACCGACGATGGCGCCGATCAGCGCGAAGCCGAAGCTGACATGCAGGCTGGTGAAGATCCATGAGGTGGCCGAGGGGATGACCACCTGAAGGGTCACCTGCCGGCTGTCGGCACCCAGGACGCGGGAGTTGGCGACGAGGTTGCGGTCGACCTCCCGGGCTCCCTGGAAGGCGTTGAAGAAGACGGGGAAGAACACCAGGACGACCGCGGAGGCGACCTTCGACGCCGGGCCGAGGCCGAACCAGATCAGGAAGACCGGGGCGAGCACGATGCGCGGCAGCGCGTTGAGCACCTTGATGTACGGCCCGAGCACATCGGCGGCGAACCGGACCCGGCTCAGTGCGATACCCAGCAGCACGCCGGCGATGACGCCGATGACCCAGCCGAGCAGTGCTTCGTAGAGCGTGTACCAGATCTGCTCCCACAGGGAGCCCTGCGCGGTGCCGTCGGTCACCCAGATCCGGATCTGGTCCCAGATCTTCGACGGCATGGAGAAGTTGAACGGATCGATGACCGCGGTCCTGGCCAGCCACTCCCACAGCCCGACGACCGCGACGAGTACGGCGGCCCGGCTGCCCAGCACCAGCAGTCTTCGGTTGCGGGCGGCCCTTGCGCGGGCCTCGGTCCGTCCGGTCCTGTTCAGCTTCAGCGGGGCGTCCGTGGTGACGGTCTCAGGCGGCATCGGCGGCACGCCTTTCCCGGGTGATGCGGACCTCTTCGCCCAGTGAGGTCCAGATCTCGCGGTAGATCTCCAGGAACTGGGGCTCCAGCCGCACCTGTTCGACCTTCCGCGGCCGTGGGAGTCCGATCTCGAAGACCTCCTTGACCGTGGCGGGTCCGGCGGTCATCACCACGACCTTGTCCGCCAGGGCGATGGACTCCTCCAGGTCGTGGGTGACGAAGACGACGGAGGCACCGGTTCCGCCCCACAGCTCCAGCAACTCGTCGGACATCAGCGCCCGGGTCTGCACGTCCAGCGCCGAGAACGGCTCGTCCATCAGCAGGATCTCCGGATCGTTGACGAACGTGGCCGCGAGAGCGACCCGCTTGCGCTGCCCGCCGGAGAGCTGGTGCGGATAGCGGTCCTCGAACGAGGTGAGGCCGACCCTGGCCAGCCAGGTCCGGGCCCGTTCCTTCGCCTCTGCCTTCGGCACACCCCGGAAACGGGGCCCGGCCATCACGTTGGACAGGACGGTCCGCCAGGGGAAGACCGCGTCCTGCTGGAAGACAAAGCCGACCTTGTCCCCGATACCGCGCACCGGCTCACCGGCGACCAGGACCTCGCCCTCGGTCGGCTCCTCCAGTCCGCTGACCAGAGTCAGGGTGGTCGACTTACCGCATCCGGTCGGACCGACCACGGCGACGAACTCGCCCCGGCCGATCGTCAGATCCAGATCCCGTACGGCGGTGTGGAGCGCCCCCGACGGAGTCCGGAACGCCTTGCTCGCCCCCCGCAGCTCGATGGCGGGGCTCGTTTCGCTTTTCATGTGGCGGGACGCTAGGGGCGGCCCGGCACGGGCGGGAGCCTTGCGCCCACAACCGTGGCTTGTGCTCGTAAGCCGGGGTTCTGCCCATTGTGCTCACGCCCGCACAACGAAGCCGGAACGAGGGGTAGGCAGCACGGCCGGCGGGCTTTACGTTGCGTTCACACGGAACGAATCGGAATACCGGATTCGAGGGCTGCGAGAGAGACCGAGGGCGACGGCATGCGGATCCACTGGCCCCGTCGTGTCTTCGCGCAGGTGCTGCTCGCTCAGGTCGCCATCACCGTGGGCGTGGTCATGCTCGTCACCGGGCTCTTCCTCGCGCCCCTCAGCCACGAGCTCGACAGCCAGGCCATGCGCCGGGCCCTGTCCATCGCCCAGACCACCGCCGCCGAACCCGGTCTGGCCGACAAGCTGCTGACCACCGGGCCCAGCCCCACCGGGCCCGTGCAGGCCGAGGCGGAGCGGATCCGGCGGGCCACCGGGGCGCTGTACATCGTGGTGATGGACACCCGGGGCGTGCGCTGGTCGCACACCGAGACCGACCGGATCAGCATGCGTGTATCGACCGATCCGAGCATGGCGTTGTCGGGGCGCGAGGTCATGCAGATCGACGTCGGCACCCTGGGCCGCTCGGCCCGCGCGAAGGTTCCGCTGCGTGACCGGCACGGCTCGGTCGTCGGGGCCGTCTCGGTGGGCATCGCCTACAAGAGCGTCCGGCAGGGGCTGCTGGGCACCATTCCGACGCTTCTGCAGTACGCGGGCGTGGCGCTGGCCGTCGGGGTGCTCGCGGCCCTCGTCGTCTCGCGGCGGCTGCAGCGCGGCACCCATGGTCTCGCCTTCGCCGACATCTCCGCGCTGCTGGACGAGCGCGAGGCCATGCTGCACAGCATCCGGGAGGCCGTACTGGCGCTCGACGCCCGCGGCCGGATCCGGCTGCTCAACGACGAGGCGCAGCGGCTGCTCGATCTGACGCCGGAGTCGGTCGGCCGGCCGCTGGGTGACGTTCTGGCGCCGGGCCGGACGGCGGAGGTGCTGACGGGGCGGGTGGACGGCGCGAACCTGCTCACCGTGTGCCGGGGCCGGGTGCTGATCGCCAATCGGATGCCGACCGGCGACGGCGGTGCGGTCGTGACGCTGCGCGACCGCACCGAGCTCGAACTGCTGGGCCGTGAGCTGGACTCCACTCATGGCCTGCTCGACGCGCTGCGCGCGCAGGACCACGAGCATGCCAACCGGCTCCACACGCTGCTGGGCCTCCTGGAACTCGGCCGGCACGAGGCCGCGGTGGAGTTCGTCACCGAGGTGACGGATCTGCACCGCGCTTCGGCCGAGCAGGTCGCCGAGCGGGTCAGCGATCCGCTGCTGTCGGCGCTGCTGGTGGGCAAGGCGGCCGTCGCCGCCGAACGCGGTGCCTCCCTGCGCATCTCCCCCGCCACCCGGCTGCCTCATGTGGTGGTGGACCCCCGGGACCTGGTGACCGTACTGGGCACCCTCATCGACAACGCCCTGGACGAGGCCACGCTGGTGGAGGTGGAGCTGCTGGCCGAGGGGGCCGGGGCGGTGCTGCGGGTCAGCGACAACGGTCCCGGGGTCCCGGTGGCGATGCGGGAGCGGATCTTCATGGAGGGATGGTCCACCAAGCGGCCTCCGGCTCACCGGGAGCGCGGAATCGGCCTGCCGCTGGTGCGCCGCCTGGCCGAGCGGTACGGCGGCTCGGCCCGGGTCACCGCCAGGGCGGGCGGTGGCGCGGTCTTCACCGTCGTGCTGCCCGAGGCACTCGCCGTACGGCAGTTGAGTGAAGTGGGAGAGACACAGTGATCGACGTTCTGGTGGTGGACGACGACTTCCGCGTGGCGGAGATCAACGCGGCGTACGTGGCCAGGGTGCCCGGATTCCGTGTCGTCTCCCGCGCGCACACGGCCGCGCAGGCCTGGTCCGTTCTCGAACGTGAGCACGTGGATCTGATCCTGCTCGATCACTATCTGCCGGACCGGACGGGTCTGACGCTCGTGGCCCAGCTGCACCGGCTCGGTCGTCCCGCCGACGTGATCATGGTGACGGCTGCCCGCGATGTGGTGACCGTGCGGACGGCGATGCGGCTCGGCGCACTGCAGTACCTCGTCAAACCGTTCAGCTTCGGCGGTCTCCGGTCCAAGCTGGAGAGCTACGCGACGCTGCGCCGCACCCTGGAAGGTGTGGAGAGCGGCCGGGGCGAGGCCGGACAGGAGCAGGTCGACCAGATCTTCGGAGCGCTGCGCACCCCCGAGTCCGTGCCGGCGGCGGGTCTGCCGAAGGGACATTCGGCACCCACCGCCCAGGTGATCCGCCAGGTGCTGTCGTCGGCCGGTGAGCCGCTGTCCGCGCACGAGGTGGCGGTCCGAGCGGGGCTGAGCCGTTCCACCGCCCACCGGTATCTCAAGTACCTGGAGGGAGCGGGCCGGATCAGCCTCAGCCTGAAGTACGGCGACACCGGCCGGCCCGAGCACCGTTATGCCTGGGCCGCGGCCGGCTGACGCCGTCGTGCGCCGGAATCACTGGGTGTCACGGACCGCCACGATGCCGTTGAAGACCCCGACGTACGCCGTTCCGTCCGGACCGATGGTGACCGGCGCCCAGTTGTTGTCGTACGAGAGCCCCGTGCCGGTGAGCTTGGACCAACGGCGTTCTCCGGTGCGGTAGTCGACGGCGGTGAGGTACCAGGCGTCGATTCCGAGGGCGTTGGGCTCCTTCTCGTAGAAGTAGAGAAGGCCGTTGGCGGTGGACAGTTTGGGCACGGTGGAGGGCGAGCGGACGGCGCTGTCCCAGACCGTGTCGCAGCCGCTTCCGTCGGGCCGTACGTCGATGCGGGCGACGCCGCCGACGACGCTGCGGCCGAGGAGGAGCGTGCCGACGTTCTCGTAGCCGTAGTTGTTCTCGACGACGAGGCTGTTGCCCCAGCTGATCATGGAGTTGTCGGTGGTGGAGGCGCCGGCGCCGAAGACGGGGATCTTGCAGACGAGGCGTCGGTCGTCGGGGACGTCCGGGGCGCGGCGGTAGACGAGGACGTTCATCCGGTCGTCGGCGTTGTCGGTGATGGCGACGTAGTCGTCGCCGTCACCGAAGAGGTCGGGGGTGGTGCCCGAACCCTGGTTCACCGAGCCGGGTTTGGTGCCGGTCCCCCGGTCGTACGTCTGTCGCCACTGGACGCGCGGGGTGCCGTCGGACGCGGCCGCGAAGCTGTAGAGGGCGTGGTCGGTGACGATCGAGACGCCGTCCTCGGCGACGGAGAAGGAGTTCTGGATCTCCTCGCCGGTGAGCTGCACGGACCGGATTCCGGAGGTCTGCGGGGTGACCGTGCCGACCCGGCCGAGCCGGGTCACCCACCAGATGCGGCCCTGCCAGTCGGGCATGACGGAGGTGACGGGGTCACAGGTGCCGCTCGGGTAGAGGTTGGTCCAGCTGACGCAGTCGTGCGGCACCTGGCCGGTGAGATCCCAGTCGTCTACGACCGTGAATCGCCAGCTCCCGTCCGCGGCCTGCTCGTGCGCGATCCGCTGGATGTGCTGGCGGGAGTCGGCGAGGACCACCCGGTCCTGGTCGTCGAGGTAGAAATAGGCTCCGCCCGAGGTGTCCTTGAAGATCTTCGAGAAGTCGAGCCGGGTGATGGCCTCGACAGTGGAGGAGCGCTGCGGCAGTGCGTACTCGGCGAGGGTGTCGAGGGTGCGCGGATCCAGGAGCTTGAGCAGGAACCCGGTGAACGTGCCGCACACCGTGATCAGCCGGCCCGCCGCGTCGAAGGTGGCGGTGGCGCATTCGCCGCCCAGCGGCGCGATCTGTTCGCTGCTGACCTCCGGGTCGCGCCCGAGCGGTCCCTCGTACGGGTAGGTGCCGCTGCCCGCCGCGTCGGCATGCATACCGCTGCGGCCGTTCGGGGCGAGGAAGGGGTGCTGCGGCGGGGCCTGTCCGGGGAGGGGAGCGGCGGTGGCCGGACCGCCCGTGTAGTCGCTGACCAGCCGGTGCCCGGGGGCCCGCGGGATCTCGGCCGCGACGGCCGGCACACCGGACACCATGATGGCCGACGCACAGAGGGCAAGTATCAGGGCAAGCGCTCGGAAGGGTCCACTTCTGGACTGCGGGGACATCGGGCTCCTCGGTCGTGGGCGGGAGGGGTCGCGCCGCCGCCCGACGCTAGGACGAGCTCCTTGAGGTGTCCATGGAAATGCATGGCGTTTCATGGACGCTTCACGACAGCGCAATGTCGCCGGACCGCGCGAGGCCCGCCCCCGCATCGGGCCTCAACGCCGTCCGCCCGTACGGCGGTCGAGCAGCTCGCGTCTGATCGTGGCGGCCGTGTTCCTGGCCCGGTCGGGGGCCGTCCCGCGGTCGGACTGTGCGGGCACGAAACGGTGCAGTGGATTCGCGCACTGCGGGCACGGGGAGTCGGAGGTGAGCAGCCTGCCGTCCTCGCAGTTCGGCTCGGCGCAGCGTCCCGGCCGGAGCAGCTGTTCGGCGATCTCCAGAGGCTGCCGGCGACGCCCTTCCTCGTCCTGTTCCTGAAGTGAGTGGGACCAGCGCGCGTTCCACCGGCGCTCGACCCGGTCCAGAAGCTGATCCGGGGTGCGCCGGCCGAGCTCCCGCCTGATCAGGGCCACCAGTTCAATCGGGTAGCGGCCGCAGAACGCCCTGGCGAGGGGCGGCGGCAGCGCATGGAGGAGATAGCCGATCGGGTCGGATCCCGGCCGCTGCCATCGCGGACACTGGCAGTCGCCGTCAGCGTCGAGCGGCGTACCGCAACGGCCGCACAGCCCCCGGCAGCCACCGCAGAGTCCATGGTCGAGCCCGTCCAGATACGGGGCGGGCGCCCGGCCGCACTCCCGGCAGCAGGAGGCGCAGAGCCCGCAGAGGCGTTCACTGCCGACGGACGTCGTCCAGGGCCGCTGCTGGCACCGGCAGCAGCGGCTGCTCATGCAGTGCTCGCGATGGGCGGCGCCCCGGTCGCGTCCGAATGGAGGGGATGACATGGCCGCGCTCTCCGGATCCCGGGCCGGCGGAGCGCCCGTTGGCCGTCGCAGCGCCGGGCGAGGCCTCGGTCCGGCCCGTCCCGCGCCCCAGCCGGACCGTTTCACACCCGAATGCCCGCAGTCCCGGATTGGCGGCGATATGCGCATAGTTGACCGCGACGATCATGTTCCGGCATGTTCAGGCACCGAACGGGACCGTTCGTGCGCGATGTCGCGCCGCTGCCCGACTGTGCCACCGGCAGCGACAGCACGGCCGCCGACGCGGCTGCTACGGACCGGCCGACGGCCCGCCCCGGGATACGGGCGACCGCCCGGACAGTGGAGGGCCCGGCCGGCGGCGTTCCGCCGTCTCGGAACCGGCCGCCGTCCGGGTACCGCGGTCAGGGCCTGATGCTGCTGACAACATCCGCGGTGGCCATGATGCCTTCCTGGATGGTGGGCGCCATCCTCGTGCCCGCGAGGAAGAACCCGAGGAGGGCGCAGACCACGGCGTGCGAGATCTTCAGTCCCCCGCCGCGGAGGAAGATCACCGCGAGAATCAGCAGAAGCAGCACCAGTGAGATCGAAATGGCCATGGCAAACCTCCTCCGCCGCACCCGAGTTGCGGCATTCGGCGCCAGTGTGGCGCAGCGGAGGAGCCGTCCGGCGCACTGGCACGTCCGCCAAACGGGTACGGCTGGAACAGCCCCGCCGGGTTGCGAACTCCTCAGTCAGGGACGGGGAGCGCGTGCCGGCTCAGCGCGTGTACCGGTGGCCGCTGTCGTGCGTACGGAGGAACCGGGCGAGGCCCGCGAGGTCATCGCTGTTGAGGTGGTCCACCCCGGCCGCCAGCAGTTCGGCCCAGACCGCCTCGCGCTCGGGCCCCGGCGCATCGGGCGTGGCCCAGAAGCGCACGCGCTGCCCCGCACGGTGCGCGACGGCGGTGACCGTCCGCAGCGCGTCCCGTTCGGCGGGAGGGATCGGGCCGGCGCCCAGCCAGCTGAAGGTCCCCGTCCAGCTGCCGCTGATGAGGGGGATGAACGAGGCCGCGGACTCGGTCCCGAGGTCGTCGAGCCTGCCGTCGTAGAAGGCGTAGCGGGTCGGCTGGGCCTCCATCGGAGCACGGGCGGCCCGGTCTCCGGAGATCACGGGGGTGACGGCTCCCGGGCGCACCCGACCGTGCTGGAAGGAGGTCAGCATCTGCCGGTAACGGCGGAGCTGCCGGTCGAGTTCCGCGTAGGCGGCCGCGCCGTCCGTCTTGATGTCGATCAACAGCTGCACGGGTGTCCGGTCGCCTCGGAACACGGTCCCGTGGTTGGCGCGGACCCTGGCGAGAAGGGGATCGAGGTAGAGCGCGGAGAGGGTGCGGGCGGGGTCGAGGCCGGTGGCCTCGTGAGCGACGAGCAGTTCGCCGTCCACGAGGAAGATGTCGGCCTCGACACTGGTGAATCCCTGTGCCAGTGCGTCGTGGAGCGGCCGGGAGTGCAGATAGTCGTTGTGCGCGTGCGCCCGGAGCAGCGGCCGGGGAACCCGGGCGGGCAGGGCCTCGCCCGCGGTGGCTGTCCGGAGGGGTGCAAGGGTACCTGCGGCCGCGGTGGCCAGTGCGGTGGTGACGACGCGGCGGCGGGTGGGGAACGCCATGGAATCTCCCGGGTGCGAGGCGTGCCGGACGGACGGACGCGACCGAGTATGGAAGCGCCTTGCCTCAACAGGGGCGTGGACGAGGAGAGTTGTCTCGTTCGCCGTCGGCCCGACGGCCGGCGTTCCACCCGCCGTGGCCGGATCCGTACGCAATCGGCCCTTGCCGCCTGTCCGCCGGGCCCGGACGGATCGGCCGTGTGGCCTTGCCCGGGTGCGTGCGGCGGGGGGGGGGGGGGGCGGGGGGGCCCCCCCCCCCCGGGGGGGGGGGGGGGGGGGGGTGCGGGGGGGGGCGCCCCCCCGGGGGGGGGGGGGGGGGGCGGGCCCGGGGGGGGGGCGGGGGGGGCGGGGGCCGGCGCGG